>CAWUJQ010000373.1:0-4760 GCA_963922445.1 uncultured bacterium
ATACTATAAAGGTTGCATCGGCCTTTCGTGGAGGCAGTGAATTTACAGCACTCGTCCAGGACCCGGATACAAACAGCCAGCACGTCGTCAGCTATAACCTTATGACGCTGCTGCGCGATGCCAACCTGCAAGCCATCCCCCTGAATAATATGTATGAGACGGCACGCGGACGCGGCCAAGACACACAATCCCTGGAAAAGAGCGATCCACTGGCGGCTTATCGGCTGGCTGGCTGGCGTGATGAACACCGCAAAGTTGGCATTGAATTAGATGCAGTGGTGCCGCCAGAACGCCATGATGAGGTAATCGAACAAAATCGTTTTCGCATTTTGTGCGCGGGTGTGCCAGAATTGCAGGCATTGAATAAGAGACTGTACGAACGAGTGCTAGTAACGCTCCTCATTGTGGATAAAGACCCTGATCTTGTTCGACGGCTGCTGCGCTTGAGCTATCAAATCGAACTGTTCCCATTCACGGCGCGGAATGGCCTGTCAGGGACAGTCGTTTTCGGTCGAGATGCACTTCTTGTTGACTCCGTTCTGTATCGGCGCAAAGCCGACAGCGCGTTTATCTGGTAAGTGTAGAAAGTAGGGACTGATATGAACTCACATGATATGGAATACGATGAGCATGATGACGAAGAGCTTCCGCTTGACGAGGCGGATGATGATGACCTTGAAGCCGTTGACCCTGCCTTACTGCTGCGGGAACGAATGCCAATGTTTCAGGCGCTGTTCCTTGATGCAGTGGCCGGGGACGCCGTGCTTGAAGACTTCGGTGAGCATGTGGTTGGCGAACTCAGTGATCGGTTTGCGCTGAAGGCCGCCAAAGGCGGTGCGTTCTTTCAGGAACGGACGGCTGAGGGGATGCAAGGCACCGTGCGGTATAAGCGTGACCAGACGCTGCGTGCCCACCTCATCAACGGGATGCTGCCAGCGCTGCGAGTGGCCCGTTTGCTGGCTGAATGGGCAGCCCCCGCATTTCAGGATTGGGATGAGACAAGCGAGCGGCTGTTTATCGCCGGGTACATGCTCCACGACTACAGCAAAATCGAGGATGTGGAAAAGGCACTCGTAGCGAAGGAGTTCAAAAAAGGTGAAGCGCCCAGCGAGCGCCAGATACCCGTTCTGGAGGACATCTTCCGTGAGTGGTGCGCGAATCTCGGCCTGGATGTCTTCCTGGCACCGGTTGGCGGGCCGGAGCGCTACCTGCACGACCTGATTTACATCGCTGCGAATACCCAGCGATTGAAAGGGACAATCCATGCCCCGCGCTTGCTGCCCCGGCAGACCCTTGATATCGATAAGCGCAATCCCATCACCTGGGTGAGCCGCATGGCTGATCTGATTGCCTACATCGCGCCCACACCCCGCGATGTTGTGGCCCATCAAACCATTCGCAAGCTGTTTGCTGAAGACCTCGCTTTTGACGAAACACTTCAGCAGCCTGTGGCACGGTTGGTTTATCACCACGTTGCGGAAAATCGCGGGTTGCTGCTGAACTTCATCCATAATGCCGCAATGGACGCGCTGGTCTCTGACCTACGTGTGCCGCTGCTATATGCACCCAGCGGCGTGGTCTACCTGGAGCGATATGACGCTCCGGCGATGCCGGAGGTGGACGAGTTGGTGGTACAGGTCATTGAGAACATTCGTCAGATCGCAGGTGAGAGAAGCATTGCGAAGGGCGTTGGCATCCAACTGAACAAAGATGGATTGCGATTCAACGATATCTTTTACGACTTGTTCGGGCTACGGGAAACCGTCAGAAACAGCTACAAACTCGTTCTGCAAATTCGCAGCAACGCGCCACAATATATGGAATTTCTGGAAAAGTCAGATTGGCCTCATACCGATGCCTTGCCCACAACCACAGAGGACAAAAATGACACGCGCCTGCGACAGATGGCAGAATGGGCTAGCCTTCTAGAAATTCAATTTGAGGAGCGTGCTCCTAATTTGGTCAATCCGTACATTGACTTTGTTTTTGACAGTTGGGGTATCCATGATATGCGCCCCAACTATGAAGACCTCCGTACTTATCAACAACGGGGAACTGGTGTTAGGCATCGGTGGTATTGGGCGGCAGCACATGCTCTCGAACGTCAAGCGGGTATCAAGCCGGATGACGTTATTGCAGCGCTCAAACAATTTTCTGAGCAGCTAGCACAAGATCTGCCCCAAGAACTACCAGACAGTGCCGACGCCAATCAAGAAACCTGGGATGACTTAAAGAACTATACTAAATCAGTGCTGACTGTTCAGGGTGGTCGGAGCCAAACTAATACGCTCGCAGATGAATTAGAGCGCTATGTCAGAGCAAAGGCACCGCGCAGTCAACCTGTTTGCGCGCTATGTGGCGACAGCTACAGCGTGAGAAAGCAACTTGCGAACACAGTTGCCTTTCAGCCCGGGGTATATACGCAGCGTTTAGCAATTGGTGCGCGTGAGAATAAACGGCATGTGTGTTCCATTTGCGGATTCGAGCAGCTTCTTCGGCAGCTATTCATTGATGTTGAGAATATGACAACAGGCAGCAAAGCAGAAAACCAGCGCATCCGCTATCTGTCATTTTACCCCTCGTATTTCTTTTCACCAGAAACGCTGACCATCGTCAAACGAGCGTATGATGCGGTTAAGGCCGTGCGCCTGAGTGATAGTGAGCTATGGCGTGCTTTACGCAATCAGGATGCCCTGGACGATGTAGCTTTCTGGCAGCGCGTGGATGCATTCCTACTGCGGCCCGAAGGCGAAATCGACGAATCCAAGTTCCAGCGCGTACTACGCTATGGCAGCACCGCCCAGGCGACATTCTTTACGGTAGGCTTCCGTAACCTGGAACCCACCGAAACGGAATCCTGGGTGCTGCCTGCCTTCCTGGCGCTGGTGATGGCTGTCAACCTGGACGTGAAAGTGGTCGCCAGTGACAGCGGGGTGCCGCTCATGCTAGAAGCCGCTGACCTGCCCGAAACACTATGGTTCGATGGCGTGCATTCGGCATTGCAAGGCATCATGCAGCACACACGCCCCCACATTGACCAGATTCGGGACGATAAGATGCTGGCACGGCTCGTCGCCGCGTACCTCATTCACCTGGATACCGAATACGACCCGCCCAAAGAACACTGGCAGCGCTTTGGGCCAATCGCCAACGCGCTGTGCGAGTCGCCGTTGTACGTGTTCCACTACCTTAAAAAGCAGGAACGCGAAGACGAAAAACACAAAGCTATGACGCCAGCGAAGATTAAGCGCTATATCTACTACGCAGAAGACCTTTTCAATCCACAAGGAGATGTCATGCTCGATCATGCACGAGAACTAGCTCAACTTTACTATCAGTTTTACAAGGTAAACGAGGCTTACCGTGCTAGTAGCTACACGCTGCTACGTCCTCTCAACATTGTTGCGGATGCTGTTTTAGAAGCCAATCCAGACCTGTTTCCGTCTGAGGAAGCGCTTATTGGTTTGACACGTGGACAACTAAAGGATCGTCTGGATAGCAGTGAGACGAAAGCGTTTGTTGACCACAGCAGACAAGAAGAAATGAAGCTCTTTTGCGAGAAGTTTGTAAAAGACATCTTCATTGGTGTGTTTAAGACGGACACAGCGGCACTGCGCGGCAAACAGTTAAGCCTACTGCGCAGCGCATGCGAAGTCTACTACATAGACGCAGTACGTGAGGGCTGGGCCAAATACAAGGCCGAGACTGCAACTAAAGACGACAACTAACCCAGCTTACCCAAACACCAACAAAGGAACCTGACCATCATGCTGAACACAGACTTTTTCCACACCGCATTACCAGACCGCCCGATGGGCAAATATGCACATATCGTTATGCTTCGGGAAACCAAAGGCTATGCGCTTTTCCAAACGGACGGCGAACTGAACCGGGCAAGGGTTGCTGCCGGTGAGCAGAATACCGACCCGCTGACGCGCATCACATTGTTCAAGCGCAAGCAGACGACCCCCGAACGCCTGAACGGACGTGAGCTGCTGCGCAACCTGGGCCTGATAGCCGATGAATGTGTTTACAACGAAAACTCGTGCAAGCGCTGTGCGGATTGCATCACCTATGGCTTTGCGGTGGGCGACGGTGGCAGCGAGAAAAGCAAAGTCTACAGTGACACCGCGTTTTCACTGACCGACTATGCCGTCAGCCACGAGGTCTTCACCCTGAATGCGCCCTATGAAGATGGAACGATGTCCAAGCGCGGTGTTGTGACCTCACGCATCAACCAGCAAGACCACGTTAAGCCGCAGGTGTTCTTCCCGGCGGTGATAACCACACGCGACCTGACCACGAACCTGTTCTTCTACGTGTTGAACAATATCATGCGGACAGAGCGCTATGGGGCAACAACCACACGTGGCGGCACCGTGAAAAACCACATCGTCGCCATTATCCTCAGTGACGGTGAAATCTTCAGTAACTTGCTGTTCACGCAGCGCCTTTACGACGAATTACAGCCAGAAGGCACCGACCCGGTCCGCGTCGGTGACGCAATAGCGGCGGCGGAGCGCGTGATCCCTGTGCTGCTGCGTGAGGGCAGCACCCGCCAGGGACAGGTGTTGATAGGTGACGAGCTAGCAGAGTATTTACAATCCAGACGGGAAAGTGCGGCTGACGAATTCCATGCCGTTTTGCAAAGGGCCACAGACGAATGTAAAGCCTACTTCGCAGCCAACATTGATAAAGATAAAAGCAAGAAGAAAAAGTAGGTGGCCTCTATGCGGCTGTATGACTGCGAGCTGACCTTT
>CAWUJQ010000374.1:0-4757 GCA_963922445.1 uncultured bacterium
GACGGAGTCGCGGTGTCCGTCGGCGTATCGGACGGGGTGGGCGTGTCCGACGGAGTGACAGTATCGGTTGGAGTATCGGAATCGGTCGGTGTATCGGACGGCGTGGGCGTGTCCGAGGGTGTGTCGGACGGTGTAGCTGTACTTGTCGGTGTGCGGGTCGCTGTCTCGGTTGCCGTCGGCGTCAGCGTGGCGGTATCCGACGGGGTGGCGGTGTCCGTCGGTGTATGTGACGGCGTGTGGGTTGCTGTGGGGGTATGGGTCGGTGTGGCGGTCGCGGTGTCGGTGGTGGTTGCGGTTAATGTGAGCGCGACGATTTCTGTTGGGGCCAGGGCCACTGGGATGCTGTTCAGGTTGCCCACGGCTTCAAACGACGACGAAATGCGAATCCAACCCGCCTCACCATCAGGGAATGCAACCTGATACCACTCGTCATCCTCGCTAATGCCGACGATGTCAACGGCTTCGTTGGCGTCTAAAGTGCGCAGCAGCCCATATTCATTGCCGGGGCCGCGCCGCACAACAATGTTGCTGCGAATGCTGATGGCCTGCGGCGTGAGAATGGGCGTATGGGTCAGCGTGGGTGTGTTGGTGGCCGTCTCGGTCGCGGTTTCCGTTGGCGTTTCGGTAGGGGTAGCGGTGGCCGTTTCTGTGAGGGTTGCTGTGGGTGTTGGGGTTTCTGTTGGCACCTGAACTAGCCCCATCGCGACAAATAGCCCGCCAGGGTCTTCGCCACGGCTTTGGATAAACGACACAAGCAGCAGCGCTAAAATCAGCAAAATCAACGCGCCCGTTGCAATACCCGCGAAAAAACCACCCCCGCGTTGATTTGTGGCAGCAGCCTGCTGCTGTTGGCTGGTACTCAGCAACTCGGTAACGCGCCGTTCTAGCTCTGGTGGGCGGTTGGGATGCGTGGGTGCGGCAGTTGTGGGTTTGTTCAGCATCTCCTCGGATACAGGCACCGACGTCGGTCGCACGACGTCGGCAACGGGTATTTGCGTTGTGAAGAAGCCTGTGTGTTGGTGCAAGTCCTCTTGCAGGTTAATATCAGGCGCATTGGCCTGTAAAGCTTGCACGAATGCCGTGGCAGACGGGTAACGATCTTCGGGTTGTTTGGCCAGCACACGCTCGAACACCGGCTGCAAGGCGTTGCCCAACTCTGGCCGAACCGACTGCGGCGTGGGTGGCGTTTCGTGCAGGTGCATGTTGAGCAGCGCAAACGGTGTGGGGGCGTCGAACGGAAGCTGCCCCGTGAGCAGGGCAAAGGCCATCACCCCAAGTGAATACTGGTCAGAGGCAGGGACGGCGCTTTCACCGCGCCACTGCTCCGGTGACATATATGTGGGCGTGCCCACCGTCATGCCGGTGCCGGTTAAGCGGCTGGTGCCCTCAACAAGCCGCGCAATGCCGAAGTCCACGAGGAAGGCGTTGCCCTGCTCGTCAAACATCACGTTGCTGGCTTTAATATCACGGTGAACGACGCCGCGCCCGTGGGCATAATCGAGCGCATCGGCGAGCTGGCGCAGCACTTCTAAAATTTCGTTGACCGATGGCAGCGGGCGGTCAGACTCTTGCCCGTAGCGCATACGGGCTTCCAGCGAGCCACCCGTCAGCAGGCGCATCACCACATAGTTGATGTCGCCTTCGATGCCGTAGTCATAAATGGGTACAATATGGGCGTGTTCTAACGAGGCGGAGATATACGCCTCGCGGTTGAATCGCTCGACGTAGTCTGCATTGTTGATGAGCCGGTTACTAAGTACCTTAACCGCCACATCGCGCTTGAGGTTGGTTTGTATGCCCCGGTAAACGGCACCCATCCCGCCGCTACCGACGAGCTTGCGCAGTTCATACTGCCCAACTTGTAAGCCTTCAAGGGAATCAATATTCCTCATACGGGTGTCCAGTCCATCCGGTGCGGTACTAAGCCCAACTTGCTAGCAATTATAGTCGCATGGTGGGGGGGATGCCACCTGCCGATGACTTTGGTGCTGATGACAAGCGTATAATCTTGTACACTTGGCATTGTTGTTTTACAGACAAACACCCGAAGGCATGGTACCGTAGTACTAACGGGTATAGCTCACAGGCGAAAGCGTTCATGTCAATCCAGAAAGACTCCGTGCCCCTATACACTGCCCCAGATTGGACAATATTTGGGTTACGTCTCGTCTACTTAATAGCCATTGGGCTGTTGATCTACTTTGCGCCGTTGGGGGGCACGCCCCCCAACTCCGTTCAAGACCTGGCCATTGCGTCAACCTTTGGCCTGCTGGCTAACTTGCTGCTGGCGATGTTTATTCTTATCCCCGTGTTGGCGGCGCACACCCGGTGGATTGTGATGTTAGGCGGTTGGGTGATGTTCGGCGCGCTCATGCCACTCATCCACACCGAGCCGATAGTGGTGATGGTGGCGCTGACAGGGCTGTTGGGGATCACCGCGATACGGCTGCCGATTGGGTGGGCCGTGGTCGATATTGTGGTAACGGTGGGCATCGCCGTTGTGGGGCGCGGGCTGTTGAACGGGTTTGCCAACCTGTCGCAGGAGTTCGTTTCATGGGATATACCCGTGCTGATTAGCGCTGTCACGGCGCTGGGTGTAGCGGTTATGTCGCACTTTCAGATGCGCGACGCTGACAGCCGTCACCGCCAACTGTCTATCACGGCTGAAGAGCGGCACCTGCTGATTCAAGAGCTACAAAAGCGCACCGGGGCCATCGCACGCATGGCACAAGACCTGAGCTCGTCGCTCAACTACCAGCGTGTGCTAGACACAGCCTTGGGTGTGGGCCGCTTGGCGATGTACGACCACGCGGTGAGCAACTTTGTGGCGATGGTGTTGTTGTTTCAGCCAGAAACGCACACGTTATATACGGTTACCGGGCAGGGTATGGCCCGCAGTGACCGAGGCCGTTCGACACCGGGTAAGCGGGGTGTAATTCGGGAGACGCTAGTACGAGCGGAGCCTGTTTTTCACGGCCCGGTTCGCAAGGACGCCGAACTCAGTGAGTTCATCACGCTAAGCACCATGCGCTCGATTGTGGTGGTGCCTTTGCGTGCGGGCTATGACAACTATGGGGTGATGATTTTTGGCAGCCGCAAGTCGAACGCGTTCAACCCGGAATACACAACGTATTTGGAGGCGATTGGCACGCAGACGACGATTGCCCTACAAAATGCGGCGTTGTATCAAGACCTGGCAGAGAAGAACGCAAACATCATCGACATGGAAAAAGAGGCGCGCAAGCGCATTGCCAACGACTTGCACGACGGCCCAACCCAAATTGTGTCATCCATTGTGCAGCGCATGGACATCATCAAACTGTCGATGCAGCATAATCCAAATGAGGTACCGATTGAGGTGACGCGTGTGAAAGAGATGGCGCAGCAGGCGACTAACGAAATCCGGTTGATGCTGTACACGCTGCGTCCGCTGGCGCTGGAAAGTGAAGACGGCCTGGTAAGCGCGCTGGAACAACTCGCGGACAAGTACGACGCGGTGTATGACCAGCATGTGGAGGTTCTTGTCAGCAATCGCGCTCAGGCGGTACTGACGATGTCGCAGTCAGACGCCATTTTTGCCATCACGCAGGAAGCGGTGAACAACGCCCGCAAGCACGCGCAGGCTTCCATTATTCAGGTGCGTGTGACCACCTATGAAGACACGATTATGCTGGAAATTGCCGATGACGGCGTGGGCTTTGATGTTGAGCGGGAGATGGAAAAAGCGCACCATCGCAACAGCCTGGGGATGAAGAACCTGCAAGATCAGATTGCGCTGCTAGACGGCACCGTGACCATTGAGAGCCGGATTGGGGATGGCACGACCATTACCGCGCTCATTCCGATTGACCCGACGGGCGGCAAGGGCAAGGCAGAACAGCCCAAAAAGCAGCGCCGCGACCGCTTCAAACTGGCAGCAATGCGCTAATGGCGACCCATTCCAGGCTGGCTGCCCTGCGCGGTGAGCCGAGCTATGTTTGGCGCGCTGGCCAAGAGCGGCGGTTGGCAATGATCGCCAGG
Source organism: uncultured bacterium (assembly GCA_963922445.1). Lineage (GTDB taxonomy): Bacteria > Chloroflexota > Anaerolineae > Aggregatilineales > Phototrophicaceae > DAOTTY01. The sequence continues at coordinate 4,021 of CAWUJQ010000374.1, forward strand.
TGGGGGCTGCTCACGGAGCAGTCGCATGTATTGGTAGCGGGCTGCGGCAACGGCGCATACTCTGGGCAAATTCGGCATCAGTTTACGACGCACGTTGAGGCGTTCGACATCGAACTGGATCGGGTTGGCGAAGCGCGGGCGCAAACCCCCCACGCGCTTGTCGCAGCGGCAGAGGTGCTGCCCTACCCCGACGACACCTTTGACCTCATCCTGTCACATGAAGTGATTGAACACGTTGACAACGATTACCAAGCAGCGCGTGAGATGGTGCGCGTGCTGCGTGGGGGCGGTCGGTTGGTGTTGTTTGCGCCCAATCGTTGGTATCCGTTTGAAACGCACGGCCACTACTGGCGCGGTGAGTATCACTTTGGCAACACACCGCTCATCAACTACCTGCCAAACGCGCTGCGTGACCGCCTTGCACCGCATGTGCGCGCCTACACTGCCAAAGGCATTCAGCGCTTGTTCGCGGGCACACCGCACCGGGTGGTGCATCACAGCCGGGTGTTTGGCGGCTATGACAACCTGATTGCCCGCATGGGCAGTCCGGCGAAGCTCGTCCGCGATGGGCTATATCGCCTGGAAAACACGCCTGCGGATGTGGTGGGCCTGTCGCATCTGCTGGTGATTGAGAAAACGGCATCTAGGTGAATGGCGCGCCGCGCCCGTCAAGTTAATGGCTACGAGGGCGCTGCCCTCGCGCTCCCGACAGGGGTTTACACCCCTGTACCCCGTGT
>CAWUJQ010000375.1:0-4751 GCA_963922445.1 uncultured bacterium
GACCGCGCAGGCGGTGACAAGCGCGGCAAACAAAGCGCTGGCCTGCTCGTGGTGCGTCCCGGCGGCGGCTATGGCGGGGACACCGACCGCTACCTTGATTTACGTGTTGATGATGACCCTGAGCCTGTCGCCAAGCTCAGCAATCTAGTGACCGCCCATCATCTGTTTTTTGGCGCGCCCAAACCGGAAGACCAATGGACCATCACCGCCGACATCGCAGCAGAGCTTCAAACCATCCTCATTGACATGGACTACATGCAGGGAGACGCCGACGGCACCTGGGACGAACTCACCAAGCAGGCGTTTTGGGCATTGGTTGGCAACGAAAACCTGGAAGAGCGCTGGCACATTAACGGCGATACCGACAAAATCGACCGCATAGCGCTGGAATACCTCCGCAACCGCTTCGGCAAAGACTAACCCTATTCGCATCAGTGGTGGGCAGCGTGGCGAAGCATCCGACCCCACCGCGCTGCCCTGGCGTATACCTGACTGTGTGACCTACTCGCTGGCGCTGCCTTCTGGGATAAGCAGTTCTTGGCCAATGGACAGCGAGTCCGGGTTGGCGAGGTTGTTGGCTTCCACAATGTCGTTGATGGTCGTGTCGAAGCGGCGGGCAATCGCCAACAGGGTGTCACCTGCCGTGACGGTGTACGGCGTCAGGCCATCAGGCGTGACGGTCTCACTATCTTCGTCGTCATCGTCGGCTGTGGACTGAATCGTGTTGACATCCGTGCCCTGGCCACAACCTGGAATTTCCAACACCTGCCCAATTTGCAGAATCGGTGCTTCACCCACCAAATCATTGGCATTGCGCAGTTCCGTGAGCGTGATATTGTTGTTCACCGCGATGCGATAGGCGTTATCACCCGCACTGACGGTATACGTGCAGCCGTCGTCCGTCTGCGGGACGCCTGCGAGTTCGCCGTCCTGGGTGGGTGTAATCAACGGGTCTTCATCATCAGCGCCTTCCGTCACGACGGGCGTGCTGGTTGGGCGCGGGGTACTCGTCGGCGGGTTGACGATGTCACTCCCCGGTGAGATGGGCGTGAAGCCGGGTGCAGGGGTAGAGGTGATGTCGTCGTCACCTTCTTCCATCGCATCGGCATCGGATGCGTCTACCATCGCCTCTCCGTCGCCTTCGCTCATGGCGTCGGCGGTATCATCATCAGCCGGCGTGCTGGTTGGCCGCGTGGTGGGCGACGGCGGTACGGTATTCGTCGGCGGGAGGTCGGTTTCCGTCGGGGCGGGTGTGTCCGTAATCGTAATGATCGGGAGGTCGGTTTCTGCTGGGGTGGGTGATGCCGGTTCATCTTCGGTCGCCTCAGCAGGTGCGTCAGTTGGCGGTTCTACGTCATCGGTTGCGGCGGCCTGCGCATCAGCGTCAATGGCTTCAACGTCGGTCGGCGTTGCCGCAGGAATCGACGTGCTGTTGGCGGCGTCCGCGCTGGTGGGCACCGGCTCAAACGGCTCTACGCCTGCGTCGCGGGTGCAGCCTGCGGCCCACATCATCGTTAACAAGAGCAGTACAAACCAGCGTGGCTTCATCGTCAATGCCTTCTCCCTGGGTGTCACGTAAACGAAAGTCCTCTATACCATACCTGAGACGGCCAAACAGCGACAGAGGTTCCCCGATTCTAACCGATACCCCGCCCCTGGTCACCTCAAATTGCTTTCGCGGGCAAATTGTGTTTTGATGAAGATGCGCTTAGTGTTGCAAACGGGTGGAGGAGACGATTATGCATGATAGTGAACTGGTGATTTTAAGCATCGTGGCAGAAACGCCGCGTTATGGCCACGAGGTACAGCAGGTCATCGACCAGCGTGGGCTGCGCCGTTGGGTGCCCATTGGCGATGCCTCGGTGTATCACCTGCTGAGCAAACTGGAAAACGATAACCTCGTCAGCAGCGAATTCCCGTGGGAAGACCTGCGCTCCGCTCGCAAGCGCTACAGCGTAACGCCAGCCGGACAGGCCATCCTGCGGACGACGGTTGTGGATATGCTGGTGCATGGGCGCGGCGGCATCGGCACCTTCGATTTAGCGTTGCTTGTCGCGCATCTGTTGCCCCCATCACAAGTGCAGGATGCGCTTTACCAGCGGCGGCTCGAACTCAATCGTCAAATTGAGCGCAACAAGCGCGCGCAGGCCAACCCGCCCGCTAAACCCAAGTTTTTCGACGTGCAACCCAGTTTGTATGACCGCACGCTGCAATTGCTGGAAAAGGATTTGGCGTGGCTGGCGGAATTTGAGTTCACCTGGGCGCAGCATCACAGCCTCACCGTCAAGGCCGACCGTCCGCTCCCCGTCAGCGACGCACGGGACGATAGCACGCAGCCCTCGCTAAGGCGGCTGCAGAAGTTTCGCCGTCCGCCGACGGACGACTGAGGACGTACACAACAAAGTTAGCATCCTGATAGCCAACGCAGCTTATAAAGCCCACCTCACCGAGTGCGTTCAGCCAGGGGGTCACATCCGTGGTGCGGGGCGCAGGCAGATAGCGCGGCGCAACATCTGGCACGCTGAGGGCGGGGTCTGTCGCCATTGCCTGTGGCGTGGGATAGTAGGCACGGCGCTTGTCCGTCCAGCCGCCCAGGTAGTAATTGAGTTCCCAGCCCAGCCAGCGGTCATACACAATTGCGCCGAACTCTCGCCCGTTGAGGTAGTCTGCCAGTGCGATGATGCCGTCGTGCTGGCCTTTGTCCCCGCCAATGGGCAGACGGTTATTCGCAGCGGCCCATGCACCACCAAACAGGAAAATCACCAATACCACAAACGGCCAGAAGGCCATGCCTACGGCAAAACGGCCTGTAGGGACGCGCTTCTGCGCGTCCGAATGGATTCTATGCGCGTGGAGCGATGCCGCCAGCACAGCCACCAACGGCACAACGGGCAGCACATAGCGGTCATACACATTGAGCGGAACCAGCAGGTGCAGCAGCACGTAACCGATGACGTAAATCCCTTTCCAGCGGAGTGGAGCAGACCCGTGTGCAGCCCCCACCCCAGCCATCAGCAACACAATCGCTGTGAGCAGCGCCCCGCCAAACATCCACTGTGCCAGATGCCACCATGCCCCTAAGCGCGGCAGCCAGCCTGCCGGTGGCACAAGGGCGTTTTCCGGCGCGTTGTTCTGCACGGCCAACAGCAGCACCGATGGATGAGGCCGCGCTAAATCCCACACGATTAAGGGCACAACCCCGGCGATGAACGCTATTACGGTGTAGTGTATTTGTGCGCTCCACCTCACCCCTAAATCCCCTCTCCAACTGGAGAGGGGACTTGATTCCCCCGGACGTAACCCATCCCGTCTTCCCCCTCTCCCAACGGCTAGGGGGCCAGGGGGTGAGGTGAAGAAAGACAACCACAACCCGACCGCCACCAGCGGCGCGTACAATACGCCCTGCTGCTTGCAGGCATACGCCAACGCCAGGGCCACGCCCGCCCACAGGCCGCGCCCGCTAAAGCCTGCCCACACTGCGATCACCCCAAAAAGTACCATCGGCACGTCAGTAAATGCTGATGCACTAAAGGCAATGCCATACGGCGATAGCGCCATCAGCAGGGCAGCAATCAACGCGGCGCGGGGCGTCCGCGTGAGGGTATGGGCCAGGCGCGCAGTGACCGCCACCAGCAGCACCCCGGCATAAACACCAACCAATCGCGCCACAAACTCCCCGTGCTGCGCGTCCAGCACCCACACCGCGCCATCCCAGCGGTTGCCCATCACCAGCATAAACCCCGCCTGGAGGTAAATACTCAGCGGCGTCTTGTCCAGGTTACCAGGCAGCAACCACTCACCACGCACGGCGGCATCCCGTGCAAACGACGCAAACAGCGCCTCATCCGGGTGAAAGCGCACATCCAGGCCCAGCAGGTGGACGCGCAAAAACGCCGCAATCAACAGGATTGCGACGCCGATAACGAATTTCAGGGCGGCAGGTGCGCTCAGTGACAAATGCTACTCACCGCCTGCGTCCAGGCCCAACTGAAACTGGAAGCTCTCGCCGTCCATGCCCTCAAGCAACTGCGGCAGGTACCACACATCCAGCACATTGACGAGTTCGTCCTCAGCGGCGAGGATGGTGCCATCTTGCAAGCGCAGCGGCCCTTGCCAAACCGGGAAGCTGGTCGGCACGAATGGGTTGGTGGTGTACTCGGCCATGTCATGGATAAACGCTTGCAGATGGTCGGTCTGCTCCTCTGGGAAGGCCGCGCCCGTCACAAAACCGATAGGCGTCTGGGTGGGGTCATCAAAGTACGTCCAATTGGGGGCAGCCCAGTCCCAAGACGGCGTCCACTCGCCGTCAATGACCTGTTGCAGCGCATCCCCGTAAACGCCGCGCCAGTTGTAAAACGCCGCCCCTAAACAAGCATCCGCGAAGGCCTCGCAGGGTGCCAGCGAGTCGTAGGCAGTGGCATACACGTCTTCACCGTCGTCCTGCAACTCCTGGGCCACTTCAAGCGCTGTGGGTGTGTCAATGCCACTGATGACCACATCGATCCCGCTGTTGTACATGGAAAACGACATCACACGGGGATTGTTGGTTAGCGTGCTATCCAGGTAAAACCAGAAGCCCACCCACTCCACGCGGAACGACATCGGGGTTTCCATGTCATCCCGGTATTGGTCGTAGCAGTGGTGGGCACCCAAATACGCCGATGATGCCAGCCGCCGCGTTTCCGCATTGATGAGTGGCCCCAGATAGCCGAGCCGCCCGGTTTGCGTGGCGAGCGCCGCCGCACAGCCCG
>CAWUJQ010000376.1:0-4729 GCA_963922445.1 uncultured bacterium
CGATAGCATTGCATCATCGCTTATATTTAAGCACACCTGTTCGTATATGGCAAGTACCTGGGGCGGTTGATGTTTTTCCTTCGAGTCGATTTGCGCGCACAAACCTTCAGAACCACACTGAACCACATTGGGGAGATGTGATTCGTGAGGAGTGACGTGTGATAAACCTGTGAAGCTCTCAAAAGATGCGTTATCGCACTCAGCCGAAAGTGGTTGCAGCAGCAGGCATTTTTGCAAGGATTATGTTAGTTCCGCCGCCGCTGGTGTCATTTGCGGTGTAAGATGACTATCCCTGCTGGCGACAAAGAACCACCCATGACCCGTTATGTGCGACCGGGCACAACAACGCCCCTTCAACCTCACAAAAGCGCCGCAATCGACTGGCGACGTATGCTGATGCGGTTACGTCCGGCGTCAGTGCGCCATTGGAACGCGCTGCAAGCCGATGTAGCCCGTCACCCGATTACCACGGTAATGCACAACGGCCAAAAGATGCGCGTGCAAAAGCGGTGGCTGTATTGGATGAATGCGTTGATGTTCCGGGATGACCCACCCGCTGACACCTCCATTGTTGCGGACTACCGGCCCGCCCCCTACTCCCGCCGGATGCGTATCGCCGATTTTATGTTGATGCGCCTGCCGTTTGTGCTGGTCGTGACGTGGCTGTATATGACGATGGGGCCGTACCTGGTGGGCGTGTTGGTGTTCATCCCGATTATTGGCCTGACGATTGCGGGTGGAGCGGTGAGTTGGGCCGGGTTGATTATCCAACAAGAAGTGGACGGCGAGCGCTTTGATTTACTTGCGGTGACGCCGGGTGGTGCGAACGATGCCTATGCCAAGATGGCGGCGGTCTATGTGCGGCAGTCCCCGCCGCAGTCCAACCGACGGGCGCGTTGGCCGGGGCGCATTTTAATCGGCTTGATGGGCGCGGGAATGCTGACCTACGTTGTGCGCAACAGCTTGTTTACGCCCCCGTTCTATCTGCTGTACATCCTGTCTGCCACCAGCACGACCACGGCGACGGGGGTCGGTCATCACAACACGCAAATAGGGATGCTGTACAACAGCTTGCTTGGCGGCATCCACAATGTAGGGATTGTGGAACCGATGGCGCAGTTGGCATTGGTTTTTGGGCTGCTTAACCTGCCGTTGGTGCTGCTGATGTTGGCGCTGCTTGTTCTGGAATACGTGCAGATGATCGCCCTGGGGCACATCGTGGCGACGCTGGGTTGGTCATACTTTCGCAATCGAACGCTGGTACAGGCACTGGGGGCATTTTTGGTGATTGGGCAGCGTGTGGTCATCTTTGTGGTGACGATTATGCTCAGCTTGCCGCTGTTCGGCTGGATGCGGGACAGCGCGACGGCCCTGCCGAACATGCTACCGTATTATCTGCTGGCGATGGTCGCGCTTGGCGTCACGTTTGTGGTGAATGAAATCACGGTGCTGCTGCTGGGTGGGTTGCTGCGCCGCCGGATGCGCTAACCTGCCGCGAAGCTCCGCAGTGTGTAGGGATGGCCTTCGACCGTCAGCGTGTGATCGTGATGGCCTGCCAGCGCCACCCGCACCGGGTACACACCGGATGGGCGGTTGTCCGTAGGCAGCCAATTGCGCCCGGCCTCCACACAAATCAGCAGGCCGTGGTCGTCGCCCAACGCGCAAAAGCTACTGTCCGGGCTGCCATCGAACACGGGTAGCCCGAATGCCGCCTGTAACTGATCCACGAGCGCGGGCACATCGAGCGACGCCAACCCGATCTCACTGATGCCGCGTACACTCCGACTCGAAAAGGTGGGCGGGGCAGCCGGGTCGGGCAGGCGGTGCCGTGCGATGAACTCCAGCACGTTGCCCGCCATATCCTCGAAGTAAACCGACTTCGCCTGCCAACTCGATTTGCTGAAGTCGATAAACGGCTTGCCTTTGAACGGCAGCACCGTGACTCGTGCTTGCGTCCAGGCCAGCACCTGCTCAAACTGATGCTCCGGCACCGCGAAGGCTATGTGATGGATTTGCATTTCGGCATTTTCGCGCAGCATCAACGTAGACGTGCCCACACTCAGCAGCAGATAGTCCGGGCCGTCGTCCAACAGGGGGAAGCCGAGCGTGTGCGTGTAAAAGCGGCGTTGGGCGTCCAGGTTGGAGGAGTGGATGGTGACGTGGCGGATATGCATCAGTGGCTACTCTTCACAGCCAATGAAGGTGCCATCAATGTGATAGTGGCAATCTTCTGCGCCGCCTACATAGCGTAGGGCGACCGTTTCGTCATCCACCCAGCGTAGGGAACGCACATTGCCATTCTGTTCAGAACTATTCTGGGGATCAATGACAACGAGATTTGATCCGTCACTATCTGCAATGAATACGGCATCTGTTCGTATGCCAAGCTTAATCTCCTCGCGCCAATCAAACCCCGTGATGAAGGCAAAGCGCTCGTCGTTCGGCGAATCAACCACGGATAAACGCCCCGTCGGGCCTTGTTTAGAGGCGACCGTATACATATTGGACGGCGTACAGACGCGCTTACCGTTAGCATCGAATAGGCGTCCATTGCGAAAACCATCACCATCGAGATTCATGGTCACATCACAGGCCACACCTGTTTGATGGGCTTCCCACGTCACATAGGCCGGGACAAGTATAGCCCAAATCAACATACAGACGCCGACGGTGCCAGCTACCATCGCGGCAACTGCGCCAGCGATTTGCATCACAGCAAGTAGAAAGCCGCCGCCCGGCAACGCCCGAATCGCATTCACTTTCCGCTTGAGGATGGTCGGTTGGCTGGTGTCAACGACTTCGACGTCGAAAGTGAGTTCACCGTCAGCGTCAAGTTGGATGGGTGGGTGTGTCATGGGATTTTACCTCCCGGCAGGTTTGCGGATAGTGTATCACGGCTTTTGCGCGGATCAGCGCGCCTGAACTACGCCTCCGGCTCATCCCACCGGACTTTGCGATACACATCGGCCAGGGCGAGCGTGATACCGGGCGGCGGCACTGTGATCGTCCCCTCAAGTGCCGTTTCGATCTGGTAGAGCCACTCCCTGGACGGCTGCCGGAGGTAACGCTCAAGCTTGACTTCATCCTGAGCGACGAGGATGTAAGCCTGTAACGACGGCAGTTTCGTGTACTCTTCTAGCTTCACCCGGTGATCGAGGGCAACCGACGATGGCGACACCACTTCTACCAGCAGCACCGGATTGGTGAGCGTATCTGCGCGGCCTTCGACATAGCCCGCGTCACCACAGAACACGGTCACATCCGGGTAGCGGTAGGTATTCACTGCCACCTGAATCCGCGCATCCGATGAGGTAACCGTGCAATCGCCATCGTCCAGCATATTGCCTAAATGCCGACCGACATTAGCTGTGATAACCGCATGACGAATGGTGCCGCCTGCCATCGCATAGACGTAGCCGTCTTTGTATTCGTACTTGATGTCCTGTTCCTCTACGAAGGCGAAGTACTCCGCTACCGTCATTGGGATGGGGTCGCCTTCGCCGTCATGTCGCATGGCTACCATGATTTGTTGGCCTCGCATTCAATCAACATCATGACACAATAATACATCACCCCACCTGACGCCGCGCCGCCTTGACCGTGTTGCTCAGCAGGGCGGTGATGGTCATCGGGCCGACGCCCCCCGGCACCTTCGTCAAATACCCCGCCACGTCCACCGTGCCCTCGAACTCGACATCCCCGACGAGCCGGTAGCCCCGCTTGGCAGACGGATCATCAACGCGGTTGATGCCCACGTCAATCACCACTGCCCCCGGCTTAATCCAGTCGCGCTTGACGTACTCCGTGCGCCCGATGGCCGCCACCACGATGTCCGACGCCTTAACCAGTTCCGGGATGTTGGGTGTGCGGCTGTGCGCGACTGTAACCGTCGCGTTGGCATTGTTGAGCAGCAGCGCCATCGGTACGCCAACAATGTTGCTGCGTCCGATGACAATCGCGCTTTTGCCACTCAGGTCAATGCCCGCGTCCTCGAACATCATCATGACGCCTGTGGGCGTGGCAGGCGTATAGAGCGGTTCCCGGCCTTTGAGCGCAAGCAGGCCCATGTTCATCGGGTGGATGCCGTCGGCGTCTTTTTCCAGGGAGATGAGGTTGAGCACGGCTTCTTCGTCAATGTGCTTGGGCAGTGGAAGCTGTACCAGAATGCCATGCACGTTCGGGTCGTCGTTGAAGGCGCGCACCGCGTTTTCGACCGCTTCCTGGGTGGCCGCGTCTGGCAGGGCCGTTTTATACGACGTGAGGCCCACCTCGTCGCACGCTTTTTGCTTCATCCGGACGTAGGTCGCGCTGGCCGTGAGGTCGCCCACAAGCACAACGCCCAATCCCGGCGGTAAGCCGTGCTGTTGGGTGAAGGCGGCGGCGTCTTCGGCAATGCGGGCACGCACGCGGGCGGCGACGGCTTTTCCATCAATGATGGTGGCTGGCATAAGGGTTCCTCCTGGTGATGTAAGTCGCAAAGTGGCGGGATTTTAACGGCGCTGCGGGCATGGCAACAGGGCCGTCATCCCCAAAACAGCGGCTGGATTTTCGTGGATGGCGTAAAGGCGCTGCGGGGGCAGCAGCGGACTACAGTATACGCGCTTGTTTTCGTAGGGACGCCCAACGGGGCGTCCGTTGCCACAACCGATGTAGAAACACCATATGGGGCGTATACCACTTCCTGTGTGAACCCAACATGGAACATCGCCCGCCGGCGCGGTACCATCTT
>CAWUJQ010000377.1:0-4728 GCA_963922445.1 uncultured bacterium
GGGCGTTTTGGTCTCTCGCTTTGATAGGCGACGAGTGTCACTCGATCTTGCGGATTTTGAACTCGATTTTGCCGTCGGGCGTTTCCACTTTGATCTTTTGACCCTTCTTTTTGCCCAGCAGGGCGCGCCCGATGGGGCTTTCGTTCGAGATTTTGCCCTCAGCGGCGTTGGCTTCGGCACTGCCGACGATCATATAGGTTTCGTCCTCTTTGGTGCCGTCTTCGCGGATGGTGACCGTGTTGCCAATTTGCACCATTCCGTTGAGTTCGCTCTTTTCGATAATCACAGCGCGGCGTAGAGTGGCTTCGAGTTCGGCAATGCGCCCTTCGATGAAGCCCTGTTTCTCCTTGGCGTCGTGGTAGTCTGCGTTTTCTTTTAGGTCACCCTGGGCGACGGCTTCTTTCAGCTTTTGTGCGATGTCTGGCCGTTGCACTTCAATGAGGTCAGCCAGTTCACGCTCGATATTTTCTTTGCCTTCTGGGGTGAGGTAGCTTTTTTGATCTTCCTGCATGATGGTATATCCTTACCCGATCATTGCTGCCAACGGCAGCGTATGCGAACAATAGTGGCGATGACACATCGCCAACATACAACAAATCTGTTGACCAGCCACAAAAGCCGCTTCAACAGAGGTTTGTTATCATGACAACAGTACTGGTTTGCTATAGGTTAGGAGGGTGGGCGACGCTATATGATATATTTACACCAAAAAATAGTTGTGGTCACGCCCATATTATAACACATAAAGGAACGGGGTCGATATATGCTTCATTATCCGCGTAGTGTATGGTTCATTCACCTTAGTGTGGTGCTGGCGCTGCTGTTGGCGCTCCCAGGGAGTGCAGCGGCGCAGCAGCCGAGCTTTCAGATTGGCGTGCTGGCCGGGCCAGATACGGCATTGGCACGGGGTGCCCGCCTCATTGCCCGTCAGCTTAACCAAACGGGCGGCGTGACGGGGGCCGATGGCACACAGTTTCAGCTTGAACTGGTATTCATCCCGCCCACAAATAACACGCCCGTCTCCGAAGCGGCGCGTCAACTGGCCGCCGCTGATGTCATTGCCATTATTGGCCCGCAAACATCAGCAGACGCAGCAGAGTTGATTCCTATTCTCTCCGAAATCGCGGTGCCGGTTTTGACGCCTGCGGCGGATGCCACGTTGACGGTGGATGATCCGACGGACTTGCTGCTGCGCTCACGGGCGTCTAGCTTTTTCGTGGAACAGGCGCTGGCCGACTATCTAATCAACTCGCTGGGGATTACCAACATCGATGTGTTGCAGTTCGACATTGACGCGACGATTCAGGTATTGACGTTTACCAGTGCCTACGAGTCCTTGGGCGGGACGGCGAACACGCTGGGCCTGATTGAGAGCGCTGAGCAGATTACCCCCACTGTTACTGATATTGCTGCCCGCAACCCGCAAGCCGTCATCAGCTACGGCAATCCAGAACTTGCGGGGCAGTTCTACTTGCAACTGCGGTCGCAGGCGTACATCGGGTCATTTGCGCACCCACAAGCTGCGACGCAGCGCTTCCGAGGTGGCTTCCAGCCAGAGGTATTTGCGAGCATTCTCGGCGGCACAACTTGGTCTACAGCAGCGACGGATGCCACCAGCACGAACTTTATCAGCAGTTACGTGCGCACGTTTGGCGTTGTCCCACTGGCGCTGTCGGCTGCCGGGGCCGATTCCATGCTGATGATTAGTGAAGCCCTATCACAGCCGGGGCCGCTGCTGGGCAATCTGCTGGCTTTGGACGGTTTGATAGGTGTTCAGGGTGGCCTTTCCCCGGCGCGGCTGCCCACGGGCGAGACGAGTAACAATGTGTTTGTGGTGGAGCTAAACGAGTTTGGCGCGCCCGCGCAGCGCGCCCGCTACGCGGGTTCAGAGCGGATTAGCGACGAGGCAGACTTGGCGAGTGTGTTCAGCACGCCCGTGCCTACTGCTACACCCATCCCGCAGGGCGTTGTGGTCGCACGGATCACCAGCAGTGTGCAAAACGTGCGCAGCGGCCCCAGCACCAACTTCAGCGTGATTGGCCAGTTAAACCAGGATGAGGAAGTGCAGGTGGTGGGCACCAACATTGACGCAAGTTGGCTGGTTATCGAATTTCGCGGTCAGGAGGGCTGGATTGCGAATCTGTCTAGCCTGAACGAAATCACGGGCAATTTGAACGACCTGCCGATCATCACACCGCCCGCCAGTCCCACGCCCGCCGTTAGCCCCACGCCGCCACCGCCGCCAGAGCCAGACATCCTGATTCAAGCGGCAACCGTCAGCCCCAACCCAATCCGTGGTGGTGAACGGTTTACCATCACGGTTACGGTGGCCAACGTCGGCCAGAATGCGGCGGGCGCGTTTTCAATCGCCGCGACGTTGCCCCCGGAAGACAATTTTGTTTCCGCAACGGTGGATTCCCTGCCGCCGGGGGGTAACACTACCGTTACCCTCAGCAGCGACTTTGAAACCGATGTGTTTGGCAACTACTCTGCGATCATTATTGCAGACAACAACAATCAGGTGGCAGAAGGAGCGGGTGAAGCCAACAACAATGCGTTCAACTTCTCCTATCGTGTTGAGGGCTTTGTGGGCGAGGAAACCGTTGAAATAGACGATGATGAAACGCTGCGCCTCTCTGGTGACACAGAAATACGCTGGGATGACCCGGACATCGAAGGCGTTAGCGGTACACGGGTTGGTTTGCTGGTGGGTGTGGACTTTGACAGCCTGGACGAGGATGATGTCAACGAAAGCACGGCGAATGATGATGAGGTCACGCCAAGCGACGACAATGTTATCGTTATTCTAGGGGATGACGATACCAAAGCCGTTGCGCGTGTCGTTGACATTGGCGACGACGACATTGAACTTGAGATTAATGTGTTCGATTAGCGCAGCGGCTGGATAAGCGCGTGCGTTTCTATATGCAGCAGCCTGGGCATGCGGGCTGCTGCATGCTGAGCGAGTCGTGTGAAAACCGTGTTGCCGTTAGCGGTCTAGCTGGATTTCTAGCCAGGTGGTGCGATTCGGGTAGATGTACACAATCTCCTGAAAGACGCGACGCCCGTTGGTGCGCACGGTCACGTCATAGTAGGTGGCGGGCAGGTCACCAATCGTGTAGTTTTCGCCGAAGGTAGGGTCGCTGTTGACGGTATTGCCCACATAGGAGTAGGCATAGCGTGACAGGCCCGCCTCGCCCGTTGCTCGGTCAATCTGCACGGTTACATCTTCCAGCAAATTGCCATCACTGTCAGTGACTCGTCCGGCGAGCGTGCCGAACCCCTGAAACGGGAAAATCCACAGTTCAGGGTTGCGCGTGGCATCGTAGCTGTCCGGGTTGCCGACGCGCACTTCAAAGTGCAAGTGCGGCCCGATGGCAATGCCGGACGCGCCCACTGTCCCAATCTGATCTCCGTTGGAAACCACCTGCCCCGCCTCTACTTGAATGGTAGAGAGGTGGCCGTACAGGGTGTACACCTGCTGCCCTTCTGGTGACAGAAAGTCGTGCTCGATGATAACCAGCCGTCCATAAAAGTTCGGCTGTGCCCCAAACACCTCGCTTAAGTCCTCTCCTGCGTAGTAGACCGTCCCATTGCCCGCCGACAGCACAGGCGCCCCGACAGGATTTGCCATGTCAATGCCGTGGTGTAACCGGTAGCGCCCGCCAGCAGTGCCGCCATAGGGGTAGGTGCGGTCAGCGAAGTTGGTGCCCGCGTCTGCAATCGGGCGGCGCAGCCGGTAGTGGTCGTTGATGAAAAAGCCGGGGTTTTCTGGCGGGGGCGTCCAGGTGGGTTCGTTTTCGCCGCCGCCAGGGGTGGCAGTTGGGATTGGTGTGGCGGTGTCGCTTGGCGTGGGCGATAGCGTAGGCGTAAGGGTGAGTGTGTTGGTCGGGGTGGGGGTGATGGTTGGCGTGAGGGTGGCTGTAGGAGTTAGGGTATCGGTTGGCGTCAGCGTGGGCGTTAGGGTATGGGTTGGTGTGGGGGATGGCGTTACGGTCGGGGTGTTCGTGATCGTCGGCGTGTGCGATGGCGTTAGGGTGGGTTGAACCTGCGCTTGTTGTGCTGCTGGGATGGTTGCCGAAAACGATTCGGAATCCGACGGAGAGCAGGCAGCCGTCAACACGGCAACAGTAAATAGGAAGGCCAGGGTGTATTTCATATCAGGTTGATTACTCGAAGATGATTTCGCGATAGTCGTGGGTGGCCTGCCCGATGCGCTGCTCAAGGATGAGGGTACGGGTGCTGCGGGGCAGGCCCAGGTAATCCAGGGCGGCGTCTAGCAGGGCAGCCTGCGGCACTAAGCCCACCAGTTCAGTCTCGGTGACGGTTACACCGTGTTTCGCGGCTTCTGCGCGCACCGCCTCTGTGATGGTGACGAGTGATGTTTCACGGAAGTTGATAACGTTCATCGAAACCTGCGCTCGTCCGTCCACAAGTAGGCCGATAGCCTTCAGGTAGGGTAGGCCACCACTTGATGCGCGCACTGCCCGCGCAATGGCACGTGCAACGGATACATCGGCTGTGTTCAGGTAGGCGTTGTAAGCGACCAGCGGCCCCCGCGCACCTACCACGACCGCGCCCGCCTTACCCACCGTAGACGGCCCGAAATCAGGCTGCATGGCTGGGTCGTCGTTTAGGCGGGCCTGCAACGTCTCGTAGCCGCCACGCCGGATGTCTGCAAGGTTGGTGCGGCCTGTTTGTTGTGCGGCGGCCTCGTATAAAAAGACG
>CAWUJQ010000378.1:0-4718 GCA_963922445.1 uncultured bacterium
AAATGTTGTATATCCTCTGCACAGTGATCGCACTGGTACAGGTGTTTGACATCGTTGTTCATGTTGCGACCGATCAGATCGAACCGATCCGCATCACGTCAAATGTGTTGATCTTCGTGTGGTTGGGCATCGTTGCGTCTGGCAGTTTGAATCAGATGGCCTGGCGCGTGGCAGGTGGCTTCGTCGGTGTGTACGCGGTGCTGAACGTTATATTTCTCGCTGAGAATGGGCTGACCAACCCGGACAACAATGACCAATTCAGAACCGTGCTGTTTGTGTTGGTCGGCGTGACCGTTGCCCTATCGGTATGGCTCGCCAGCACGATAGCTAAGCGCACAAGCGAATAACCGTAATTCAATCCATAAATCAAAGGAACAAGGAAAAATGTGGAATAAACTCTCTAAACTACCGTTCGTCACCGCCCTCATGTTGGGGCTGGTCGCTACGTTGCTCGTTTTTGCGATGGCTCCCGTCAGTGCGCAGGAAACGGACGCCACTGCTGAAGCCGTTGAGGTTGACGAGTACTGGGACGTTGAACCGATGTTACTGACTGCGTTCTTCGGCCTAGACAACATGATTCCCCCCGCGCCGCCGTTCTGTGACAACCCGGGGGGAGAGGACGGCATGCCCGTGATCTTCACCCATCCAATCGACACAACGACACTGGACCCCGAAGACTTCGAAGTGACCTCCGCTGAGGGTACCGTTTCCACGCCTGTTTGCGCCATCCTGGCACCGGCCATTGATGATGGCGAAAACCGCACTGCCCTCCTTATCGGTGAGTTCGGGGCAGCCCCCGATGATGAACCCGTAGAGGTCGTCGTTGTTGGGGAGTTGCTGTCATTGCCAGAGACGGGCGCAGTTGACTTTAACGGCGCATCCGTGGATGTGATTCCCCTGGCAGACGGCCCATCCATCGTCACTGCCGAGCTTCTGCCTGAGCGCCTGTGGATTCCCGAACGTGAGGGTCAGCTTACAGTCGGCGACAACTGCCCAACGGAGGGTACGCTGCAAATCGTCCGCGTGCGGTGGAATGGCGGCGTCACCAAGCCAGGTAATGAAGAAGTTGACGATCTTGAGCGTGAGCAGTACATGGTGACGATTGAAGCTGAGGATGGAACCACTGAAGAGGTGGTGCCGTTCGCCCTGGGCAACCTCCACGATGGTGACAACAATCACGACCTGTGCCTGGATGTTGAAGGCATGCCTGTTAGCGTGTCATTCCCGGCAGATCTCGTGACCGACCCCAACGAAGACCTGAACCCGGAAACAGGTGCCGAAATCACGGTTTTACCCTAATAGCTGTCGGGCCTACCTCCCCCCTCAGTTGACCCCTTTGCCAGGAACAGCAGGTGTATGCTTGCTGTTCCCCATATTGGCCTTCAAGCCGACTTGCTAAGCCATCGATTCGCGCATCAAACAGGAGGAAATATTATGGAAACACAGAATAACAGCCGCAATTTCCAGTGGCTACCGACCGCGTTCATCATCTGGAATCTTTTTGACATTGCGGTGCATGTCGGCATCAACTACGTCGAGCCACTCCGTATCGCCGGCAACATTGCAGGACTCGCCGCCGCAGCAATTGTCCTGCTGGGTCTCGCACGGGCATATGCCCCTCATGTGCTGGGCCTGGGGGCAGTATTTGTGGTTGGTTTTAATTTATGGGAATCATTTCTACATGGATTCTTCTGGCCCGGTCTTATTTTCATCAGTGTAAGCGTCTATCTGCTCGTGCGATGGGCACAAGTCGAATGGTCGAAGGCAAATCCTGCCAAAAGCGATCAAGCAGCCCTCTATCTTCGCGAGTGGGTGGCTATCCCTGTAACCCTCGTTCTGGTTGGGATGACGACACTCGGCGGGCCAAGCTCTGCCAGCCTTGTCTTCGGAGCGACGCAAGCCGACTCTTGCCAGCAACTCATTGACATCGTGGTTGCTGTCTCGGTATGCGGATGATTTTCGGTACCCGGCACAATAGCTAATCGCACAGATAAAACTGCAAAGACTGTATCACACAAAAAATGGAAGAAATATGTGGAACAAAACGTTTAAACTGCCGCTTGTAACCATCCTCATGACGGCTCTGGTTACAGTCTTGCTCATTGGCATTGTACCGGTGACCAGCATACATGCCCAGGAAGGCGATCTATTACCAATGCCAGTACCTGCTACAGTTGGCGTTCTAATAGGTGCAGATTACTGGAGTGATGAGCCAATGATTCTGTCTGCCGGTATGGGCTTCGATGGCATTATTGGAATTGATGACCTTAATGAAACAACCGTCAGGGATTCGGGTGCAGGCTGGTTTGAGGATCGTTTCTGCCCTAGCGGTGAGGAAGTAACGCAAATTGCCCGTACAGCCGCCGTTGATAAAGCGTTAATGGCAGCTCTTGCCACTGGGGAGCCTGATTACCACGATGCAGTGCCAGTTGTATTTAGCTGGCCCATGGCAACCGAAACAGTCGATGCCGCTGACTTCGAGTTTACACTGAACAACGGCGATACCGTTCCTGCCACCAGCATCAACATGTTCCCCAACTGGGAGTACAGTGAGCGCAATGTTGTCATCGCTGTTGGTCAACTCGGCAATCGTGGCTTAAGCACTGAAGACGATGCCCTCTACCCCGTTAAGCTTGAAATTGTTGGCGACTTAATCCTCGTCGGCCCCAGCGGACAAGAGGCTAATGCACTCGGGCTGACATGGGAAACAGGCTTCAGTCCATACGATCAGGGTCCGAGACTTGTGGGGGCTAAAATCAACCGTGTAGAGCCGGAACCTGTTGGCGAAGGTGGGCCAACTGCTCTGGAAGTGCTCAGTGAAGCAATCCCCAACGATGAACTTGCGCTTTATGACGAAGGCGACTTCCGTATCCGTACCCTAACCAGCGGTGGGTTCTCACCCGACGGCGTAACCGCTTTACGCCCTGACCATTATGAAGACTACTTCCGCATCCATGCAATTGGCCCAAATGGCGAAACAGTTCTTCTCGAAGAAGTAGGTGTTGACTACGAAGTCGCCGGTGGTACTTTGCGCGTCATTGGTCTTGAAGACACCGGCCAACCCGAAGACCCGGCAGAAGACATCTTCTATGACGTTTGTTATGCCGAAGACCGCGACAACTACATCGACATCATCCTGGTGGGTGATGAAGAAGCCGCACGCAATGTGACCTTCGTAGAAATTCCTTCCTTAGTGGGTGGCTATCGCGCATTCTACAATCCAGGTGGCCCCGGTCCAGACCCGTTCCCGGGTGTACGTTACACCGCTCCTGGACCGCCCGACCTGGAACCCGTGATTAACGCCTTGGATGATCCCATGCGCGTTACTCGCATCCCTTCAGAGCCGAATATCATCAGTCTTCCTCAAGGTGACGTTATCCTTGCTCAAAATGCAGGCATGACACCAGAAAGCATTGAGTGGGATGCTACAAACAGTCAGTTCCTGGTCGGCTCAGTTGCCTTTGGCAATGTCTTCTCTGTGCAAGACACT
Source organism: uncultured bacterium (assembly GCA_963922445.1). Taxonomy (GTDB): domain Bacteria; phylum Chloroflexota; class Anaerolineae; order Aggregatilineales; family Phototrophicaceae; genus DAOTTY01. Next base: position 3,491 of record CAWUJQ010000378.1, read on the forward strand.
GGCGTAGTGATGCCGTTTATCGAAAGCGACAACTTGACCAATACAGTTGGTGTGCACATTGATGCAGAAACCAATCGCTTGCTGGTTGCAAATGGTGATTTCTTTGCGGCAGCGGATCCAGATCTACTGGGTTTTGCCCAGCTTGGCATCTATGATATGGAGACCCGCGAAGAGCTTCACTTTGTTGAGCTTGGGGAACTATATGACGGTCGCCACCTTGCCAACGACGTGACGGTTGATGCTGACGGCAATGCTTATGTCACCGACAGCCTTTCCCCAGTTATCTACAAGGTGGACATGGACGGCAACGCAGAAGTGTTTGTCGAATCCCCGGATTTCACCTTCCTCAATGGTATTGACTACCACCCGGATGGCTACCTGTTGGTGGGTGCAAACGGTAGTCTGGCGGGGGTAGAGGGCAATAACGCACTTTACAAAGTACCGCTTGAAGACCCAGCAAACCTGAGTAAGGTTGAATCCAACACCCCCTTACTGCTGGACGGTTTCATCTTGACTGAAGACCTGAACATTGTTGGTGTCATCCAGCCACCAGTAGGCAACGTTGTACAGATCAGTAGTGACGACGATTGGGCAACTGCCACTATGGTTGCGACCGCCCCTGCGCTCACACCAAGATTCCCAACTGCAGTCATTCTGCGTGATGGTGATCCTTATGTGAGCCACGCAGAATTTGGAATGGTTCTAGCGGGCGAAGTTCCTCTAGCCTATGCCATTCTGCGTACCAGCTTCACCAGCGTGGAATAACGGTTAAAGCATTATTCCTGCGAACGGATCGCAGAGTATCTGAAGACAGATGAGAATGAGGGGCTGGAAGTTATGAAGCCCCTCATTCCTGACGTATTTCACTGGCTTAAGTGTCCGCCACAACGGGCACGTGCGCAAACTGCGTCACATCCACCAGCCCCATGTCACTGATGCGCAGTTCAGGGATGACCACCAGCGCCAGCGTGACGATTCGGACCCGTTCCTGACCCGTCGCCCCCTCCGTTGGGGCTTTGAGCAGACGTAGCCCCTCATAGCGCACTTTGAACTCGGGATGGCCTAGGTCCAGCGCCAGCACCTGTTCGACCGCCCGCTTGCTCAGGCGCTCCTGTCCGACCAGCATCCCGACCAGCGCTGTCAGACGCGACCCGAACTGGCTGGCGGCCACTTCTGGCGGCAGGTGACCGCGTGTCGTTTTGCCGCACGTGCAGCGTAGCGTGTGAAC
>CAWUJQ010000379.1:0-4717 GCA_963922445.1 uncultured bacterium
TCAGACAATCCACACCCCCATCACATCAACCTGATTTGCCCCAATCCTACCGCAACTCACGCCCAAAACAAAAAGGGCCGTGCGCTGGCACGACCCTTCGTGTGATTCTCAGTTGCCTAGGCAGGCGACCTTACATCATGCCGCCCATGCCACCCATGCCGTCCATACCACCCGGCATGCCGCCGTCCTTCTCCGGGATGTCGGTAATGAGGGCTTCGGTGGTCAGGATCATGCTGGCGATGGAGGCCGCGTTTTCAACCGCGCCGCGCGTCACCTTGGCCGGGTCCGGGACGCCAGCTTCGATCATATCCACATAGTCGTTGGTCAGCACATTGTAGCCCACACGGTGGCTCTTGCGGCTCTTCTGCAAGCGGCGCACGTTTTCGATGATGACGGCACCGTCTTCACCCGCGTTGGCCGCGATCTTGCGCATCGGCACTTCAAGCGCCTTACGCAGGATAACCACACCGGTACGCACGTCCTCGTGGGAGTTCTTCATCTCGTCTGTCTTGATGAAGTCGTCCAGGACGGAAACGGCGTTGATGAGGGTGACACCGCCGCCGGGCACGATACCTTCTTCTACAGCAGCACGGGTTGCGCTCAGGGCGTCTTCTACGCGGTGCTTCTTTTCCTTGAGTTCGGTTTCGGTGGCAGCACCCACACGGATCACAGCCACACCGCCGCTCAGCTTAGCCAGGCGCTCTTGCAGCTTCTCACGGTCGTAGTCGCTGCTGCTGTTCTCAATTTCCTTGCGGATTTCGTCGATACGGCCCTGGATGGCAGTGTCTTCACCTGCGCCGTCAACAACCACGGTTGCTTCCTTGGTGGCGACGACCTTCTGGGCGCGGCCCAAGTCCTGAACCGTGACGCTTTCCAGCGTGCGGCCAATTTCTTCGCTGATGACCGTGCCGCCGGTCAGTACAGCGATGTCGCGCAGCATGGCCTTACGACGATCACCGAAGCCGGGAGCCTTCACAGCCAATACGCGGAACACACCACGCAGCGTGTTGAGCACCATCGTCGCCAGCGCTTCACCGTCAACATCTTCAGCGATGATAACCATCTCACGCTTGCCAACCTGCATCAGCTTCTCCAAAATCGGAACGATGTCCTGAGCAGCGCTGATCTTCTTGTCGTGGATGAGGATGTACGGCTCTTCCATGACGGCTTCCATCGCGTCCGTGTTGTTCACGAAGTACGGGCTGATGTAGCCACGGTCGAACTGCATCCCTTCTACGTAGTCCACTTCAAATTCCAGGCTGTTGGACTCTTCTACAGTCACAACGCCGTCCTTGCCCACCTTGTCCATCACTTCAGCAATCAGGCCGCCAATTTCTTCGTCCTGTGCGGAAACGCTGGCAACGCTGGCAATTTCTGCCTTGGTGCTGATGCTGGTGGCCTGTTCCAGGATGTTGTTGGCAACGGCCTCAGAGGCCGCCATGATGCCCTTCTTCAGCAGCATCGGGTTTGCGCCAGCGGCCACGTTCTTCAGGCCTTCGTTCACAATAGCCTGGGCCAGTACGGTCGCAGTGGTGGTGCCGTCACCGGCGATGTCGTTGGTCTTGGTAGCGGCTTCTTTCAGGAGCTGGGCACCCATGTTCTCAAACGGGTCTTCCAGTTCAATTTCCTTCGCCACGGTCACGCCGTCGTGGGTCACGGTCGGTGCGCCAAACTTCTTGTCGAGCGCCACGTTGCGGCCCTTCGGCCCCAGGGTGGTGCTAACGGCGCTGGCGAGCTTGTCTACACCGCGCTGCAAACCGGCGCGGGCGTCTTCACGGAATACGAGTTGCTTTGCCATATGTTAGTGCCTCCAGTTGAAGTGTGTTTTCGTCTATTGAGTGGTTATGAATTCGGGGAGTGCGGGGTGACACTACTCGATGATACCGAGAATGTCGCTTTCCTTCATAATGAGCATCTTGTCGCCGTCCAGCTTGACTTCGGTGCCAGCGTACTTGGCGAAGATGACGCGGTTGCCCACTTCGACGTCCAGCGGAATGCGGTTTTCACCGTCTTCGTCGTACTTGCCCTTGCCAACAGCCATGACTTCGCCTTCTTGCGGCTTTTCTTTGGCTGTTTCTGGCAGCAGCAGGCCACTGGATGTTTCGGTCTCTTTTTCAAGCGGCTTGACCAAGACGCGGTCACCAAGCGGTGTGATGTTTGCCATAGGGTGCATCCTCCTACATAAACCATTACGGTTAGAATCTATATACAGTTTAGCAGCCACAGCATGTGAGTGCCAATTTACAGCGCGCAATATAGCATCAGAAGGGCTGTAGGTCAACGTTTTTAGCAAAGTTCTTATGGTGGTGCTAAAGCAAGAGGAGGCAGGTTGTGACCTGCCTGTCACTTCACAGGTGGATTCGTAACAAAAGTGCAGTTATAGCAGGGGAGCCTGCATGGGCTGCTCGGCCAAAATTTGGTCGAACGCTTCCAGAATGCGTTTCATCAAATCCTGACGGCTGGCCACGTCCTCCACAATGTTGACCTGTGACGTGTTCAGCACCAGCACGGGCGCTGCCGTGTAATCCGCAAAAAAGCGATCATACTGCTCTGATAGCTGCTCTACGTAGTCGCGCATGGACGCCTTTTGCTCGTAGTCGCGTCCCCGGTGCGCGATGCGCTCCATCAGTGTGTCGATGTCTGCGCGCAGCAGCACCACTAATGACGGGGCCAGCAGGTTCGCGGCCAGCGTGTTGCTGATGTCCGTGTACAAGATGTGCTCGTCGCCGGTGAGGGTGTAGCGGGCAAACAGGTCGTTTTTGGCAAAAATATAATCGCTGACCAGCGGGCTACCTTCGTCGCGGACTTTTTCGTGTTGGTGATAGCGGCTCATCAAAAAGAAGAGCTGCGTTTGCAGCGCATAGCATTCTGGGTCTTCGTAGAACTTGGGTAAGAACGGATTTTCCTCGAAGACCTCTACCATCAGGTCTGCCTGGAGCTTATCGCTCAGGTAAGTGGCAAGCGTCGTCTTACCGACGCCGATGGGTCCCTCAATCCCAATGTAGGGTCGCATGTGAGCAGTTCCTTTGTGTGTCAGCCTAGGACAGTTGTTCTGATATGCTACCAGAAAACGCGAACGGCAGCGTATAAAATCCGTGTGGGAAACGTTTGAAAATCCCACACCGTGCGGGATATTTAGAACAGGCACTACGCCGGGTGATCGGGCACGAAAGGCACGTCTGCGGTGATGCCGAGGTCGCGCAGTTTGGCCCGCACCCGCTGAATGGCGGCCTCGTTGGTGCCGTCGGCCACGCGCACATGAATCAGACGGTCGCTGGCCATGCCCTGGTCGCGCCCCGGTGACGTAGACACCTTCGCTTTGTAGCCTAACTTGCCCGCTTCCGTCGCCGCTTTGACTTTCGCCCACAGGGCGTCTACCGCATCCACTTTCGTTGCAATGACCAGCGCACCGGCGCGTGGCGTGGGCTGCGGATTGGGTGCTTTGGCTTCGATCCAGTAGACCGCGCTAATTTGTGACGGCTGCGCTTGGTCGTCGTTTTGCATGCGTGCCTGCTGCACCATTTGTATCAGATCGAGGTCGTGTTTCTGGGGTTTATCAGTCAATTCAAATCTTCCCAAAGTTTTAATCTCCTATCTATTGTATCACGCCGCCAGATGGCGTACCGTGTGCGTTCTTGTCCTACTCAATTTTGGTAAGTGATTCACCATGCGTCCCGCATCCCTACTTGATAACGTCGTCCACTATGTCACCATACTACTCGGCAGTTTCATCTTGGCTATTGCTATTGTCGCCTTCATGGTCCCGGCAGATGTCGTTCCGACGGGTATTATGGGTGTGGCCGCCATTGTCAATGCGCTGACTGGCATTCCGATTGGTTTGCAGTTCTTCCTGTACAACATTCCGATTCTGTACCTGGGCTTCCGTATGCTGCCGGGGCGGTGGCGCGCCCTGGCGGACACCGCCCTTGTTGTGGTGAGCTTCAGCCTATTCGTAGACTTCATTGAGCCGTTTTTGCCCGCGGCGGGCTACACCGACGACCGCCTGTTGAACGCGATCCTGGGGGGTGTGGTATCGGGCATTGGCTACGGCATCGTCTTCCGCACGGGCACCAGCTTTGCGGGCACCACCACCATTGCGTTGATTATCCAGCGTAGGGTGGGGATGCCGCTCAGCCAAATTTACCTGTATACAGACACGGGCGCGATTGTCGGCGCAGCCGCCCTCTACGGGGTGGAGGGTGCGCTGTATGCGTTTATCGCCATGTTCCTGAGTGGGGCGGCCTCGGACTATGTGATGGAGGGGCCGAGTGTGATTCGCACGGCGTTTGTCATCACCGAAAAGCCGTCGGAAGTGGCGCAAAAGGTGATGAACACGCTTTACCGGGGCGTGACGTATATGCCAGCGCGGGGCATGTACAGCGGCAAAGACAAGGCCATGCTCTACGTCACGATTTCGCGGTCACAGGTGAATGAGTTCAAGCAGGCCGTGGCCGAAGCTGACGATGCCGCCTTCATTGTGATTGGGCAGGGACACACCGCCTACGGCGCGGGCTTCAAACCGGTGGTGACCCAACCCCGCAAGATTCCCAGCATGAAGCACCCCTTCCCGGCGAAGAAACAACCGCCGACGGCTACTGTTTACGCCATTGCGGACGATGGGGAGCCAGGGGAGACATACCGCGCCACAGGGGATTAGGAAGCACGCGCAGGCGGTCATGATGGCCGCCTGTGTGGGTTAGTCGCCGCGCTCTGCGAG
>CAWUJQ010000380.1:0-4717 GCA_963922445.1 uncultured bacterium
GGCGACGCAACGCCCCGCGCCTCTCGCAGTTGATTAGCAGCATCGGCATGGCGATTGTGCTGGTGAATGCGGGCCAATGGACGATGAACCGCGCCTTTGGCAACACGCTGGACTACTTCCCCAACGATATTGCGACCACCGCCACGATTCAAGCGGCAGAGGTGTGGATGCTCGATAACGTCGGCATTCGGGTAAGTTTCATTCGCGCACTCATTACTGTGATCGCGCTGGTGCTGATGGTCACGTTACAGGCACTGGTGATGCGCACACGGGCCGGGCGGGCGATGCGCTCAACGGCATTCAACGAGAAGATTGCCTCGCTGTTGGGCGTGGATACCGAGCGCGTGTTTTTGCTAACGTTCTTTTTGGCGGGGGCGTTGGGCGGTGCCGCCGGGATGCTGTACGGGATTGTGTTCACGAATGTGCAACCGTTCATGGGGGATGCGGTGTCTTTGGTGGGGCTGGTGGCGATTGTGTTGGGCGGCCTGGGCAGCATCAGCGGGGCGGTGATTGGCGGGTTTATCGTGGCGGGGCTGCAAACGTTCAGTGTGGCGGTGGGGGGCGGCAGCTATCGCAATACGGTGATCTTTTTGCTGTTGTTTATTGTGCTGGTGGTGCGTCCGCAGGGCATTATGGGCATCCAACGGCAAGATCGGGCGTAGCGGCAGCGGACTACGCCATCATGACCTTGTAGAGACGCGCTTCTGCGCGTCCGCTGCATAAACAAAGTAAGACGAAAGGTAGGGGTTTGGCGCGCCAAACCCACATGCGTAGATGACGGAACAAACAAAAGCGACTGTCACGCTGGCTGACCTGATTGAGCGCGGCGATGCATGGATTGAGGTGGTTGACGGTGAAATCGTTGAGGTGGATATGAGCGCTGCCGGGCTGCTGCACAATCACATCGTTAATAATACCTATGCACTGCTCAAGGCATATGTGCGTGACCATAATCTCGGCGTTGTCCTCACAGATGGCGTGACCTATGTGCTGCGAACCGACGCGCTGGGCGTGCAAACCACCCGCCTGCCTGACCTGTCGTTTATCCGGCGGGGGCGCATTACACCGACGACGGATATTAGCAAGCCGTTTATCGGCGCACCGAATTTGGCTGTTGAGGTAACGTCACCGGGGCAAACGGCGGACGGGCTGCGCCAACGCATACGCGACTATTTGGACAACGGGACGGAGCAGGTGTGGGTGCTGTACGTGGCCAGCCGTGAGGTGTATGTGTATACCCGTGCAGAGCCAAGCCGCGCAACAATCTACAGTGAGGGGGAGGTGTTCGAGGCGATAGGGCTGTTCCCCGGCTTACAGATTGCCATCGCTAGGCTGTTTGATACGGCTGAGTTATATGGGTAATGGCGTGGCACGCGTCCACGCCTTTAGCATTAAGCGCGGACGTTAATCTCGTTGTACAGCACGGTCATTTCGGTTGCGCCCGTATAAACGACTGCTGGCTTGTGATGGGCGTGTTCCCCCAGGTAAACCCCTAGTGCTTCTGCCGCTTCTTCCCCGGCGTTGGGGTCAACGGCTTCCCAGCGTATATCACGGCAATTCCGAAACTGAATCTGAAAAGGTTTGCCCTTCGGGTAGGCTTCACCAAAAGCCTTACAGTTCAGCGTCAGGGTACTCCCGACGTGAGACAGGTAGACATGTTCGATGTATACCGATCCAGGCGGGAGGTTAAGCAGTTCCCACAATCGCGGATCCATAACAATACTTTCTAGCATACCAATACTGCGCGTGAGTATAGACTTAGAAGATGAGTGTGGAATTAAACCGGGGGCGATTTTTGCAAAGTAACCAAACCGGGCGGGAGTTAGGGTGTGTTCCTGCCCGGTTAAGTTTATTGTCCCTGGACTGTAAAGCTAACGGTATATGGCTCCTGCACGTAGTTGCCATTGCCCACAACGGCCAACCGCAGTTGATAGCTGCCCGGACGCAAGCCCGGATAGCCAGGTAGGAACTCTAACGTACCGTTGACCACACTATCGCTGTGCGTGGTGCCAATCGTCGTCCAGCCGGGGAACTGTTCCCCGGTGATTTCCAGCTTGTAGTAGTCGGCTTGATCGGGCGAAAACTGCACCGTGCCCTGAATCGGAATGCCTTCGCTAATCACCTGCCCCTGCGTCGGCTGCGTGATGATGGCCGTCAGCACGGTAGGGCCACCCGTTGCGTTGAGCAGGTCCAGCGAACAGGCTATCGTCGGTAAAAAGGCAATGCCCGTGGACTGCGCGTACTTCTCGGCTTCCACCGCGTCGATTGGCTCCGGCGGCGGTTCCAAAAACAGCAGGTCGCGGGCAGCGGGCGCTTGTTCGGCTAAGTCGAACGGGACTTGACAGTAGCGCGGCGGCGGCGGCACGCCCACCGATGGGTCATTGTTCAGCACCAAACTGCCCGCCACACTCTGCGGGATGGGATGTGCCCGCACCCGAATCACACCGGGCGAAATTTCCTGCTGGAACGGCTGCCCAGGCTGCGGTTGCGCTTGCGGCTGCTGCTGCGGGTCACGGTAGACGAACTCGCCGTTTTCGTTGGGGACGCCCGCTGGCCCGTCCAGTATCCACTCGCTGACGGTGGGGCACTCCGTCAGGCCGTCGCGGATGCGGCGCACATCACACACTTCGCGCAGCGAGATGCCCTGCGGCGGGTTCGGTTGGTCAGGCTGATGCGTGCCATCAACTGCCAGCATATTGAAATAGAGGCTGTTGTTGTAAATCCGCGTGATAACCGAGTTCCAAATGGGTGCAGCGCCCGTCAAACCGGAGGAATTCACCATCGGGTCGCCGTTGCTGTTGCCCACCCACACACCCACGACCACATTGCGCGTGTAGCCCACCGTCCAGTTGTCCTTAACGTCGTTGGTCGTCCCCGTCTTGACGGAGGTGGCAATGCCGTCTGTGCGCAGCGGGCTGTTGCTGCCCATCGCCGGGGAGCGCGCCCCATTGTCTGCCAGCATATCCGAGATGGTGTAAGAGATGCGCGGGTCAAGTACCTGTGTGCCCAGCCCAGTACGGGCGACGGTATTCGGCGTAATCGTCCCTGCCGGGCAGCTTCCCTCATACTGATAAATGATGTTGTCGCGGTCGTCCACCACACACATGATGGACGTCGTAGGCACCAACACCCCCTGATTAGCAAACACGCCGTAAGCGCGGCTCAGTTCCAACAGCGTGACCTCACCGCCGCCCAGCGTCAGGGATGGCCCGTACAGACTCGCATCCGTGCCCAGCGATTCCACGCCGAAGCGGTTCATGATGCCCAGGAAGTAGTCTACACCTACAGCGCGCTGGAAGGCTTTCACTGCCGGGACGTTGTAGCTGTTGGCCAGCGCTGTGCGCATATTCACCGGCCCGTGATAGGCGCGGTCGTAGTTGACGGGCCACGTCGTTTGCCCCGGCACCGGGATGCTTTTCACGGGCGTGTCCCACAGCACATCTGCCGGACTAAAGCCGTTTTCGATGGCGGCAGCATACGTAAACGACTTCACCGTACTACCGGGCTGGCGCGGGGCAATCGCGACGTTCACGCGCCCGTCAATGGCCTCGTTGTCGTAGTCCGCGCTGCCCACCATCGCCAAAATTTCACCCGTCAGCGGCTTGATGACCACCACCGCGCCGTTGCTCACGTTGTTGGCTTGCAGCCGGTTGACTTGATCGGCAATGGCCGCCTGCACATCGTTGGTCATGGGCAGGTCGATAGTGGTATACACCTTGTAGCCGCCCGCTGCGATGGATTCGGGGGCAATGCCCGTCAGCGCGAGGATGTCTTCGAGTTCGCTTTGCGCGTAGACCGTCGCATGGGGAGCCAGCAGCGGCACATCGGGCGTGTACACTTCCAGGCCCGCCGTGAGCGTGGTGTTCATCTGGTCGCGGGTGATGTACCCCTCGTTGACCATTGCGTTGAGGGTAATGCGCCAGCGGTTCAGCACGGCCTCTTGCACAGCCGGGTCAGGATTGAGCGGGTCAAGGTCGGCGGGGGCTTGGGGCAGCCCGGCCAATAGCGCCGCTTCGCCCAGCGTGAGGTTTTCCACATCTTTGCCGAAAATCGTTTGCGAGGCGGCCTGCGCGCCATAGGCTAGATTGCCGTAATACACCTCATTGAGGTACAGCTCCAGGATTTCGTCTTTGCTCAGGCGCTGCGTGAGCGCCACAGCCAGGATAATTTCCTCGGCCTTGCGCTGGACGCTGCGTGTGGTGCGATATTCATAGTCAAAGGCGATGTTGCGCACCAACTGCTGCGTGATAGTACTACCGCCTGTGCTGCCTTCCAACAGCCCAAAGAACTGCAACGTGGCGCGGGTGGTTGCGGGCACGTCAATCCCCGGATTGTTGTAGAAGGTGTCATCTTCCAGCGCAATCGTCGCGTTGATGAGGTTTTGCGGCATCCGGTTGAGTTCGACGAACTCGCGGCGGCCCTCGTTGAAGTCCTCAAACAGCAGGCGACCGTTGCGGTCATAGTAGAACGTACTCTGGAAGGCTTCATATTCGTCAATCGACGCAATACCGCTCTGGATGATAGGCGTCAGGCGCGCCTGGGCAATCCCCAGCATGGCCAGCGTGATAATCGTCAGGCCACCGCAAAACGTGAGCACCACCCCACCGAACACCATCAAGCAGCCACCGGGCATCCGGCGGCGTTTGGCCGCCTTTGCGGGACGCCGCTTTTTGCCGTTGCCTTTTTGCTGTGGCGCGTTGGGTTGCGGCCCCGGTAC
>CAWUJQ010000381.1:0-4709 GCA_963922445.1 uncultured bacterium
GGCTCGTTTGGCGATAATTGGCGTTATCGTGACTTGCCACGCTGCGCGTGTCGCCCGCGTCAGGATTCGCGCCATTGTTTCAGCGCATCCGCGAGTGGTAGCGGGGTTAACGCTTTTGCTTCCTGCGAATCGTCTAACCCATCCTGACGCACCACCAGCAACCGCGTCAAGATTCGCGCCTGATCGCTTGCACTATAACGCTCCCAGGCGACGGGCAACCGGGTGTAATCGACCTCATCACCGAAAAACAACGCCGTGAACGTTTGCTGGTACGGCGCATCAAAGTCAAAGGCGATGCTATCGCGCCCGTTGAGCGGCATGTTGATTGTAGGCAGCGGCTCGTCTGTGCGTATGGGATACACCTGCCCATCACTACGCAGCCAGTCGGGGCGCGGGTCAATCATCACAATTCGATAGCAGGTGCTGTTCGGCGCGTCCGGGTAGGCGGGAATGGCAACGGTAGGCGGTTGGTGGTGCAAATAGTCCAGTTCAATGAAGACCAGCCCCGCTTGCAGCAGCGCCGTGCGCTTGTCGCGGTACGTAGCACTGTGACGGCCACCGGGCTTGTTACTTGGCGATAGCAGCTCAATCCACACAACAGCATCGCCGCGCCCCTTGCTGCCAAGCGTTTCATAAACACCGATAGCACGATAGGAGGCAAAGTCAACCTCATCAAGTGCCAGCAGCTCGGCAACTGGAATCGTCATGCCGCCAGTAGCTGTGACCGATGTCGGTGGCCGCTGTTCTGGATCAAACACGGTAACGTCAGATTCGACCATGCGCGATGGCTCCGTTCGCCGCCGAATTTGCAGGGATTGTTCCGCTTGCGCCACATAGCCAAGTGGCCGCAGCGCCTGTTGCAAAAAACGCGTCAGGTCGGAGATGTGATTCACATGGAAGTTGTCCCAGCGGCCTTCGGTTTGCAGCAAACTGTGCAGCAGCGGATTAATGCCCAAAAATGGATTGCGAACGGGGTTTGGCATCGCCATGACAAAGGCCTCATTGAGTGAACACATCATGCTATCATTATACAGTGGGCGCAGAGGATGACATCTATACCGTAATTTCACCCACATACATTGATTCAGCGTGTATAATGGCTAAGCAAAGGCAGGCGCAACAACCGTCTGCCGGAGTTCCGTCTGACTGTGGGGGCAAACTACCGTTGACACCCGTACCACGCACCATCGACAAATACAACATCATCCGCGTGCTTGGCGAAGGTGGCATGGGGCGCGTGCTGCTGGCCGAAGCGCCCGATAGTGACGAGATGGTGGCGGTCAAGCACATTCACGTCAATCTGCTTTACATGTCCAACTATCGCCGCCGCTTTGAACGTGAAATTCAGATCATGGAGTACCTCACGCACTCCTGTTTGATGCCGCTGCTGGATAAGGGCGAAGTCAACGACGTGCCCTACTACGTCATGCCCTACATTGACGGCGTGACCGTGCGCGACTACCTGCAAACCTATGGAGCCTTCACTGCTGCGCAGTCGCTGCCCGTGGTTGACGGCATTTGCTCCGCGCTGATTTACATGCACCGCCACAGCGTCTTCCACCGAGACATTAAACCGCACAACATCTTAATTGCGCGCAACGGCAGGCCCTACCTCACAGACTTCGGCATTGCTGCTGACTATAACGCAGAGGAAAAGCTCACCAGCACCAGCCAGCGCGCCAACCTGGGCACAGAAGGTTACGTTGCGCCAGAGATACGCGGGGGTGCCCATGCCTCGGCCCGCTCGGATGTGTACTCACTCGGTATGACGGTATACGAGATGCTGTCACGCCGCTCGCTGTATCAGGCATTTGGGGCCGATGTAACCGATCCGTTTGCGCCCATACCCGAATCGCTGCAACCCGTCATCCGCAAGGCAATTGACCAGAACCCCAAAGCGCGCTACCAGGACATCACGGCATTTCGGCGGGCCTACCGTGATGCGATCAAGCAAATTAACGAATCGGCCACCACCACACCCACCCCCATCAACTTTGAATCCATGCCAGCCGACCCGTTAGCAACGCCCAACGCGTCTATGCTGACGCCTGCCTTCCCGAACAAGCAGCGGGAACACTACATCGTGGCGCTGTTGGTGACGCTTGTCGCCATCATCCTGGTGATTACGCTGTTCTTCGGTGCGGCCAGCACCATCCAACAGCCAACGGAGGTCGCGGGCGCGCCAACGCTCACGCTCAATCCAAGCGAAGTGCTAGGCAACCTCACCCAGGACGCGATTACCCAGGGGCCACAACTGCTAGACGGCACCGTGCAGGTCTTCCAGGGCACGCCACAAAGCGACGTAACAGCCACCTTCATTGCCTCGTTTTATCAAGCGCTGACGGCCACTGCCACCGTGCAAGACGCGACCATCGAACCCGAAACCACACAAATCGCTATCCCGTCGGTGCGACCGACAGACACGCCCACCGCGTCGCCAACGGTTCAACCACCCACCGCTGCGCCTTCAACCCAAACCGCCCAGGCTACCGCCACCTCGCCCGCACCAGACGACGTGCCAGCGGTGGGGGTCACGCTGTACGTGCAGCGGCGGACGGGCTTATTTCAAACGTCGGTGGAGCGCACAGCAGACGCCCGCCTGGATGTAGGTACCCCCGTAATCGTCTCGCGCAGCGGGTCAGGCAGCAACTTCTATGACGACGGCCAAACGCGCTACCTGTCTGTGCTGGCACCCCCTGGCCTGGGCTGGGTGGATTCCGCTGACTTAGGCCCCAATCCGCCCAACTCCCGCACCGACCTTACCCGTGGCAATACCACAGACGATGCCGAAGGTGAGGCGCTGATGGCCTCGCTGGAAATTACCGGACAGGTGGTGGGGCCGGGGCTAGGCGTTTACCTGATGCGCGACGACTACGCCATCAACATTCCCGGCAGCGGCGTTGGCATTGAGTTTGTTCCCAGGGGAGCAATTGTGACCGTCATCGAAGGGCCGCGCGAGGTAGGGGATGACCAATGGTGGCGCGTTATCACACCCGGCGGCGGGGATGGCTGGCTGCTCATTGACGCGTTTGTGCCTCAGCGCTCGTTACAGCCAGGTTCGGAGCGTGTTCAGGGCGATTCCTGACCCGGTTCGAGCGAAAGCGCCATTTTAAGTGAGCTTACGGCAAAGCCCTCACGCTCATAAAATGCAATCGCCCCTTCATTAAAGGAAGCCACGCCCAGCGTAAGCCTATCGGCGTTTAGCGTGCGGGCGGTTGTTTTTGCCTGCGCCATTAGGCGGTGACCCACGCCTTTGCCCTGATGCGCTTCAGCCACGGCCATCTGGTCGATGTGAAAGTCGCGTTGGGGGTGCAAAAACACGTTCTCCACGGTTACGAATAGCCCCACAAAGTACCCCACCGCTTCACCAGACGCCTCCGCGATAAACGTGTAAGCATCCGGGCGGGCCAAAAGCTGCTCAAAATGGCGGATTCGTGCCAGGTCATCTTGCTGCAACGGGCGATAGCGCTCTGGGCGCACATGCACATGAAGCTGCTGCACCACATCATTGAGCCGGGCCACGATGGGCGCATCCTCCGCGCCTGCCTGCCGAATGGTAATCGTCACAGTTACCTCCACTATAAATTGGGCACACACGCTGGCGTGCCTCACAGACCTTACCGTAACAGAGACAAATGGGCGCACATATGGGTGCCGAAACGGTCACCATTGGCGCTGGACAATTGTGTACGGTGGTGCCATCGGTGGGCAATCACTTATGAAGGAGGCAACCACCACCGTGAGTACACTCAAATCACTCGATGCCGCAGGGCGTGTGGGGGGCTATCTGGCAATATGGGGCGATAGCACCCAACGCGACCTACAGGACGATTACTTTACCGCACAAACCGACTTCGCGCTGGACTGGTTCCCGCGCCGCCCGGTGTTATACCACCACGGGCTAGACGGTGACATCAAGGCAGCCCACGTCGGTCACATTGACGTGCTGCACACCGATGACGTGGGTTTGTGGGCAGAGGCGCAGCTTGACCTGCGCCACCGTTATGTGCAGGCCGTTCACAGCTTAGTGGAACAGGGGGTGCTGGCGTGGTCAAGCGGCAGTTTACCCCACTTGGTGGAACGAGACGCCGACGGGCGCATCACGCGTTGGCCGCTCATCGAAGGCAGCCTGACGCCAACCCCCGCCGAGCCGCGCTACACGGATGTTTACACAATTACAGACGCATTCAAGGCACTGGACTTAGACATCACGCGGCTGAGCTTGCCCGACCCTGCACAACCCGCAGCACCAAACCTATACAACGAAGGAGTAACCATGACCAACCCAACCCCGCCCACCAACGGCGTGCCCAACGCGCCGCTCAAGCGGTTGCCGACTAACCCAGCGGAGGCCGCAAAATCCACGCTGCCCCGCATCGAAGTGGGCAGCCCGTTCGACAAGCTAAGCGCAGACGACCTGCTGTACGGCTATGTGCTGATGCGTAACAGCCGCGCCTTTCGCGGTGTGAGCGACCGCTACGCTAACGCGCTGGCCCACAAGGTCACCGCGCAGCGGCTCACCGCCCGCAAAGCCGATGACCTGAGCTACACCACCAAGGAAGGCTACGGCGACGAGTGGGTGCCCGACCTGTGGAGCGATCAAATTTGGCAGCGTGCCCGCCTGGACAACGTGATTCTGCCGTTGTTCCAGAGCATCGAACTGCCGTCGCAAACGTTCGAGCTGCCCGCCGAAGGCACCGACCCCACCG
>CAWUJQ010000382.1:0-4706 GCA_963922445.1 uncultured bacterium
GCGTCGTCGATGAGGCCGATCCGCGGCAGGTTGCGCCGACACTGGCGAAGCTGCTCGACCTCGACACGACGGACTACCCCACTGCGGCGTTGTTCTAGTGGCAAAACGGGCGAGGCAGGCAATCCTGACCGGCCTCGCCCGCAACAGGTTTAGCGGATGCCGCGCCTAAGCCCTACGAAGCGCCGGGCGTCTCTCCATGAGGTAAACGATGGGGATAAGCAGGCGGAGCCTGTCGGACAGTGGACGGCGGTGGGGATACCGCTCCTCGGGCGGTATCGCTGCGAGGTGACGTTGCATCTCCAACTGTTTTTCGATCTCGCGCTCGTGAAGCCGGTACAACAATAGCCATTCGTAGTAACTCATCTGGGGACCATCTCCATACAACTAATCTCATGATGGCAGCCCATTACGGACTAGCGGGGGCGAATAGACAAGAAGGTACGGTTTCACCAGGTAAAAAACAGACCGTTTCAGTCATAATCTCAAGATAACCTCATTAGGTTAAGTGATATTAAATCAGCGAAAAGCATCGGTAAGGTGCTACAGGAAAGGCATCTTCTGTAAATCATATCGGTCGTTTCAGCGGTAAATTCCTCAGTTTTCGGTATACTCATCTCTGTAAAAGTGATTCACAGAAGGTGTGAGATGCCGAATTTGCCGTCAGACAGCTTGCAGGATTGGATCGATTTCTATCTTCGAATGGCCGTTCGCGGCGTGCGCTCCGAGGGCGTGACACAAAAAATTGACCTCCACCTCAATCGTTTTCAGTCATTTTTCAGCGAGCGATACGGGCAAGAGCATATAACGTCCTGCGTGAAGCGTGATGTGACGGCCTGGCAGCAGCATTTGAGTGAACATGGCCTGGCCCCCAGTACGGTCAATAATCATCTCGCGTCACTTTCCGCGTTTGCCACCTGGGTGGCAAACCAGAATGAAGCCATCTTCCCGATGGGAGATCCGACAAAAGGGATTCGCGATCTACCGCTACCACCACTAGAACCCCGTGCATTGAGCCTTGAACAGATTAGATCACTGAAAAACCTCTGTGATCGGTTGCTGCCATATTATCGGGCTAAGGGGCGCAAGTGGTCTCATCGCTCAGAGGAAGCACCACTGCGGGCGAAGGCTCGTCCCTGGCGTGACCGTGCCATCGTGTTTGTGCTGCTCTCCACGGGGCTACGCCGCGAGGAAATGGTCAATCTTGATCTGGAGCAGGTTGAGCCACACACGCCAGATGAGCTGAGACAGGTCCGTCGTGCTCGGATTCATGGGGTGGCGGGGAAGGGAAAGTCCCAACGTGACGTATTCCTCTCTCAGGATGCTCGACAAGCACTGGCGGATTATTTGGAGCATGAACATCTGAAGGATGCGCCGGTATCAGATGGTGAGGTTCCCCTGTTCCTGGTGGCAACGGAGGCCGCGTCTCATCGAGAGGATAGGCGGCTATCACGACGCCGCATCAATGTTATTCTCAAACAGATTGGGCGTTGGCATGACGCTGACATCGCTGATGAGACTCGCCACATCTCGCCCCTGCGTCCCCACGATTTGCGGCATACGTTTGCCTTTCAGTTGGCCCATGCGACCGACGCCGATGCCTACGAGTTGGAGCGCCGCCTCGGACATCAGTCCCAGCGTTACATACAGCGGTATACGAATCCACCCGAGCACATCGCAGCGGGCTACATCGAGGATTTTTAGTCATGCCCGTTGGCTTTTTACGCCCGACAGCAAGAGAAGCATACAACATCTTTCCCGAAACCGTGGAGGAGGGTGACCTAATCGCCTACTTTCTACTGACGCCAGATGATTTGGTCGAGATTCAATATGGCGGAACCGATGCCCAGCGCCTGGGTTTTGCGTTGCTATTGTGCAGCCTACGCTATCTTGGTTTTTTCCCGGTGGACATTCAAAACGCCCCGACAAATGTTGTCGGTTATGTGGCCAAGCAACTCGGCAGTGATGCAGCAGAGTTATCCGACTACGGGGAACGACCACAAACCCAACGTGAACATCAGCGTCACATTACAACCTACTTGGGATTTCGCTCGATGTCATCCGATGATGAGAGGCATCTATTGACGTGGCTGAGCCAGCGGGCGCTGGAGAATGAACGACCTTCAACGCTGTTACAGCAGGCCAGTGAACGCTTATACCAACAGCGTGTGATTCGACCACGAATTACTCGGCTGGAGCGTCTGGTAGTGCGGGCGCGAGGGCAAGCTCATGAGATCACTCATGCGCACCTAGCGGTTAATCTCGATGATGATCTACGGCAGCAGCTGGATCAGTTGCTCGAACCGGATCCCGAGCGTGGGAATCTCACACCGTTGAGCTGGCTGCGCCGCGCGGCTCGCAGCAACAGTGCGGATCATATTCTGGAGACGCTGTCCAAGCTGACAGCCGTTCAGGACTGGGACATCGATACGTGGGGGCTAGCTGATCTCCCCCCCGCTCGGACACAATACCTGGTCGGTATCGCCCGTCGATCCAGCAATCAGGCGCTTCAACGTAAGATCGGACAACAGCGCTACCCCATTCTGATGGCTTTCCTGGCCGATGCCCGCCAACAACTGACTGATGAAGCCTTGGACTTGTTCGACAGTCGGCTGGCCGAAACCGAGCGTAGCGCCCGGCGTGAGTTGAAGGCCTATCAGGTTGAGATGAGTGACACCCTCCAGCGTATGCTGTGGACACTGAGTAAGGTCACAAAGGTCGTACTGGACGATGATGTTGCG
Source organism: uncultured bacterium (assembly GCA_963922445.1). Lineage (GTDB taxonomy): Bacteria > Chloroflexota > Anaerolineae > Aggregatilineales > Phototrophicaceae > DAOTTY01. The sequence continues at coordinate 2,739 of CAWUJQ010000382.1, forward strand.
GATGACGCAGTACGCGACCGTGTTTTTCAGACGATTCCCCGCGATCGACTCACGGCCATGGTCGCGGCCATCGACCAACAGCAGCACTCGCGGGATAAACTTCACTTCATCAACACCCGTTACAGCTATCTACGCCGCTTCTTTCCGATGCTGCTGCGCACGCTCACCTTTCGAGCCTATCAAGTCCCAGACACGCTGTTGGAGGCGATCGATATTCTGCATAGTATCAATGAGGACGATAGCCCATCTTCGAGTCAACTGGATGATGTGCCAACCGACTTTGTCCCCCGCGAATGGCAAACACGCGTCCTCAATCGCGATGGCAGCGTGAACCGCCGCGCCTACGAGTTGTGTGTGATGTGGACGTTGCGGGCAGCCCTGCGCTCCGGTAGGGTCTGGGTGGAACACAGTCATCGGTATACACACCTCGACACCTATTTGATGCCCAAATCCGTCTGGCAGAAACAACGCGACGTCTTTTTTGACCTAGTTCCACTCCAGGCCGACAGCCAGGAACACCTGAAGGCGTTACAGGCTCAACTCGAGCAAGCCTATCGCGATCTTGACGATCAGTTACCCAGTGATGGGGCGCTTCACATTGAGGACGACCGAGTGGTGCTGACACCCTTCGATGCCGACGACCACGACAGCCCGTTGTCGGACCAACTTCAGTCCATGATGCCGCGTGTGCAGCTGCCCGAACTGCTGCACGAGGTAGATACCTGGACCCGCTTCTCGCACCATTTCGAACACGCTGGGGGCAGTCGCTCACGTATCGAGCAATTCGATCAACATCTCTACGCCGTTATGCTGGCGCAGGCACGCAACATCGATTTTCAGCAGATGGTCGATGTGGTCGACCTGACCTACACCCAGTTGCTGTGGTGCAATACCTGGTACGTCCGGGAAGAGACGCTAACTGGGGCGACGGCTGATCTGGTGAATTACCAGTATCGACAGCCGCTGAGCCACTATTGGGGCGACGGGCGCTTTTCCTCGTCCGACGGCCAACGATTCGCCGTCGCCGTCCGGACGAAAAACGCGACGCCGCTGCCGCGCTACTTCGGCTTCGGACGCGGATTGACATTCTTGACCTGGACATCAAGTCAGTATTCGCAGTATGGCACCTTGGTTACGCCGCCTACACACGGCGAGGCCGCTTACACGCTCGACAAAATTATGGATAACGAATCTGACCTCGAGATTCAGGAGCATACGACTGATACTGGCGGCTACACGGACCTGCTGTTTACGCTGTTTGATCTGGTGGGCATCCAATTTGCACCGCGATTGGCCGATGTCGGGGATACGCGCCTTTACCGCGTGACCCGCAATCTCCGCTATCATCATATCGACACGCTGAAACTGCACACACTCAACCTTGATCTGATCCACGACAACTGGGATGACATGTTGCGGCTGGCGGCTTCACTGAAGTTTCGCTGGACCCGACCCTCGCTGATTATCCGCAAATTGCAGGCCTTTCGGCGTCAGCACGTGTTAACGCAGGCGCTTCAGGAATACGGTCGACTGGTCAAGACCCTGTTCATTCTACGCTATTTCCACAGCCAGACGTATCGACGCCGCATCGCCTCTCAGTTGAACAAGGGCGAGAAGCTACACGCTCTGCGGGGACACATTCATTCAGCCAATCGCGGTATGATCCGCAAAAAGTATCCCGAGGCACATCTCAACCAAGCCAACTGCCTGAATCTGATCGTTAACGCCGTTATCGTCTGGAATACGGTGTACATGCAGGCGGCTGTTGAGCATCTCCGTCTAACAGGTCAACAAATCACCGAGGACGAGCTGAGCCATTTGTCTCCCGTCCGCTTCGAGCATATCAACATACATGGCAAGTATTCGTTCGATATCTCAGGACCGCTAGACGCCAACGGTTTGCGGCGGCTGCTCATATAGATATCGAAATGACCAATTTGGTTCACAGAAGTTTTGCTAAATGAATCA
>CAWUJQ010000383.1:0-4704 GCA_963922445.1 uncultured bacterium
GCGGGCAGTCCATTGTGCAGCCGGACGCGCTCACGCTGGGTGCGCTGGCGGGGCTGGCCGTAGCGACAGTTGTGTATAACGGCGCAGTGCTGGCCCTCGGCGGGCAGCGTGATGAGGTCATCCCGGCGCAATAATTCCAACGGTTTGCAGGGCAACAACAGCGGACGACATACATGCCGTCCGCTGTTGTTGCCCTGGTTAACCCCCGCAAACCCCAATGATTGGGGAACCGTCGCGGGGATTAGCCGTCTCGTCGTATAGTAGTAGGTGACACGCTCCGGCAAACGACAGGCGACAGTATCCCATGACCGACAAGCGCAACCCCACCCCCGACCAACCCCACTGCAAACAAGTCCGCACACTCAAAGTGGGGGATCGCATCGAAATCCGGCGGCGCTGGTGGCACCCGATGGTGTGGATTATCGTCCCGTTTCTCGTTAGTTGGTGGACGGCGATTTTCCTCACGACGGCGCTAAACCTGGATGCGTGGCCGCAGTTCCTCTTTGTGATCGTGATTGCTCTGATCCCAACCTATGGCCCCCTGGCGGTATGGCTCAATGAAACGCGCCTGTACGTGGAAGACGGTGTGCTGCACGCCATTACAGGGCCGGTACCGTTTCATCTGCCGCGCCGCCTTGATGCCAGCGACATTAGCGCGGTGCGCATCGAATTGCAGAGCAAGATCGGCTGGCAAAAGACATATCGCCTGAAAGCAAAGACGGCAAAGGGGGATACCAAGCTCATCGTCGGGCACATTCTCGGCAAAAAAGATGCGCACTTCATCGCCAATGAACTTGCCTTTATCCTGGCGGAAGTGCCTGTCCACAACGAAAGCGAAATCCCCGCATGACCCCAAACCGCCGCAACGAAAAGCCGCATTCCCCATTGGTGCGCACGCTCAAAGTCGGGGATCGCTACGAAATCCGGCGGCGTTGGTGGCGTCGGGAGGCGTGGATGCTGCTGGGGTTTGCCGTGATATGGAGCGGGATCATGCTGTTGTTTATCCAGGGGATTGTGCGTGGGCAGGCGACCGGGTCTTTGTGTGGGCTGGGCTTTTTGCTGGCGATCGGCGTGGGCCTGGGGGCGTATGCGGTGGCCCTGGCCGTCAACGAAACGCGCATCTATGCGGAAGGCGGGCTACTGCATGTTGCCATCAAGCCGCTCACCCTGTGTCAAGAACGCCTGTACCGCCTTACAGACATCGTTGATGTGCGGGCATCCGTCACCCCGATTGAGAACATCCCAGAAAACGCCTACGCCATTCAAATCCTCACCGTGGACGGAGAGATGCAAAATATCGCGTCGAACATCAATGATGGGCAGGACGCGATCTTCATAGAAGAGGAACTCAAGTTCATTTTGGAACACGCACCTGAGAGCGCGTTCAAGAAAAAGAAGGCTGATGAGTCAGACGCGTGAAGCCAGGGCCGGTGAGCCGCCACCCTCAAAGCGAGTCCGCATCCTCAAAACGGATGACCGGATCGAAATTCGCTTTAGGCAGCAACCCTCAACAACGTGGTGGGCAGCAATCGGTGCCACCGCTGCGACTGTCGTGGTGCTTTTGAGAGCTGTAACCGCACTGCTGGCAATTGAAGACCCAACCGAATTTAGGTCTACACTTTACTGGCTCATGCCGATTGTGTTGGCCGTCTTGTTCGTGAATTATGTCGTGCTTGTGCTGCTAATCAACGAAAGGCGCATTTCCATTGAAGATGGCGTGTTGCGCAGCAAATCGGGGCCACTTCCAATTGGGGGCACACTTTTGCGGCATAACGTGCCTGACATCATGTGGTTCGACAACGACGTTCAGTCTGTGCAGCGGCTTGATCCAGATTACGCTGTCTACGTTGTAACGAGGCCATTTGGAACGCACGTGTTTTTACGTGGCCTCAGTGAGCCGGAGGCCACGTTCCTCACGAATGAATTGATGTTCATTCTCAAAAATACACCCGGCAACGCGCTCCATGAGAAAGACTATGACCGTTTTCGGGTGTCGATGCCTGGAGAAAGATTGAAATGAGTAAAAAGCGCAAACCCAAAGTTGAACCACCTCACTCCCCTCAGGTACGCACGCTCAAAGTCGGCGACCGCATCGAAATCCGGCGGCGCTGGTGGCACCCACGCTCATGGGGGTTGCTCATTGCCGCCGTTGTATGGAATGGCGCACTGTGGACGGCTATCGCCTTGGGTCAGTTCGACGCGGCAGGGTTAACCTTTTACGCGTTGCCACTGCTGATCGGTTTGTTCATGGCCTATTACACCCTGGCGCTTATCTTCAATGAGACGCGCATCTTCGTAGAGAGCGGCAAACTGCGGGTGGTCACCTCCCCGTTGCCGATGGGCGGCACGCGCTTGCTCAACGTGGCGGATGTGATGGGGGTCAGCAGGGCCGTCCAAAAGCGGGGTCGCCGCTCAGGGGATGACCTGCACATGATCGTTGTCGAAACCGTCCATAAAACCCCGGTGCGCCTGATTGAGCATATCAACACGCAACAGGATGCCGCCTTCATCGAAGAAGAACTGGCGTTCATCCTGGAAAACGCACATGAGAGCGCGTTCAAGAAAAAGAAGCGGGAACCGTAGGGGTAACTCATCATTCCCCACCACAAAAACATATAATTCACATAGGCAGCTTTCCGCTAGATTTACAACCCACGCTACTGAACGCCGTATAGCAATTGCACGCCATTTAATTTCTATAAGGAGCCTACCCGCATGAACCTCGAAACTATCTTCTCCATCGCGAACCTGCTCACGCTGCCGTTCTGGTTTATCCTCATCTTTTTGCCGTGGTGGGGCGTCAGCCGGACGATTATGCGCTCGCCATATGTGGCCATCTTCCCGACGCTGGCCTACATCATGCTGGTTGTGCCGAGCCTTGGCAGCATTTTGTCACAGGTCAGCAACCCGGAACTCACCAGCATCGCGGCGCTGCTGGGCACGCCGGAAGGCGCCGCGATTGCTTGGGCGCACTTCCTCGCGTTTGATTTGCTGGTGGGGCGTTGGGTCTACCTGGACAGTGTTGAGCGCGGGATTCCGTGGTTTGTGGTCGCGCCGTTGCAGTTCTTTGTGCTGATGCTGGGGCCGTTCGGCTTTGGGTTGTATTTGCTGGTGCGAGCGGGCTTCAGTGTGATGCGCGGTCAGCCTGCTGCCGCCGTGCTTGACCCGGCCCCGGTGGTTCCGGCCAAGGCGTAACGTACACTTCAGGGCCGTCACGCTGGACGGCCCCGACACGGTTGCCCTACGTCACGCGCACCATGCAGTGCTTTTTGCAGCGTAAGGGCTGATGTAGAATAAGTACCACATCGAACCATAAATCCCCGGAGGTGCCCCCATGACCCTACAAGAGCTGTTCCGTGCTGTTGACCGACTCTCACCTGATGAGCGTGCCGAACTCCGTACATATATCGACCAGCAGCCGGACGTCCCAGCCCACGAAACGCCTGTTGAAGAACGCATCCACAAGATGGACGAGGCCGCTCGCATGATCCGAGAAAGTTTAACGGATGAAGAATGGGATGAGATCGAACGCGCTATGAACGACGAGTATATTGAACCGATTGATGAAGATGGATTCCCGCTGATTTGATGTACATACTCGACACCAATGCTCTATCGGACTACGTAAAGGGATTTGAACCCACTACAACCCGCATCAAAACAGCGCTCCGAGATGGTGACAGTGTGTATCTGTCCCAGCCAGTAGAATATGAACTGAAGCGGGGATTTCTGGTAAGAGGCGCTACCCGGCAGCAGCAGATATTCGAGACGGTACTTGCGCCACAGTTAACCCCGTTATCTCTGATTGACGCCGACTGGCAGCAGGCCGCGCAGTTCTGGGCAGATGCGCGGAACGCGGGCAAACAGCTATCCGATGTGGATTTGCTCATTGCGGCCTTGGCTCACCGCCTGAACACAGTCATCGTCAGTGCGGACGCAGACTTTGATGCGTTAACGGTCAAGCACGAAGACTGGCGCCAACCCTAACTGCCCGCCCAACGGCTGCCCTACGTCACTCGCGCCACCCCGCGCTTTACGTTACCCTTTCGTTGTGTATTGCAACCGCTATGTAAGGAGAGAGCCGATGTTCCGCCGTTTGCTGCTTGTGATCTGTTTGGGGCTGCTGGTGGTGCCCGTCGCCCGCGCCCAGGATGAAACCCTGCCAGATGCCGCGTTTGAGGCGACGATTGCCCGCGCCCAATCGTTGATTCCCACATTGGGCCGCCCCGACCGCTGGCAGTTCCAAATCCTGTTCCCGTCTACAGACAGCGCCCTGATGTGCCCGCTCGTCCCCGGCTACAAAACGGACGACGTGCGCCAGCCGTTTATTGTGTCGCTGTTCTACGGCGAAACCGAATACGTGCTGCACACCGCCCAAAACGGCAGCATCATCCAGCCGTGTGACGCGAAGTTCGGTGCAACGGGCAGCGGTATGACGCTCGCTCAGCCCGTCACGCAGGCGGCAGACGCCTGTACCGTCACGCCGAGCGGCCCGTTTGCCAATGTGCGCGCCCGCCCCAACACAGACGCTGACCAGCTCGGTGAAATTCAATCGCAGCGGCTGGTGTGGGGCCGTGACGAGAACACAACGTGGTATCTCATCCCGGAGGGCTGGGTCGCCGGTACGGTTGTCACCACAGCCGGTGCCTGTGACCCTGCGACATTGCCCCCCCGCAGCCCAGACATTGCCGTAGGGCTGTTGAA
>CAWUJQ010000384.1:0-4689 GCA_963922445.1 uncultured bacterium
AGTGACCCGCAGATGGCACTGCTGGCGCGCCTGGACCTAGAAGCGCTGGCCGATGAACTGCTCATTGATGGGCGTCCGCCGGGGTGGTTTGGGGTGCAGGGGACATCGGCCTATGCCACTGCGCGTGACATCCGGCACGACCTGGAAGCGCTGGCGGATGTGGTGGTCGCGCCGAATGTGCGCCCGCCTAACTGGATGGGCGACGACCCCATTATGCGGTGCAGCCGCTCCACGCAGGCGCTGACGCAGCTACTGGAAAGCCGAGGACTATACACGCCCGTGGCGGTACCGGGCAGCCCGACCTACTGCCGTGACCTGGAAGCGGAAATCAGTGTGTATACCGAGTCGAACCTGCTAGACGGCACCACCGGCGGCGGGGAACAGGCCGCAGCGGAAGAAGCACCCGCCGAGGGTGAAGCAGTCAGTCCAAATGCACCCGCGACGATTATCGACCCGATTGCACTGGCCTACTATGACCGGGGCGCGTCACAAATCGCGGGTACGATTCCCGAAGGCACAACCGTGACGCCCGTTGCCCGCAGCTATGCCCAGTTTAGCCGGATGACGCTCGTTCGCGGCGAGGGCTTTCAACTGTTCGTGGACTATCAGGCGACCACGCTCGACCTGACCGCGTTTGAGGCGTTAGGCAGCATTGATGTAATCGACGCACGTACAAGCTGCACACCCGTGTGGTGCGTCCCGCAAGGGGCGGCCCCGGCAGCCACACCCAACGCAACGCAGCCCGGTTTACCTGTGGTCACGCCTGCAACGCCCACCCCGCAGCCCTAACGCACACCCTCCGCCAACTGCCGGATTTGCTGCTCCACCTGCTTTTCGGCTTCTGCGATGGTGCGCTCACCCGCGCTCAGTTCCTTGTCGATGGCTTCCAGGCGATCTTGCGTTTCTTCAAGCTGCTTGAGGACGCGGTCGCGCAGGGGAGCCTCTTTGCCCGTGGGGTTGAGTGCGCCCAGGTTCGCCCGGAGTTGTTCCTGGCGTTGGTAGATGTCGCCCCGCTCTTTTTTCGTCTTTTCCACTTGCTTGGCCGTCTTGTCGATGAACTGTTTCGTCTTGAGCAGCTCAGACAGGTCTTCGAACAGGTCTTGGTCGAGGTAGCGCTTTTCTGCCCAGCGCTGCACCTGTTGAAAGCTCAGGTTGCGGATGCGGTGGCGATTGGAGGTGATGTAGCGCCAACTCACCGGGAACTCCGTGGTGCGGCGCGCGTCAACGGGCACGTGCCAGCGCTTTTCGTTGAGTGTGACCGCGTCAGGGTCACGGGTTTCGTACAGGTCAACGGCATTATCCAGCACACGCTCCACGGTGACAGTTTTGGCTTTGTCCGTGGTGTTTTCGATGGTGTACGTCAATGTGGTAATGGCGTACTGCTGTTCGATCAAGAATTCACCCTCAATGTTCAGCGCGTGATGCTCGTAGCGTGTGCCGGATTCCTCTTTAATGTTAACGCCGAGTTCGACCGCATAGGGCAGGTAAACCGTGTTGTCCTCTTTGGTGAACGGGACGATAGCCTCGCCCCGGTAGTCGTTATCTTCCACCAGCGTGACCGGGCCGCGTTCGAGCGTGAGGCCGGTGCTGTTGGTAAAGCGCAGCGCCGCCACCGGATGGTCCGCGAGCTTATTGCGGTTGTAGAGCAGTTCACGCTCATAGTCCACTTCCGCGCCGATGATAGGTACCATTGCGCTTTCGCCGCGCTTGACCGAAACGGGCGTGGTCACGATGTATTGGAACGTCTCGCCTGTGGCTTTGCCCTCGGCTGCCGTTTTCGTGGAGCTTGCCGCAGCCGAACGAGTGAGCTGTTGGCTTGCACTAGCCGTAAAGCCGTGTGCGCGTTTTTCAGCAGCCGGGGCAGGCGGTGCTATATTTATGTCCGCGCTCTCATATGCTACAGGTTCATCTGCCATTGCATCCATGAAGGCCGCCTCAGCCGCGAACTCAACCGGGCCAGTGACCCGCGCTTCATCTCGGATGGTTTTGCGCTGCGGGATGCGGCTGGCGTACAGGTCATAGATGAACGAAATCGGTTGACCTGCCACCAATGTCACGCGCACGTCGTTCAGGTCTTCTTCCAGGCGGTTGTCGAACAAACCCCAGCCTTGCAGCAGTGCCTTGCCCGTGTTGCCGTCCTCGTTCGTCTCCGCGACGACGCGATAGCTCACGCGCCACGTCGGGGACGGGGCCACATACGTCACAAGCAGGTCGTGTTCCGCCTCGTTGAGCCGCACATTCACCACACGGCGGTCGTCTTCCGTCATGGATGTGTCGAGGAAGTAGCTCAGGTCGTGACCGGATTGGTCATCTTCGATGTTGAAGTGACGCAACGTATACAGCGGGAAGACGCGCACCTGCCCATCATCGGCCAAAAGCGTGAGATGCCGCTCCATCACGTCTTCTTCGATGATGTCCTCAATGCCGACGACGCGCCCGGTTACAGGTTCCAGCCTGCCGGGGTGCGTTTCAAAGTGCATCGTTACCTGCCGCCCGCGCAAATCACGCACGAGGTCAGTCAGGGTACCCTTATGTGATAGTTTGATCGAACTCGTGGCGAGGCGGGCGGCTTTGTCCATTGGCGTTTGGTAGTGGACGCCCAACACCTGCCCGCCCTCGGCTTGATCGAACACGGCGAGGCTTTTGAGCACGTCGTTAATCTCGTCGCTGCGGAAGGTGAGCGCAACAGTGGTTTCGTCGGTGGTGCCGCCGCGCACAAAGTAGCCAACGCCGTGCTTGTACAGCACCATCTCACGGACGGGCAGGTTGGTCATGGAGTGTTTCTCCCCTCGTGGTCTTTTAGGTCAGGTGGCGGACGGGCGGTTGGGGTTCAACGCAATAATCGGGGGTAGGTTGCGGACGAGGCGGGCCTCGTCCCTACCAATCGTGCGATTGCGAACTTGTAGGGACAACGCAGGCGTTGTCCGCCAATCACCCGAATAGTGATTCACATCCGATTATTAGGCCAAACGTCAACAGCGTGTATGGCATAGGGAACGTCCGCGCTGTTTACGATTTTCACATTTCAGTCTACTGCATTCCGCGACTGTTGCACTGTGTCTTGCGCTGTTTCGTACGAATCAACAACAACAACCCGCCCCGCCACCGACGGATCACGGCCCAATGTGGACGCAATCAGCGCTTTTGTTATCGGATTGTGCGTGGCAATCACCACCAACCCCAAATTCGGCGGTGCCCCGGCAATGGGCTGGGCCACAAACCGAAAGCACCGCCGGGGAATGGGCATGGCCGCGCCGATGTTCACAATCACGTCCCAGCGCACATCTTGATCGACCATCGCCCGCATGATGCTGTCGCTCATCGGCGGCAAGTAGTCCAGCGTGCCGATGAAGCCGTTGAACTGCCACGTCACGCAGTTGTCAAACGGCTCGTCCCACAACAACTCAACCCGCATCAGGGGACGCTGATGTCATAGTTCGGGTCAGCAGCGGGCGCGGTGCGGTTCACCAAATCGGCACATCCTGGCACAAACGGCACACTGTTGATGTTGCCCTGCACCGGGCGCGTGAGCGGTGCAAATATCCAGCCGTCGGTGTCTTTAAAGCGGACGAGATACCACTCACCGACTTCGCAGCGGCCCAATACCGGCAGCAGCACCCCAAAGTCGATGCGGCCAATCTGCGGGGAGATGAGGTTGGGTTCGGCGCGCAGGCGTGGCCCGTCAATGGTTTGCACCACGAACTGCGCGTCGTCAATGCCGTCCAGCGTGAACGGGTTCACCACGGGCGCGTTGAACTCGTTGGCATCAATGAACAGGTAAAAGCCCCAGGCCCAACCGCGCCTGCCATCGGCTAACTCCAGCAGGAACCAGCGTGCGTCCGCGTCACGGCCCACCACCAGGAACGTCTCGCCGCGCCGGACGGTGCCAATGCGCGTGCCACTCAGGAAAGGCTGCTCACGCACCACCAGCGCGGAGGCATTGATCACCGTAGCGGTGATGGCCCCCGGCGGGAACGTGCGGGCAGCAGGGGCGGCAATCCGCCAGAACACGCTAATATTGGCCGTCCCGGTCAGTTCGCGAAACTCAACACGGATCGTCTGCGATCCGACGGTGGCAATGGTGCCACTGTAGGTACCGGGCGGCCCCGCGAACGCGTCAATCACCGTTTGACCGCCCACAATCACGCGCACGCCTTCGTCGGCAGTGGCAACGAACTCGTAGGTGGTGTTGCTCTGGAAGATTTCGGTGGTGGTAAACACCGCCGAGAAGTTATCCACGGGCACACTGCCCCCGCCACTGGACTCACCAAAGTTAATATCCACGCGGGAGACGTTATCCGTAAAGACGGGGCTGCCGGAAAGATTCGCATTGTCGTAGTAGTCCACCGTCCAGCCATCCCCGAAAAAGTCCTGGGCGTGGGCGGGCGGCGTGGGCACGGCCATCGCGCAAAGCGCCACAAACACGATGGCAACAAGAGTCAGGTTACGCGGTCGCATCATCTATCTCGCTTTCTTCGTCCGGGTCGTTCATAGTGAGTATAGCCGCTTTGGGCGGTTCTAGCAGTCAGTCCGATAAACGATTTGCCAACGGAGCGCTATAGATCAATGAATACGGACAAATTCACGCTGCTGTTGGGCGGTGCCCGCAGCGGCAAAAGTCACTATGCAGAAGGCTGGGCGGCTGAACAGAACGGTAAGGTGCTGTTCGTGGCGACTGCGCAGGCCTTC
>CAWUJQ010000385.1:0-4685 GCA_963922445.1 uncultured bacterium
GCTGCTGTTCGGCATGTTGAGCCTGGCCGCCGTCTATCGGCTAGGTGCCGACCTCGCACGCACGACCGAGCCATCGCAAAACGCCGCACTCGTCGGCCTGACGGCAGCCCTTATCCTGGGGACGGCGGCATTTTACCTGCACTACTGGCACGAGATGCGCGGCTATACCATGTCTGTGTTTTTCGCGCTGATGAGCCTGACGCTCTATTGGCGCTTGAGCCACGGGCGCGGCGGCCCGGCTGTGATGGCCGCGTTTGTCATCTTTAACGGGCTGCTGCTGTATACACACTACATCACTGCGTTTTTGCTGGGCGGGGTGGGCCTCTATCACCTGCTCTTCGCTGAAAAGAACCGTCGCTGGGTCATCGTGTTGGGCTTGCTGGCCGCCAGTGCGCTGACCATTCTGCCCTGGTTCGGCGCGCTCACGACGGTCGTTTCCGGGGAAAGCCGCTCCTCACGTGGGCTGGAAACAGGCGTCGTTTTACTGGCGATGCTGCGCGGCTACGGCAACGGGCTGTGGGTCGTGATGCCCGCTATGCTGCTGTTGGCCGCCCTACGCGAGTGGACACGCGCCGCGCTCTACCTGTGGACGATTGCCATTGTATTCCTGGTGCTGAGCATCGCCGCCAACTACCCGCTAGACTATCTGCTGCACATCCGTCACACGATGGGCCTGCTGCCCGTGCTGGCGACGCTGGCTGCGATGGGTGTGGCTGGCTTGTTCCAGTCCAGCGCACAGGCGCGGTCACTGGCCACGGGCGGGGCAATCCTTGTTGGGACGCTGCTGCTGGGCACATGGGTTGGGGCGGGCCTGTGGAACAGCTACGACCGCACCTTTATGAATGCGCTCCCCGGCCATGAGTACGTTATCCCCGGCCCCACGCTCGATACCATTCTCACGCTGGCCGATGACTGCCTCACCGACGCTGACCACACCGTGTTTTACCTGTCGGACGACTTTCGCATTGAGTTCGTGAGCGACCTGCCGCTGCTGCACTACCTGTGGACGGACTACCCGTTTGACTACGCGCTGCTGCGCAAGCTGCGCCACATTCCACAAACATACATCTTGCAGCAGGGGTCGCGCATCCGCACCGAAGAACCCGACGACTACACCGAACGTGTTTGGGCTTACGCGGCTGATGCCGAGCGCGTGTGGTTGTTCAAACTGCCCCAACTCCCGCGTGACCCGTTCCTGCCACAATTCGAGGCGGCGCTGCGCCAGCAGTACAACACCTGCGGCCAGGTCATTGACCGTGACGACATAAGCGTGTATGTGTGGGACCGCACAGGCACCCCCCTAAGCTGCCCCGCCCTGCAAAGCGCCGCCTTGAGCACCTGCACGGGCGACATCGTCACAGAATCGTTACCTTAGCCGCTCAAAACGCACTTGCGATGCGCCCCGCCCCCCATCATACTGGTCGTTATAGACGCCCGTGTGATGGAGCTGTAATGCTTAAATTCTTCAGCGCGTTACTGATTGCGATGGCGTTTGCCTGGCCCGCGCTGGCCACAGACGGCGACCTCATCGCTTCCCAAACCCTTGACCTGTATGCTGGCCCCAGCACCACCTACGAAACGATCAGCCAGCTTCGCATCGAAGCCCCGTTCATCGTGCAAGCGCGTACCCAACTTGGCGACTGGGTGCGCATCCGCCACTCAGAAGACCGCGAGGTATACGGCTGGGCGAAAACTGGCAATCTGCCGCTGGCCGAACTCAACTACGACCTGAGCCAAACGCCTATCGTCAACATGGCCGACGCCGACCTGGAGCGCGTCAATACCGCTGTGACCCCTCAACTGATGTACGAAACACCCGTCCTGCCGCCCCAAATCAATGTTGAGCGCCTACGCGAGATTTACGAACACGGCCAGGATTTGGGTAACGACCCGCACGCCATTGTCAAAGTTGGGGACTGCAACACCGCGTCGGGCATGTTCCTCGCGCCCATTGGCGTGGGTGAGTTCCAGCTTGGCCCGTACACCCACCTGACGGACACCGTTTCGTTTTACGGTGATTCTTTCGGGCGGCGCAGTGTCGCCTCGCGAGATGGCTTCAACGTCTCGTCTATCTTTGACCCGCTGTGGTCACTCAGTGACGAGTGCAACCCCAACGAACCACCCCTGCTGTGTGAATACCGCAACAACCCGTCTAGCGTGGCGTTCATGATGTTCGGGCAAAACGACATTCTCGTCCTCAGCACCGAACAGTACGAAACCTTCTTGCGGGACGCGGTAGAGCGTTCCATTGACCAGGGCGTGATTCCGGTGCTGAGTACGTTCACCAATCGCCCCGAAAACGAGACCCACTGGGGCCAAATCACCGCGATGAACGTCATCACTATCGAAGTCGCCGCCGAATACGACATCCCGCTGATTAACTTCTGGCTGGCAGCGCACTCGCTGCCCAGTTACGGCATCGGCAACGACTATGCCCACCTGACCGCCGGCGGCGAAGGCGTTACGTTTACCGGGCGCGAGGCGCAGTACGGCCTCACGCTGTATAATTTGGCTGTGCTAACCATGCTGGATATGATCTATCACGATGTGATTGAGGCCGAGGACACCGATGCCAATTAAAACCGTTTTGCCCCAACGGGTAGGGGTTGGGCGCACCAACCCCCTACAAGTTAACCGCAATGTACCGCGCCCCTACCCAAATGTGCATCATAGAGGCGGCCATCCCACCAGCGGACGCGCCGTTGCGCGCCCCTACGTTGTGTTGTTTGCGATTGTTTTGCTACTGCTGGCAGGCTGCGCCTCCGCTGGTGAACCGCAGGCCGCCGTAGAAAGCTACTTCGAGGCGTTAGTCGCGGGGGACGAAACCGCCGCCCGCAGCCTGTCCTGCGCCAACTACGAATCGTTTGCTGCCACCCGCGTCACCCAGTTTGAAAACCTGGACGCCCGCCTGGACGGGATGGCGTGCGAGGCCGACGGCGAACTAGACAACGGCACCCGCGTCACTTGTGAGGGCGAAATCGTGATTACCTACGATACAGACGACCAACAACTTCCGTTGGGCAGCTACCTCGTGGTGCAAGAGGGCGGTGAGTGGCGCATGTGTGGGGAGACGGAGTAACTATGGCTGGACGCGTATGCTGGTTGCTGGGCCTGACGGCGTGCCTGTGGCTAGGCGTGACTGCATCCGGTGTGCGCGCCCAATCCGCACCGGACGGCATCCCGGCGCAGGTGATAAACACGCCGGACCCCGTCAATGCCTATGTGCTGCCAGACGAAACCACACCCCTCATGATGCTGCTTAACGGCGGGATGCACTTCACCGCCCTGGCCCGCAGCGCAGATGACGGTTGGGTGCAGGCGTACTTCACCAATGGGCTGTACGGTTGGGTGCAAATCGAAAACATCCAAACAGCCTACAGCTACACCATTTTGGACTTGCCACAAACCCAACCGGAGCCAGACACCATCCTGCAATTCGCCCCGTTCTGGAACTTCGACAGCCCGCGCAACCTGGAAATCTATCAGCGCGGCCTGCAAAACGGGCGGCGGGCCAACGCCTTTGCCAAAGTGGGCGATAGCATCACCGTGGCGCAGATGTACCTGACGCCCTTCGGCCAAAACGTCTATCACCTGGGCGAATATGCCTACCTGCAAACCGTCCTTGACCACTTTGGCACCACCACCGAGGACAATTCGTTCATCAAGCGCTCGTCCGCGGTGGCCGTTGGCTGGTCTACGCGTGACGTGCTTGACCCCAGCAAGGCCGCGCGCTTTGGCTGCCCGCAGGGCATGACGCCGCTCATGTGCGAATACGGCACCAGTCGGGGGTCGTTCGCGCTCATTATGCTGGGCACCAACGACGCCACCGTGATGGACGTGGCAGAATTCCAGAACAACCTCAACACCATCGTCGCGCAAACCATAGACGAGGGCGTGGTGCCGGTGCTGTTCACCGTGCCGCCGCTGCTGCTTTCCAACTGGGACGAGCGCCCCTACAATCATGCGATCATCCGCGTGGCCCAGGCCCACCAAACCCCGGTGATTAACTTTTGGCTGGCCGTGCAGCCACTGCCCAACTACGGCATCAGCGAAGACCTCGTGCATCCGTCCAGCCCGCCCAGCAACGCCGGAACCACCCTGTTCATGCCAGACAAGCTCCAGTATGGCTACACGGTGCGCAACTTAATCACGCTGCAAGGGCTAGACCTGCTGCTGCGCGAGACGGTATACGCAGGCGCTTAGGCCACCTGGAATCCCAAACTGCGGTCAACGGCCTGGGCTGTGCGTTAGGCCAGGTCGCCAACGGCCTCTAGCGCCAGGTCGTGTAACCCGATGACTGCCTGTTCCGCGTCATCCTCATGCACGATAAACGATATGCTGCACTCGCTTGACCCCTGGGCAATCGACAGCACATTTACGCCCAATTCCCCCATGCGCATAAACACCCGCCCTGCAATCCCCGGCGTGCCGCGCATTCCCGCGCCAACCGCCGTCACAATGACCGCATCACGCTCTAAATCAACTTTGTCCACATCCCGATGCCGGATTTCCTCAGACAGTTCGTCTTCGATGGCCGCCTTGACCCCGTCGGCGCGGTCATCCGTCACCGCGAAGCAAAAGCTCTGCTCCGATGACGACTGCGAAATCATCAGGATGCTTGCACCAGCGCGGGCCGTCGCGCCAAACGCCCGCGCCGCAATCCCCGGCACGCCCAACATACCGCG
>CAWUJQ010000386.1:0-4674 GCA_963922445.1 uncultured bacterium
GGTGAGCAACATATTCTAGGCGTTATTCCGACTGCAATTTGTATGGGCGCGCAGCGGCGCGTCCGCTACACCCAGTATGAACGGTTCATTTACAAACATCATGGCCCTACCCCAATCTGACTACATTACCGAAGCCGAATACCTCGCGTTGGAACGTGCATCCGAGGTCAAGCACGAATACGCGGCGGGTGAAGTCATTGCGATGACCGGTGCAACGTGGCAGCACAATGCCATCGTCGGCAACGTCATTACCGCGCTCAACACGCACTTGCGTGAGACGCCCTGCATCGTCAATGCGAGTGATATGCGCGTGCGGGTAGATGCTGCCCACAGCTACCGCTACCCGGACGTGAGCGTCGTCTGTGAACCACCGCAAATCGAGGGTGAGGCACCGGGATGGCTTGTAAATCCTGTGGTGTTGATTGAAGTGCTTTCCGCCACGACGCAGGTCATTGACCGCGAGGCCAAGCTGCGTGAGTATACGCAAATTCCATCATTGCAAGCGTACTTGCTCATCACCCAGGAAAACCCGCGTGTGGAGCGCTACCTGCGCGGTGATGACCCGAATTGGTTGTATACTGATGGCGCGGGCCTAGAAGCAGCGATTGAGATTCCACCGCTGGGGTGTACGCTGTCCCTGGCTGATGTGTATCTCAAGATTGCGTTTGAGCGAGGAGCAAAATGAGCCTAGATTCCAATCAGTGGTATATTGCGACCCTCATTATCAAATCACGGGTTGCAGACGATGGTGGCCCGTTCCTATGCGATGAGCAAATTAGACTCATCAACGCGCCAAGCGCAGAAATTGCGCTCATGAAAGCCATTCAAATTGGTTAAGCCGAAGAAACGTCCTACAAAAACGCTGATGGTGAGCAAGTCATCTGGACGTTTGTTGGGGTAGAGTTCATCGAAGCGCTTGATGAGGGCCTATCCGATGGTTTGGAAATCAGAAGCCGTTTATTCCGCCACCGTCAACCAGAACGATTGGTCAGCGACGGGCCACAGTCTCAGAAAAAGTCTATCCGTGACGAAGACATCCCTGAACCAGATGAGTAGGTGAAACAACATGCACCAAATCCGGGATTGGCTCTACATCGGCAGCTACCGCGACACCACAGACGCCACCCTCCTGCAAAGCCGGGACATAACGGCTATGCTTTGCCTTGCAGAATTCATCGCCCATTCCGGCATCGAATCGTTGTATGTGCCTGTCGAAGACGGCCAACCCGTCGCGCACGACAAGCTTGCACGTGGCATCACCTTCCTACGGGAGCAAAAGGCGTCCGGTCAGCGGGTAGTTAGTGCGTGTGGCGCAGGCGTCAGCCGCTCCGTGACGTTTGCCATTGGCGCACTCATGGAAGAAGAAAACCTTACCTGGCAACAAGCCTACGAGAGCGTTCTGCAACATCACCCAGAGGCGATGCCCCACGCCCGCCTATTGCAATCGCTGCTGGAATACAACGGCCAGCCCGTCCAGGAGTTTGCGCCGCTGTGGAAAGACGTGGTCGCGATCAAACGGCAGTATGAGTAGTTTTTGTTCATCTTACCGTGATTCTCGGCGGCGGACGGCCAGAAGGCCGTTGTGACCTGTAAGGACGCCATATTGGCGTTTTAAAAAATAATCTGGGAACAGTGGGTTGTGGTGTTCAGCGGGCGAGGCATACCTCGCCCCTACAGGTTACGTCTGTGACGCTGTAGGGACGCGCAACGGCGCGTCCGCCAGAAACTGAATCTTCAATATGGCGTCCGCTCTTACCCAACGTATCCGTTCACTTTGTCGTGAATTCGTTGCATTGCATAGGGGTTTAGCACGCTAACCCCCTACAACCCGTTATGCCCCGTAGGGACGCAGCCCGCTACGTCCGCTGCAAACCACCCTGAACAGATACCCCCCCATAACGCAGAAGGCCCACTCACCGAAACGGCAAGCGGGCCTTCTACACAAAGGAGAGAGGAGATGTTACGGAAATTAACGGGACAGCTTAGACCGCTAACGGCTTCAGCATGTCACCGAAGATGCGCTCAAGGGCAATGGTGTGGGATGAGTAATTGTGGCTGCGGAAGAACGAGTCGCCGCTGTTCCACGTCCCGTTATCATACGAAATGTGATGCACGTTGTGGTCACCTTCAAACGTCACATCAAACGACGTAAACGTGATGCGTTCCAGCTCACCCGCATAGCGAATGGACTTGTCCACATCGCTAACCACATTCTGGCCCGGTGCATAGGGCATCAGCGGGCGCTTGAGCATGGCGGCAAAGGCGCGTTCAATCGTCATGATGTGCGGGCACATCCCGTGTTCGTGGTAGCCGGGGCAGGAGCAGTACCAGCCTTCCGCACTCAGCGAAATTTCGTAGGTGCCGTTATCCCCCCGGAAAACAGCGGTAAAGCTATCGAAGGTGACGCGTTCTGGCTCTGCCGCGTAAAACTTGGCTTTTTCCAGTTTGCCGATCATTGCGTAGTCCATTGGTATATGCCCTTTCTTACATGTCTACTCGTTGATGGTCGGTGCTAAAACAAAAACGGCGCGCTCCGCGTGTGCAGGAAGGCGCGCCGTGTCATGGCCGATGTCGTGTGAAAAAAATGAGTTTGAGAAGCAGTTTCATCGTTAAAGGTTGCCTCATCTAGTTAAGCACAGTTTAAGAGGTAACGGGCTTCGTGTCAACTACTCTTTATAGAAACATCATATACCCGGCCAAAGTGGGATGCCAGGTCATCTTCCGCTCATATTTTTGTGACGTTTGTCACAAGGGCGGGCAGGCACATCGCTCCCGGCCTCACCCAATACCCCGTATTGATATAAGGCCACCCCACACCCCGCCTGTTGCAGGGACGCTATCATAGACTAGAATAGTTGCTGCAAGCGTTGGCCCAGAATAACGAGAGAAGGTTCCCGATGGCGTATGGCCGCCTAGATGTGTTTTACCCCGATGGCAAATACCGTTCGTTTGCATTGGAAGATGGCAGCGTGTCGGTAGGGCGTTCCCCCGGCAACACCATCACGCTAGAGACGGAAACGATCTCGCGCTATCACTTCAGCATCAGCCACGAAAACGACGGCGTCTACCTGACGGACATGGAATCGCAAAACGGCACCTACATTGACGGGGTCAAAGTGCCCAAAGGCGACACACGCGAACTGCGCGGCGGCGAAGAAATCCTGGTGGGTGAACTGCGCATCATCTACCACGAGGTGGATGAAATGCCCACCCAGCCCGTCCGCCCCGATGCCGACATCACCCAGCAAATCGAACGGCTTGACCTGTCCTTCGGGCTGAGCTTGCAGCCGCCCCCCATCGCTGTGCCCCCCAGTTCACACGCCTCTGCTGAACTGACCATTGAAAACACGAGCGAGGTCAAAGGCACCTACGTCGTAGAGGTGGAGGGGCTAGACGCGTCGTGGGTGCGCATCGACCGCCCCCGCCTGATTGTCGGCCCCGGCGAAAGCACGCAGGTTATCATCAACGTGCGGCCCATCCGCCGTTCAGAAACAGCCCCCGGCGAGTACGTGTTCAGCATTTTCGTCCATGAAGAGAGCAACCCAGAATCGCGGCTCCAGGCGGAATCGCGCATTACGGTGCTGCCTTACGGCGGCTTTGGCGTCGCCCTGGAACGCAAAATACTCGATGGCAGTGAGCGCTTCCGGCTGCACATCCATAACCAGGGCAATGCGGAACTGCCCCTGGTCATTGGCGGCAGCGACCGCATCAAGGATGTGACGGTAGACCTTGTCTCGTCGCCCAATGTCACGCTGCAACCCGGCCAGCGGCTGGTGGTGCAGGGCAACGCCCGCCCCACGAAAACGCATTTTATCGGGCGCACAGAAACCCACCCGTTCGACATCGTCATCCGCTCACAGGAGGCCAATCAGTTTATGGCGGTGGTGCGCGGCAACGTGATGCAGCAGCCGCTGCTGTCGCCGCCGCTGCTCATTGGCAGCGCCGTGCTGATTGGCCTGCTGTTGGTGGGTGGGCTGCTGCTGTTGAATATCCTGTTTGCGCCGCAGCCGGAAGTCGTGTCTATGCGGGTGCAGTCCACGCTTGTCGCTCGCGGTGATGCGCTGGACATCGCCTGGGAGGTGGACAACGTCAATGAGCTGACGCTGCTCGTGGACGAAACGCCCGTTGCGGAGCTATCCCCAGAGACGACGACCTACTCGCTAGATACCACGTTCCTTTCGGACAATGCGCTGATTTCACTGTTGGGCACCACCCGCAACCAGTCCGCCCGGCTCGATCAAGTGGTGCGGGTGTACGAGCCAATGCAGTTGAACGACTTCACCGCCCTGCCGCCGGAACTGGTACGCTACGCCGTGCAGCCGCTCGAACTCAGTTGGGACGTGGCCAATGCCGACGTGGTGCAGCTTTCGGTACAGGGGCTTGAGGGCGACTTCACGGGTGGTGAGTACAATGCCCAGGGCAGCACCGACGAGATCATCGGCATCCCCCAGGACAACGTGACCGTGCTGCTGGAAGCCCAGGACGCGCTCGGCAACCCCTACACCGAACAATTCGTAATTCCCGCCGTGATTCCGCAGTGCCAACCCACCGCAGACGAGGTCATCCTGCGGGACGGCCCCGACGCACGCAATCAGCAAATCGGCACGGTGCCGCCCAACGTGACGGTAGACGTAGACGCCCGCGACATCACCGGGGCGTGGGTGCGCGTGCAGC
>CAWUJQ010000387.1:0-4626 GCA_963922445.1 uncultured bacterium
AACGAGGGCGGCGTTTCCCCCGCCGACGGCCAAGGCATTGCCTCCTCGCACTGGCACCAGGGCGCGTGCGGCGTGCAAATCGCTGTGGATACAGAGACCGGGCGCATCGAAATTGAGAACATACAGGCAATTGTCTACGCAGGACGGGTTGTCAACCAACTCACCGCGCAGCTTCAAACCGAAGGCAGCACCATCATGGGTATTGGCACCACCTTCTTTGAGGAAATTCAATTTGACGACGGTCAGGTGATTAACCCGAACCTATCCGACTACATGGTGCCGTCATTCCTAGACGTGCCCGACGGGCTGGAACTGGATATGCTAGAAGAGGAAGGTGCGGACATCCACGGACTAGGTGAAACAATGGTGCCACTCGTTGGCCCAGCCGTAAGCAATGCCCTGTTCAACGCAACGGGCGTGCGCTTGCGTGACCTGACCCTGACGCCCGAAAAAGTTTTACGCGCCTTACACGAGGTAAACCAATAAAACTCATGGAAAAATCAATTACGTTTACGCTGAACGGCAAATCCACAACCACAACCGTCCAAACTCACGAAATGGCCCAGGATGTGTTGTGGCGCGAACTCAACCTCAAGAGTGTTCGTGTGACCTGCGGCATCGGCATTTGTGGAGCCTGCACCATCCTGGTGGATGGTGAGGTCATTAGTGCGTGCCTTTACCTAGCCCCGATGATGGATGGGAAGACCATCGACACGGTGGAGGGCTTTGGCACGCCAGAAGACCTTGACCCGGTTCAACAGGCTTACCTGGAAAAGATGGGCTTCCAGTGCAGCTACTGTACCCCTGGCATGATTGTGACAACACGTGCACTGCTGACGGAAAATCCCAATCCAGACACGCACGAGATCAAGGAATACCTTGCCGGCAACTTGTGCCGCTGCGGCAGCTATGTCAAGATCATTGAATCGGTGAAACGAGCGGCTGAGCTGACAAGCCAGTCGGAAGAAAGCTAACCCACCCTATGTTGACGCTAAAGAACAAAGTGGTGATTACCTGTGCGCTTACAGGGGGTATCCACGGCAAAGAAGCCAACGAAAACTTACCTGAACAACCCGATGAAATCATCGAACAGGGCATTGCTGCTTGGAAAGCCGGGGCCGCGATTTTGCACGTCCATGCGCGCGAACCCGATGGCAGCAACTCCATGGATACGGCTATTTTTAGCCATTTGCACCAAACCCTTTGTGCTGAAACGGATGCAGTGGTACAACTCACGACGGGCGGTAGCCCGCTTCTTTCTGTGCGGGAGCGCATGAACACGATTGAGTTACGCCCCGAAATGTGTTCACTGAACATGGGCATCTTGAATTTCTGGATTCGGGGTGAGCGTGTGTTTTTTAGCAATCACCGCGAAGACATCGTCGAATTTGCCAAAGCCATGCGCGACAATCAGGTCAAGCCTGAATTCGAAGTGTACAGCATGGTAATGCTGGAAGAGGTGGAATTGCTGCTCAAGGAAAATATCCTTGAACCGCCGTTTATAATCAACCTTGTGATGCACACACCCACTCAGGGTGGTATGCGGGGCACACCAGAGAATTTGGTTGAGGCAGTGCGTCGTTTGCCCGACAATTGCTACTGCAATGTGAGTGCAATGGGACGTAAACAGTTGCCCATCTCCACAATGGCGATGGCCATGGGATGCCAGGTGCGCATTGGCATGGAAGATAACGTTTATTATCGCTATGGCGAACTTGTGGAGAACAACGCGCAGTTAGTAGCCCGCACCGTGCGCATTGCTAAAGAACTCGATTTAGAACCTGCCCATCCTGATGACGTGCGGGAGGCATTGGGCTTGCGTGGCCGTGCGCCAGGGCAGATGCCGGAATAAGCTAATTCCACTTAGCACAAAGGGGAAAATGATGGAATATGAAGCCGTTTGGAAGGCCAGCGAACCGTATTTGCGATCACGACGCAACGATGTTCATGTGCCGGTTGTGTACATCTATGCTGAGCGATTGGTCGCCGCGACACCGGAATGCGACCGAGACATCGTATTGCTGGCGGCATTGCTCCACGATAACGGCTGGGCGATGGTCAACCAGGAAGAAATTTACACAACAGCATTCAAGCAAGACATCACCGATGTACGCATTCAACACGAAAAAGAGGGCGCACGGCTGGCGCGTGAAATCCTTACCGAAGCCGGGTACGCGCAGGCGTTGATTGACGAGATCGTGGAAATGATTGACGGTCATGACACCCGGCTTGAGGCGCTATCACTCAATGACAGCCTGATGAAAGACGCCGACAAACTGTGGCGTTACAACCCAATCGGCATTGCCATCTCGGCAGACTGGCACGGCATGTCGCCAGCCGAATACATTGCCAAGGTTGAAACCAAAGACATTGAACGCATCTTCACGGACACGGCACGGCAAGTGGCACTAGAGGAACTGGATAAGTCCAAGGCACTCTATCGCATCGGCGTGCTATAACACGCATTGGGTCAGCACAGCCCGCTGCTGATCAAACAGAGCAGCGGGTGCCCGGTCAGGTTTTGCAACATCGCATACGACAAGCTTCACACGGAATACGATTATGACTGCTATCACTGAAGGCACTATCTTATGGTCTCCCTCGCCTGAAACGGTGCAACAGGCCAACATCACCCGCTACATCCAATGGCTTGCCAGCGAACGTAACGTGCATCTGGCGGACTATGATGAGCTTTGGCAGTGGTCAGTCACAGACCTAAGCGGATTTTGGGGATCGCTGTGGGATTACCTGGAGATTGTGGCACAAGCCAAAGGTGATGTTGTCCTTGCTGACGCCACAATGCCGCGTCCGGCATGGTTCCCTGATGCGCGCCTGAACTATGCCGAGAACATCGTGGCAAAAATGCCTGCCGATGGCTCCGTCCTTTTTTTCAAAGACGAGAATACGCCGCTACAAGAAATCACCAAAGCCGAAATCGTCTCTCAGATTGCGGCGCTGCGTGCGGCGCTTCTCGAAATGGGTGTGCAAAAAGGGGATCGTGTGGTTGCCTATTTGCCCAATCGTCCCGAAGCCGTTATCGCAGTTCTGGCGGTCGCAAGCATCGGTGCCGTTTGGTCGAGTTGCGCCCCCGATTTTGGGGTGCGGAGTGTGTTAGACCGCTTTAGCCAGATTGAACCCAAAGTGCTGATTACAGCGAATGGGTATCAATACAATGGTCGCACTTATAACCGGGCAGACGTAGTTGACGAACTGGTTGCCAAGCTGCCAACGGTCAAACACATCATTGAGGTGCCTGTCATTGATGCCGATCCACTACCACGAGCAACGGCGTGGTCAAACGTGATGGAGACGTATACTAATGCAGACCTCACCTTTGAACAGGTGCCGTTCGCCCACCCCCTGTGGATATTGTACTCCTCAGGGACGACAGGCCTACCGAAACCGATTGTCCACGGGCACGGGGGCAACTTACTCGAACACGCCAAGGCGGGGGTGTTTCACAACGATTTGCGTGCTGGCGATCGCTTTATGTGGTTTACCAGCACCGGTTGGATGATGTGGAACTACATGCTGGGGGCGCTGCTTTCGGGCAGCAGTGTTGTGTTATATGACGGCAGCCCGGGCTATCCCTCGCTAGATGCGTTGTGGGTACTCGCTGAAGAAGCCCAGGTAACCTACTTCGGTACATCGCCTGCGTTTGTCTCCGCCTGTGCAAAAGCCGAACTGTATCCAAACCAAACCCACGACCTCAGCCGCATTCGCGGTGTTGGCTCTACAGGTGCGCCCTTAACTGTGTCTGATTTCCAGTGGATTTACGATAACGTGGGCAAAGACCTGGCTCTGGAGTCGTTAAGTGGTGGCACCGACTTATGTACTGCTTTTGTAGGCGGCGCTCGAACGAAGCCCGTGCGCGCAGGCGAGATTCAAGGCGCGTCGCTCGGCGCAAAAGTGGAAGCCTATGATGCGGAGGGCAACCCGGTTATTGGTGAGGTCGGCGAACTTGTCATTACGGCACCGATGCCATCTATGCCAATTTACTTTTGGAACGATGCCGATCATGCGCGTTATGATGCAAGCTACTTCGAGATGTACCCCGGCGTGTGGCGACATGGCGACTGGATTAAGTTCAACGAACACGGCGGCTGCGTGATTTATGGCCGCTCCGATTCGACAATCAACCGCAAAGGGGTACGCATGGGCACCAGCGAAATTTACGAGTGTGTGCTGGCCCTTGATGTGGTGCTGGACGTGCTGGTTGTCGATTTAGAGATGCTCGGGCGCGATCCCTTTATGCCAATGTTCGTCGTATTGCGTGAGGGTGTCGGTTTAGATGACGACCTCAAAGCCATAATCAAGCGAAAACTGCGCAAAGAGGTCTCGCCACGCCATGCGCCAGATGACATCTTTGCTGTTGATGAAATCCCCTATACCCTGAGTGGCAAACGCCTGGAAATCCCTGTGCGCCGCGTCTTGCTTGGGCAAGACCCTGAAAAAATTGTGAATCGTGGTGCGATTCGCAACCCCGCCGCGCTACAGCCCTTCATCGAGATGGCAGAACGACTCGCGCCGTCTACATAACAACAGGGCACCTGCAACCGCCTCTACATTCGGGAATGGCTGGGCTGTACTTTCACAGCACCATTCCCATTCAATTTAGCGTTTTTT
>CAWUJQ010000388.1:0-4606 GCA_963922445.1 uncultured bacterium
TGAGCGGCGACGGGCGGTTGGATATTGTCGTTCGGTTTGCGCAGGCCGATGTCGGCGGCTTGCTAGAGGCCGCTTCAACGCGGTTGGCGGGCACGTATACGCCAGTTGTGGAAGCCGAAAGCGCAACCATGAGTGTGCTGATGAACGGCACACTGCTGCGCGCCCTCTCCCTGGAAACGGGCGACAGCTTTGACATTGATGTGGACGTCCCAGCGGAGACGCTGCAACGGGACAACACGCTGATTGTGCGCTTCCATCACATTCCGGAAGGTGGGCGCTGCACGCTGAATGGCAGTTCGTTCACAGCGCAGGTCTTTGACCGTAGTGTCATCCGCTTTGAGCGGGGCGAGAGCAGCCTGACCGGGTTCGAGCGCTTCCCGTCTAGCCTGACGGACAACTTCATCGTTGGGATTGAGGCGCTGCAACCGCAAACCCTGGATGCCGCCGTTCAGGTGGTCACGGCGATGCAGCGCACCACCCGCCGTCCGCTGCAACCGCGCGTCATCGCCTGGGACGACGCGGTTGCGTCTGATTTGCCGAAGCTGCTGGTGGGCAATGCTGACCTCAACGCACCGTTTCGGTTTGGTGAGAACGTGCAAATTGTCGGCGAACGGGCCGAAACGGTGGCTCAATTTGCGCCGGATAGTGAAGTGGCCGCGCTGCAAGCGTTTAACACACGCGGGACAGACGTGCTGATGCTCAGCGGCGACACAGGTCAGATTGAGCAGCTGGGTTTGCAACTCCATGAAGACCCGCTGGGCTGGTATGGCCTGCAAGGGGACCTGCTGCTGCTGGGGCCAACGTCTGGGCCAGTCAATGTGAATGTGCGCGGCAACGACAACCTGATACAGCCGCTTGCTGACCGCTCGTTGACGATTTGGTTTCAGGTGGGCGGCTTTGTGGCAGCAGTGATCGTCGTTTTGATTATCCTGACGTTGGCCTACCCGCGTGTGGTGCGCCGCCAGCCTGACGATGACAGCGAGTTGACACCAGAGCCTGAAGCCTCCTCATGACGACCCAAACAAGCAACGAGACGTTTAATACCAGCCTGGGTAATGCGCTCGTCCGCTTAGAGTACGTGAAGCGGGCTGAACTGGATCAAGCGATGCAGATTCACCACCGCATCGGGGTGCCGCTGAGCGTGGTTTTGCTGTCTCGGCGTTACATCAAGCGCCACGAATTGGGCGAGGTGATTGGCGGGCTGTTGGGGGTGCCCTTCCATGATGTGGAAAAAGAAAAACCCGACGAAGACCTTATCCGCTGCTTTGACTACGAAACACTGATTGCCAAGCGATTTTTGCCGCTGCGCCACAACCATGAACGCGACGAAATCGAAGTGGGCATCAGCGGGGCCAACCTGGACGAGATCGTTGAGGCGGTGCGCGCTGTGCTTGGCCCACGCACAATGGTGCGCCTGCTAACGCTAACCAACTGGGACATCGACAAGTGGGTGCGTATTGCGTTTAAGCGCGAAATCGTGGACGAGTCCATCTATGGGCTGTACCGCCGTCACCCGAACGAAAGCGCTTACACCGTCATGACAAAGGCGCAGTTTGCCACTTTTGGTGCAACCATGCTGCTGAGCGCGGTTGGGCTGGCCTTCTTCCCGATTGTGACGCTAGGCCTGATTGTGGGCAGCATTAACTTTGCGTTTTTCGTCAGTATTCTGTTCAAGTTCGTCACCGCGCTGGCCGGGGCGCGCTCGGAACTGTTCCAACAGGTGACTGATGAAGAAGTCGAGGCGCTCAGCGAGGACGAACTGCCCGTCTATACGGTGTTGGTGCCCGTCTACAAAGAGGCGAACATCGTCGGCTTGTTGATGCAAAACCTGGGCGAACTGGACTATCCGCCGGAAAAGCTGGAAATTTTGCTGCTGCTGGAAGAAAACGACCAGGAAACCATCGACGCGGCCCGTGCTGCCAAGCCGCCGCAAACGGTAACGTTCGTCATTGTGCCAGACGCGCAGCCCAAAACCAAACCGAAGGCGTGTAACCTGGGGCTGGCCTTTGCCAAAGGCGAATACCTCGTCATCTATGATGCAGAAGACCGCCCCGAACCCGATCAACTGAAGAAGGCGGTGGTGGCCTTTCGCAAGGGGCAGGGCAATTTGGCGGTGGTGCAGGCGGCCCTCAATTATTTTAATGCCAACGAAAACTTCCTCACGCGCATGTTCACGCTGGAATACAGCTACTGGTTTGATTACATGCTGCCGGGGCTAGATCACTGGAACCTGCCGATCCCGTTGGGCGGGACGAGCAATCACTTTCGCACGGACGTGCTGAAGGAACTGGGCGGCTGGGATGCGTTCAACGTCACAGAAGACGCCGACCTAGGCATCCGGGCAAGCGCGCTGGGCTACCGCGTGGGCATTGTCAACTCCACCACGTATGAGGAGGCCAATAACGAAACGCGCAACTGGCTGCGGCAGCGGTCTCGCTGGATTAAAGGCTACATGCAAACGGTTCTCGTCCACACCCGCAACCCAACGCGGCTGGTGCGCGCCGTCGGCTGGAAGAACGCCGCCGGGTTTTTGATGCTTATTGGCGGCACACCGGCCACATTTTTGATGATGCCGTTGATGATTTTGCCGTTTTTGTTTTGGCTGCCCACCCAAACCACTGCCTTTGACGCGGTGTTCCCCGGTTGGGTGTTGTTCATCAGTATGTTTAACTTGCTGTTGGGCAACGCGCTCATGATTTACCTGAACATGCTGGCCGTGTTTAAGCGCGGCCTGTACGTGCTCATTGGCTATGCGCTGCTCAACCCGGTCTACTGGATTTTGCACTCCCTGTCATCGTATAAGGCGCTGTGGCAGCTTTTTACAAAGCCGTTCTACTGGGAAAAGACGAATCATGGCATCACCAAGCAGGCCACTCACTAACGCGGGCCGCCGTCCGTCGGGTGGGCTAAGGGGATGGTGGCAGGCGTTGCGCCAGGGCGACTTTGTGCCGTCGGGCCATTTGAAGTGGCGGCAGCAGGTAATCTTTTGGCTTTGGAGCAGCTTGCCGTTTATTTTGCTGGCCTGGCTGGTGTGGCGCGCTGGCTACATCGGGGACACACGCGCACGGCTCGTGACGCAGGCGCTTGTGGTGCGCCGGGTGGGGATTGGCGATAACTTCCCGGAGTTGTTTCCGCCGCTGCCGTTCCTCACGGCCAGTATTGCGCCCAACGTGTTGGTGTTGGGGGTGCTTTCTGCCTTAGCCACGGGCGGGATTGTGTGGGGCATCTGGCAGTATTTGATTCCGGTGCCGATCCCCATGCGCACGCGCTGGCTGCTGTTGATTGCGTTTATCATGACGCCGTCTGTGCTGACGCTATCCGTAACGTCTTATGGCGAGATGATGGCGCTGTGCCTGCACGTCCTTAGTTGGCTGTCCTTTCAAGCGTTTATGCGCGAGGGGCAAACCTGGAACGCGTTTTTGGCGGGGCTTATCCTGGGGGTGGCGTTTTACTTCAACGCAATCGCGGTGCTGTTTTTGTTCCTGTTTGTGGCGGCGCTGGTGAACTATCTGCGCTTGCACCCAGACCCTGACCATCACGACACCGGGCGCATGTGGGCGGCAATTATGGTGCTAGTGTTCCCGATTGTGGCGGCGATGTTCATCTGGTTGTTTTTATACTGGGTGTATGCGGGCAACGTGTTCGCTATACGTAACAGCTTTGCAACCGTTGCGCTAAACGAGCGCTTGTTAACCGCCATACCGCAGACGGTGGGCGAGTTTGTGAGTTTGCCCTTGCTGATTGCCGTGGCCTTTGTCACCTCGCTGCGCAATCCACGGGCGCTGGTCGTCGTACTCATGCCCGTGATTGCAGTGCTGATTGCGCGCTTGTTGGGCTTCGATTTTCCGTCTGCCTTTGCTCAGGGGTTGTATCTGGTCACCGGGCTGGTGAGCATCTCGCGGGCCATTCCATCGCACCGGGTGCCGGTGCTAACGATTGCCGCCGTCGCGCAGATTATCATCAGCGGGGCGTTTTTGTGGTTTGAACTGCAAGCGGAACCGAACATCTACCAGTTGCTCACGCCAGAAGCCAACCAACACCCCGAAAATGCGATCCTGTTTTGGCTTGAAGATGCCCCGTCCGGGTCTGTGTTGGCGGACGACGAAGCTGCCTATCGTTTTATTGCGCTCAACGGCAGTGCGCGGCCATTTATTGTGCCAGATGACGCACTCTATCCGCTAGCGGCCTATGACCCGCGCAGCTACGTCAGCTTTATATTGATGGCCGCCCCCACAGAGGCCGTGCCCACAGATGCGGTTGGCGCGTATGTGTGGCAGCAAGACGATGTGGCCGTCCGCTATAGTAATGGTGTTCCGGCGGGTTTTGTGCTGGTGGAAGCGATTGACGGCTGGAACTTGTATCAGAATCAGGTGCGCCCATGACAACACACGTCTTCCTGTCGCCGCACTTTGACGACGCGGTGTATAGCTGCGGCGGCACCATTCACCAACTCACGCAGCGCGGCGACACGGTGCTGATTATCACAGTGATGGGCGGTGACCCACCCGACCCGCTGCCGGACACGCCCATTGTGCGCGACTTGCATCAGCGTTGGGGGGTGGGGCCGCCGCCCGTCAGCGTGCGCCGGGAAGAAGATTATGCGGGG
>CAWUJQ010000389.1:0-4602 GCA_963922445.1 uncultured bacterium
CAGGGGCAGGCGGATGTGCCGCTCAACGCGGTCGGTCAGCGGCAGGCTGTGCAGCTTGGCGCGGCCCTGGCAGACGAACCCGTCGCGGCACTGTATACCAGTGATTTGCCGCGTACCTTTCAAACAGCCACCAAAATTGCCAGCCACCACGATGTCGCCCTCCAAACGGACGCCCGCCTGCGCGAACCGCACTACGGCCAATTCCAGGGGCTGACCTATGCCCAAATGCAAGCGCTGGATAACGCCGCCTTCCATGCGTGGTACCCGTACCGCCAGCAGCCGCCCCCCGGCGGTGAGCCTGTAACGGAGGTCGTCGCCCGGATCAACCGCTTTTTAGCCGATGTGCAGCAGCGCCACCCACACCAGACGGTAATTGCCGTCAGTCATGGGGAACTGCTGCAAACGCTGTTGTGCGTGTGTTTGGGCAAACCCCTGACGGCCTACCGCACCTTTGAGATGGGCAATGCGTCTGTCAGTGGGGTGTTGTTGAAGCGTGAGGGGGCGACGCTGATTCGCCTGAACGATCAGCGTCACCTTATGGCATAACAGGCTACGGAGCGAAGTCCTGCACAGTGTCGTCAAATGGAATCGGGGTCGCTGCATCTGGAATGCCTGTGGGCACAAGCGCGGGTGGATTGGTGGGCAGCGGTGGTGTTGTGGGCACGGGCGGCACTGTGGGTGACGGCGTGAACGTTGGCGTAGCGGTTGGCTCCGGCTTTTGCAGGTTGATTTGCACGGTGCGGTAAGCGAAGCCGCCATTGCGCCCGTTGATGGCCAAGCGCAGGATGTAACTGCCGTTATCGAAGCCGCCTGCGTCCCAGGTGCCTAGCTGCTGGCTGCCCGGTACCGCCTGGAACGGGCCGTCTATAATGAAGAAGTTGTCTGGCGCGTTGGCATTGGCTACCTGAATGTCGTAGCTGGCGAAGTTTTCGCCACCGTTAACCGTCCCCAGGATGGGCACCTGTACCTCCGTGACCGTTTGGCCCTGTGTGGGGCCGTTTAGCGAGGCTTGCAGCAGCGAGACGCCCGTGTTGCCACAGGTTTGTTCCGGCGCTGTGACGACCGGGACTTGCAGGCCGATGCGCTGGGCAAACTGCTGGCCGTTAGGGTTCGAGTTCAACCAGGCGATGGCTGTTTCGTCTGCGATGTTGGCGGCACGGATAGTATCGGCGTTATCTGGGCAGATGTTGGCGTCGTACAGGCCGCGCGTCCAGGTGTCGATTTGCACTTCGGTCACAAAGCCCTGGTTTGCCGGGGGCGGCGGGCGGTTGTTGACGAACAGTTCGACCTCAACCGGGCCGGGGCACTGGACGGCGGGGTCGGTAGCGGTGCCGGTGGTGGTGCAATACTGTTGCTGGCGCACCCCGCTCACGTTTTGGAACGTGCCGGCTTCCACATTGGCCAGCACCGCGTCCATCACTTCGCGCCACAGCGGGGAGGCCGCGACAAAGGCGCTGTCTACTGAGGTGGATTGATTTTGCTCAATGGTGCCCAGCCATACACCCACAACCGCGTTATTGGTAAAGCCCACCGTCCACAAGTCGGACGCTTCGTTGCTGGTGCCGGACTTGGCCGCGACGGTATCTGCCGGGAAGCCGCCGCCAAGCAAGTTATTTACCCCAAACTGCGGCTGGCGCGCAACGTCGTCGGACATGATGTCTTGCATCAGGTAGGCGACGGGGGCGGGCACAGCCTGTGTTGCCGGTTCGCGCTCAAATGGTACCGGGTTGCCGTCGGCGTCCTCAATGCGCTCAATGGCGTAGAGGGGGGCCAGCGCACCATCGTTAGCCAGTGTGCCGTAGGCCTCCATCATGTCGAACAGGCGCACTTCGGTCGCGCCTAGCCCGGTTGCGGGTGTGAACACAGCCCCATCCGGGAAGCGCAGGCCCATCGCCGTGGACGTCTGGCGGAAGCGCGTCTCACCCACAAACGAGGCATAGCTTTTGACAGCGGGCACGTTCAGGCTTTGCTGGAGCGCGTCGCGCAGGGAAACTGGCCCGCGATAGCGCCCGTCGAAGTTGGTGATGAGCGTGCCGTCGGCATAGGTGGTGGGCACGTCCCACAAGACGGTAGCCGGGGTGTAGTAATTCGTAACGGTTTCGCCGTTGTCCGTGCCGATGAGGGCCGCCGTGTAGGTAATTGGCTTGATGGCCGACCCTGGCTGCTGGTAGGTGAGCGCGTAGTTGATTTGCCCGTTGGACGCCTCATCGTCGAAGTCCGGGCTGCCCACCATTGCGCGAATCGCACCCGTGCGCGGGTCGGTCACCATGACGGTTCCGGTTTGCACGCCGCGCAAGCCAAGCTCGTCCACGGCGTCTTCTAGTGCCATTTGCGCTGACCCCTGGATGCGTGGGTTGATGGTGGTGTACACGCGCAGCCCGCGCCGGAAGATTTCCTCTTGGGTGAACGTCTGCTGCAAGCGCTCCTGGACGAATACAACGAAGTGCGGGTAGGTGAACTCGTTATCACGCGGCTCGAAGTCAGTTAACTGGATTTGCGCGATTTGCGCGGCGGCGACATTCCGCAGCGTGTCTTGCGTGATGCACAGCGCGGACGCTTGATTGGGTACATTGACGCAGCCGTTGCCGTTGGCCAGCGTCATGCGGTTGAGCACAGCCTGCATCCGTTCGATGGCGGCGTCTTTGGCCGTGACCGGGTCGAACTCGGCAGGGCGGCTAATCAGCCCGGCAATCATGGCGCTTTCGGCCAGTTCCAGGTCAGCGGCGGGCTTATCAAAGTAGAACTGTGAGGCCGCCTCGACGCCGTACTGCAAGTTACCGAAGTAGATGTTGTTGAGGTACGCTTCTAAGATTTCTTCTTTGGTGTAGCGGCGGCTGAGTTCGGACGCCACGATGATCTCGTTGAGCTTGCGGTCGCCCTCGTCTTCGAAACTGAAGTCGTCTAGCACGATGCTGCGGGCCACCTGCTGCGTGATGGTGCTGCCCCCGCTGACGATTTCCTGGCCGAGGATGTTTTGCAAAAAGGCGCGGCCAATCGCAATGACATCAAAGCCGGGGTCTACAAAGAAGCGCTCATTTTCCTGGCTGACGGTGGCGTGAATCATAAACGGCGAGACTTCCGTCAGCGGCACGGAGATGCGCGCACCACCGTCTTCGCTTTGCAGTTCTGCGATTTCGTTGCCCGTCACGTCGAAGAAAATCACCGTTTGGAAGTCTGCCGCGCCCGCTGCCAGGTCGAGCGTATCAAGCTGGGCGGCCCAACGGTCGCTGATGTTCTGATACCACAGGGTGAAGCCGCCGACGATGGCCGCGCCACCAATCAGCAGAATGCCGATGAGAACAGCCGCCGCCACGCCAATTGTGGTGACCGTGCTGCGCCGCTGTTCCTGCTGAGCGCGGTCTACCACGCTCAGGTCTTCGTACTCTTCTTCCTCGAAGGGCTGCTGATAGTCGCTGCCTGTGGGTTCATATTCACCGTCATCATAGCCGCCCACGGCATTGATGTTCTGTACGGTTGGCTGGGCGCTGTCGAGCGTGTCTTTGAATGCCGAGCCGCCCACCTGGGTAAATTGATCGTCGCTTGGGTCAACCGGGCTGGGCGGGATGTAGTCGGTTTGCGGCGTTTGGCCTGCCGTGCTGAACGGGTCGCTGGGGGCAGTGTAACCGCCGTCGTCGCCAAAGGTGGGGAACTGCTGTTGGTCGCCTAGCTGGCCGCTGTATTCAACCGGGTCAAAGTCACCGGTGGCGGTTGGTGTGGCACTGGGCTGGGCTGCCGCTGCTGCTGCCGTCTGCGGGGGCGTATCGACCACCCACTGCGCGGTGCCGGGGTCATAGCGATACCAGATTTCGGTATCCACGCCCATCATCCACCAGTTGTTGTCGCTGTCCAGCACCATCAGTTCGCGCAACTGCGATTCAAGCTGCTCCTGTGAAATTAACCCGGCCTCACGCTGTTCGCGCAGGCCGCGGATTTGCCCTTCGGTGCTGGCAAACTGCTGCGCGAGGGCTTCCTGCTGCGGGTCAACGGGCGCGCCGAAGGCGGGCGTTTCACCGAGGGCTTGCGTTTGGCCGGTATCGCCTTGCAGTGCAGCGATCTGGTCGGCATAGCTGAACTGAT
Organism: uncultured bacterium; assembly: GCA_963922445.1. Lineage (GTDB taxonomy): Bacteria > Chloroflexota > Anaerolineae > Aggregatilineales > Phototrophicaceae > DAOTTY01. Next base: position 4,078 of record CAWUJQ010000389.1, read on the forward strand.
CTGCCGCTTGCTCACCTTGCACGGGCGGCTGCCCCTGGCTGTAGTCGAGCGAGTCGCCGCCTTCCAATGAAGCAATCTGGGAGGCGTAATCGAAACCGCCAGGTTGGTCTGCAATGCCGAGGGCGGCTTGCTCTGCCGGGGAGAGGTTTTCGAGCGCAGTGGCGTCTTCGGCGTCTGCTGTTTCGACTTCGGCTTCGCGGGCCACGCCCTGCTCAACGTCGCCTTCGGGTTCTTCGTCGGCCAGGCTTTGCAGCGCCATTAGCTCACTCATGCCAAAGGCTTCGTCCTCGTCGTCTTCGAGTTCGGCCATGGCGGCGGCATAAGCATCAACGTCCAGGTCAGCCGGGTCTACGTCATCAACCGCTGGCTCTGGGAATAGTTCGTCTTCTGGGCGCGGGGTGCTGGTGTCTGCCAGCGTTAGGTCTTCCGGGCGCGGCTCGGCAGCCACGGTCGGCGTTTCGTTATAGCTCAGGTCTTCCGGGCGTGGCTCGGATGAGGTGTCGGCCAGGGTGAGGTCTTCTGGCG
>CAWUJQ010000390.1:0-4593 GCA_963922445.1 uncultured bacterium
TGGCGGCGCTCGGTTACATGCCCTACCTCAGCCAGTACGAGATGATTTTGCCGCTATAACAGGAACTCAGTATGGGGCATTTCACTTCAGTGCGTTTAGCCCTCATCCCCCTAGCCCCCTTCTCCCGACCGCCGCTGCGCGGCTAGGAGAAGGGGGAACAGAACGCATCGGCAGCGATTTCACCCTACCTCTAACATACAAGGGGTTGGGGTGAGGGCCAATCGCGTTACACCAACTTGAAAAGCGGACTTTGCAATGGCCCTGTGAAACTAAGAAACGTTTTACGCCGCAGCCCGTACACTGTGATATACTCGCAGCCTACATTTTGAACTAACACGGAGTTGGGTTCGTGCTTCTACTGGGCAGTCCAAGTATTCCCTTTCTCATCACGTTTTTGTTGGCACTGGTCGTTGCCGTGACCGTGCATGAGTTCGCACATAATTATGTCGCTCACCTGATGGGTGACCCAACCCCGGCCTCACTGGGCAAGCTGACGCTGAACCCGATGGCGCACGTCTTTTGGCAGGGCTGGATCATGTTTATCTTGATCGGGTTTGCGCCCCTCGGCTTTGCGCAAATCAACCCGCGTTTGATGCGTAACCCGCGCTGGGGTTACTTTGCGGCAGTGAGTGCCGGGCCGCTGTCGAATTTGTTCCTGGCGCTGGTGTTTGCCATCCCTGCGCGCCTGCTGTACAGCCCGTTTGAAATCGCCTCGGCGTTTGGGGGCAGCGTAGCCACCCCCGATGGCTACCTGGCGATGTTCTTCTCGCTGTCCATCTTCTATAACCTGGTGCTGTTCATGTTCAACCTGCTGCCGCTGTTCCCCATTGACGGCTGGAAGATGGTATGGGCGCTGCTGCCGTCTGATTTGGCCTATACCTGGGAAAGCTGGCAGACGTACAGCCAGTACGCGCTGTTTGGCCTCATCTTCATTAGCTTTTTTGCGCCACAGTTGAACTTCTTAGGCATATTGATCTTCCAGCCCGCGAATGCCATGTTCCGCGCCTTTATCGGACTGTAACCCCACCATCAAGCTATGACGCACACGCTTTACCGGGTGACGCAGGGTGTTCGCGCACTGGCTGCGTTCACCCAAACCGTTGACTACACCCTGCCACAAACGTACCTCTCGCCGCCGCTGCTGGCTGCCTTCAAACGGATGAAACGCAGCGAACAATTGCACAGCATCCGCGTGTTGAAAGCGGTGCTGCAACAAGAAGCCGAAACCCCGCACGACCTGGCCGTCGCCGCCCTAATGCACGACAGTGGCAAGGTGCGCTACCCCCTTAGCGTCTATGGCAAGTCGATTGCCGTGCTGCTGCGTATGTTCGCACCGGGCATCTACCACCGCGCCTGTACCTGTGACCCGCAGCGGGCGGTGTGGGCGCGCCCGTGCATCGTGGCAGAACATCACCCCAAGTGGAGTGGCGAGATACTTCGCGGGGCGGGCGCGTCGGAACGGGCGAGTTGGCTGGTCGAACATCATCAAGAGGTGGTGGCCGGGTGGATGGATCACCCGTATGCGGCGCTGTTGTGGCGATTGCAGCGCGCCGACGATATGAACTAACGCTCCGCTACGCCTCCATTAATTTCATGTTCATTGACTGCATCAAATTTTTTAAATTCACGTTAAATTCACAATTATGAACACTTTCCAACCAAAATCCAATACCGGGCAAACATTGTTGTCTTTTGGTGTCACGAGGGGTCATAATTGCTTACTGGTTGCCAATGTTGGCATAAAAATAGTGTTAAAAGAGTGGCAACAAACGGCGTTTTAGGTGTAAGATAGAGTTGATTTCAGAAGTCAAGGGTATAGGCAAACAGGAGGCCGAGAGATGGAAACGATGCACGAAATCACCAAGCTAGAAATGGAACGGCACGAACTGTATAAGCTGGCGGGCCACAACATGGCCAACGCCAAGCAGCGTGAGCGCATCCAGGAAATTAAGGGCAAGCTAGACACCCTTTGGGACCAGCACCGCCGCGAAGACGCCGCCCGCCGCTGGGGTACACGCAGCGTTACGAGCCGCCGCGACACATCCGTCGCCTAACATTGTGTAATACACGGCATCTCCTGCCGGAGCTGAATCAAGCGAAAAATCCTCTGCTGTGGGCGCAGGGGATTTTTTGTTGCATTGCATAAGCTCCCCTACGCGCCATAATAGGCCCCACAACCCGCATACAACACAGGACGACCGCCCATGGCAGATTTATCCGTCGCCATTCTTGGACTCGGTAGGCTGGGTGCCAGCGCTGGCATGGCCCTCAAGCGCTATAACACCACCCCGCGCGCCAGCAATCACTTTACCGTCACCGGCCACGATATGATCGGCGCGCTGGAACGCACTGCTAAAGACCTGGGCGCGGTTGACCAGGCGGCGGGCAGTGCGCGGGCTGCCGTCACGGATAAAGACCTGGTGCTGTTGGCCGTGCCCTATGCTGAGTTCAAGCGCACGCTGCAAGAGATTGCCCCCGGCCTGCGCGAGGGCGCGGTTATCTTTGACCTATCGCCGTTGAAGCAGCGCGCGATTGACCTGGCCAAAGACGTACTGCCGGACGGTGTGTTCCTCATCAGCGGGACGGCAGTGGTGAATCCGATTTATTTGTGGGATGGGCTGGAAGACACCGAACACGCCCGCGCCGACTACTTCGATAATGGATCGGTACTGCTGGCCCCCAGCCCATCCGCCAACCCCGAAGCCATCGAATTAGTGACCGCGTTTATCAGCGTGCTGGGCGCGGATGTGCATTATGTTGATCCAGCAGAACATGATGGGGTAATCGCTGCGACGGAGGGCGTGCCCGCGCTGCTGGGACTGGCGGCTTTCCGGGCGTTGAGCGGCAGTGACGGTTGGGGCGAAGTGCAACGCCTGACGAACCCGGCATTTGGGCGGCTCACACACCGCATTATGGACACGCACCCCGACGACCTGCGCGACCTGCTCGTTTACAACCGGGATAACACCATCCGCCACCTGGACAGCGTCCTCGCCACATTGACCGAACTGCGTGACTTGCTCAACGAAGGCGACAGCGACGCCGTCGAAGCGGCTCTCGTCAATGCGGAAAAGCGCTATCAGGCGTGGATTCGGCAGCGGTCGCAGGGCAAGTGGGACGATGTACTTGACCAGGACGCGCCGGAAACCGCGTCGATGCTATCCGGGTTTTTGGGCGGGTTCCTATCTGAGCGGCTGTTTGGCAAAAACGACGACGAGGAAAAAGGCAAGCGGGGATAGGGTGATTTTTTGTGCGAGCAAAATTTCGTAGTAGGGGTTTGATGTATCAAGCCCCTACCGGCGTGCATTGCGCGACCGATTCACACGGCTTGAATGAACCCACGCGACAACGTGCCAAGCGAATATGGCTACTGTCTCCTGATAGGGGTACTGGTTAATTTCCTGTGTCCATCATCGTCAATTCTACACCCGCCGCAGCACACTATACCGATTCATCCGCCCGTCGTGACCATCTGCACGGTAGCCATTCACGCGGCTAAACGCTTTGCGCAGATTCACCCAGGTATGCGAGTACGATTTGCTCATCTGGAACGCCGCGCCCACGCAGCGCATCCACGAGCAGCTTGTTATTGTGATCCAGTTCGATGACAATGCGCTCATCAACAATGTGGGCCAGCAGCACCGTTCCGATGATGCGCTGTCCCCGAACATCGGCAATGTCAACCACGGTATACAGGCTCTCGGCTTCGTTTTCAGTGAGATAGCTGTGCGCATTGAGGCCCGGCCCCGCATATTTCTGCATCTCTTCTCGCAAAATCTGCTCTAAGGTTTTGGAATCCATTGGACGATTTCCTCCGTGATTGGATCAATCACTAGAAAAGGGATAGCATGTCGACTTAGCATCGCCTGTCCCAGTGTGTGTTGAATAATATCTTCATATGCGGACTTTGTTACCGCGACGTATAGCGGTATCATAATCCCAAGATAGTCTAGTGAAATTTTGTAAATCAGATACTGACCAAGTAATTCCATCAGTTCATGAACGGGCGACCGTTCGAGACCCTTGACCTCAATCAAGACAATCAGTTCATCTTGGTACTGTGCTTTGATATCGATGTAGAGTCGGCGGCTTGTTTCATAAATATTGCCCATCGTAATGTATTCCTGTTCGCTGAGAATCGTCCAGCCAGCTTTTGTTAAGCAGCGCAAAACGATGGGATGCAATTTATCATTGGGCGGCATAGCGAGTCTCAATTACACAGACGTTGTGTCATCGATTTTACAACAAAAGTTCGAGCAAGTCGGATTGTTGACGACGCAGCACACTATACCGATTCATCTGCCCGTCGTGGCCGTCTGCCCGATACGTATTCACCTCCGTCAATCCCGTCGCTGCGACAAGCCGCGCATGTTCGGCGTCATCCACATAGTGACAGTACCGCAGCGCCCGCTCCCCCCGCCGCCAGTCCAGCAGATGGTCACCCGGCTCACGGTCGTAGTCGGCAGGCCAGTCTGCTAACCGTGACCGCAGCTTCTCGCTTTCCATAAAGCGCCACGCGGCAAACGGCATCACCCCACGGGGAGCTACACCCGCTGCCAGCCGTTGCATAAACGCCAGCCGCGCCCCTGCGCC
>CAWUJQ010000391.1:0-4570 GCA_963922445.1 uncultured bacterium
AATTCTGCGTATACCCCTCCGCTTGCAGCAGCTCTTGCAGTACCGCCGCCAGCGATTCCGCCGTGTGGGGTATCTCCATACGCAGCAGATGGGCAGACTGCAACAGCCGTGTCATGTGTTCCCGTGGCCGAAACACATAAAGCTGCTCCGCATCAGCGTTCCAGTAGCCGCGCAAACCACCAAACACGCCTGTACCATAGTTAAACGCGTGAGTCATCACACTCACCTTGGCCTGCTCAATGGGGACAATGCTGCCCTGGAAATAGGCGTACTGGGGATGGGTTGTCGTCATGGGGTTTGCTCCTAGTGGACGAATGCATTATTCGATTAGGAGTCATGATAGGGGGGTGCGGTAAGGCCGGTCAAGCACCACCAGTCCAAAAAAAGAAGGGGATTAGGGTAGGGGCACAGCGTGCTGTGCCCAGGGCGCACCCCACTACTGAGATAAGACCTAAATCAAATAATCGCGCAGGTTGTGGGCCAAACGCGGATGCCGTAGACGGCGCAGGGCCTCTTTTTCCAGTTGCCGGATGCGCTCACGGCTAAGGCCAAATTTGTTGGCAATTTCTTCCAGGGTATGCGGTTCACCACCGCCCAGGCCAAAGCGCAGCCGCAAAATGTGGCTCTGACGGGGCGTTAGTTCGCTGAGTACCTCTTCGATGGTCTCTTGCAGCAGATGCTGCGTTGCTGCCTCAACCGGGCTAGGTGAATCCTGATCTTCGATGAAGTCGCCAAACTCGCTGTCACCGTCATCGCCCACCGGGCGCTCCAGGGCAATCGCGTGCTGGCTGGCGTCCATCATACCGCGCACGGCCTCCGCAGGCAGCGTCATCTCCTCTGCGATTTCCTCTGGCGTGGGACGGCGGCCCAGGGTTTGTTCCAGGCTTTGCGCCGTGCGGTACATCTGGCGGATGCGTTCGGTCATGTGGAGTGGGATACGGATGGTGCGGGTCTTTTGGGCGAGGGCACGGGTAATCGCCTGTCGAATCCACCATGTGGCGTAAGTGCTAAACCGATTGCCGCGCTTGTAGTCGTACTTGTCCACGGCGCGCATCAGGCCAACATTGCCCTCTTGAATGAGGTCGGGGAAGGGCAGGCCCTGGCCCATGTAGCGTTTGGCGATGCTGACGACAAGGCGCGTATTCGCCCGGCCCAGGTGTTCGCGGGCATCTTGCCCGTCCTGGACGCGGTACCGCAGGTCGTCAATTTCGTCACCACTTGGGTTGGGGCACAACAACAGCGCCTTAAGCTGCTCATGGGCAATCTGGCCCTCTTCAATGCGCATGGCCAGGGTAATTTCTTCCTGAGCCGTGAGCAGTGGCTCTTGCGCCATCTGCCGGAAGTAAAGGCCCACCGGGTCATCGGCGCTCACCGCATTGATGTCCCCCACGCCAGGGTCTTTTACCCGCTCACGCCGCTCAAAGTCTTCTTCTTCATCGCCTTGAGTGGCCTGGGCACTGTTTTCACCGTCTTGGCGCATCTCAATACCCATCTCGTCTAGCTCATATAATAGGGTTTCGATGGCGTTGAGGTCGTCCCCGTCCTCCTCCAAGACTTCTAGCACATCATCGTAGGTGATGTAGCCGCGCTGGTCGGCCCGGTTTAGAAGCTCTTGTATCACGTTTGTTCTCCAAAACTGTTCCTGCATCACAGCAGGTAACGGCTGTCATGTTTGCAAAATTGGGTTGCAGTATCAGCATATAAACTGCTAGTGTCGTTTGGTGCTTCGCGTTATGCTCATATCAGCGCGACGTTACCGCACACGAGCCTGCTGCTGGGTGCAACAAGGCGAACGGTTCAGGTCGTCACGTGTGGATCGTTTCCCTTCTGGTGCAATGTGGGTAAGCGACAACCATTAAAAACTGTATTGGAAGAGTCATTTTTATCACTTTGATACACTCATTCTAGCATAAGTTTTTTATGAGCGTGTGTTAACCCTAAATGAGTTCAAATTTCAAAACTTTTGCGGTTTTAATTTGCATTTTGCTGCTGGCCACTGCCCTCGGCGGTTTCCAACTCACTCGCGACGCCCTCTGGTACGATGAAGTGCTATCTTACTACTTTTTAGGCGCAGGGCAATTCCAACCTCGTCTTGGCCCGGTTGCCTTTTTAGAGCAGCTTATTTGGCTAGACCGCTGGCCACCGCTCTACTACGCCACGCTGGGCGCTTGGAGTTCGCTGGCGGGTTGGAATGCGTTCAGCGGGCGCGTCCTGTCGCTGTTCTTTGGGCTGCTGGCCGTTGCCGTCACGTACCGCCTCACTGCGGACATGGCCGGACGCCGCGCCGGAACCCTTGCCGCGCTGCTGCTCAGCACGTCCGCCTTTTTTATATACTACTTTCACGAAATGCGCGGCTACACGCTCTACACGTTTACCGTGCTGTTGAGCTTGCTGTTTTATCGGCGCGCCCTCAATAACCCCTCCCGTTGGCACGCGGGCGGGTTCGTGCTGACGACCACCCTGGCCCTGTACAGCCACCTGGCCAATTATCCGATCATTGCCGCGTTGAGCATTTATCACCTGCTGTTTAAACTGCGTCACCGCAACAGCGTCAAGCTGTTGGTCTTGTTTGCCATCACCGCGTTTTTGGTGATGCCCTGGCTGCTGGTGACCTACTACAAAATACGTCAGGGGCAGTCTATCGGCCAAACCAGCCCGCTGCTGCCGCTGATTGCCCTTTTCCCATCATTCGGGAACGGCTTTTGGCTGCTGCTACCCGTGATAATCGGCTATGCGGCGTGGGCTGCTGATTTACGCCGTGTGCGACTCATAACCATCGTCTTTGTTGTGACGATGGCCATCACCGTTGCCCTTAACGTCGTGTCACCGTTTTTGTTCCACATGCGCCATCTCATCGGCGTGCTGCCGTTCATGCTGATTCTGGCAGCCGTTGGCCTAGACGTCGCCCTGCGACGGCTGCCACGCGTCGCCGCAGGCGCACTAGCGATATGGGTGCTGCTGGGTGTGTGGTACAGCTTCGACTTCAGCCAGGTGCTGTCTACCCCCGGCCACGAACCCACCTTGCCGACGACCGTCGTGCAAACCATGACGCAAACGGGCGAGGCGTGCATCCATGATGATGACGCCGTTATTTTGCACCTGGAAGCGCCACTTGTGCGCGGGCTTACCTGGGAGTGGATTAACGATGTGGTGATGGTGTACTACTGGCAGCATGTGCCCTACCGCTATGCGCACATCAGCACACTCGTCCCCATCGTCAACAGCGACCCCTTCCTGGACGACCGCCGCCCGCAAATTCGCATCCTGTGGCGCTACCAAACGCAGGCGGCCTGGTTCATCGGTGATGCGCCTCATGTGTGGTTGTTTGAACTCAAGCGCTTGCCACGCATCCGCCAAACCGACCTGCTAGAAGCCACCCTAACCGAACTGGGCTATACCACCGAGGCCACCATCATTGACACACCCGACCTCACCGGGCGCGTCTTCAGCAAAGATGGCACATCGCCCGCGTGCAGCCCGCAATCAGGTAGCCCAACGGCATGAGCGACACAAAACGGCTGCCCCTGTGGGCGTGGATGGTACCGCTGTTGCTGCTCGTGATGACCGTTGCCGCCGTGCAGCTTAACCGAGATGCGCTGTGGTTCGATGAGGTGCGCACACTGCAAAAGGTGGGCGGCGCACAGTATGGCCCCGCGTTTACCCCAATAGGCATCGTCCGCCACCACATCGCAATCCGTGACAGTTGGCCGCCGCTGTACAGCCTCGCTGTCGGCGGGTGGGGTCAAGTGGCTGGGTGGTCGCCATTTGCTGGGCGGCTGCTCGCGCTGTACGCCGGGCTGTTGACCGTTGCCCTCACCTACCGGCTGGGCACCGATTTATCGCACAGTGCAAGGGTTGGGCTGTTGGCTGCCGTGCTGCTGGGCACGAGTGCCTACCACGCCTACTATCTGCACGAATATCGCGGCTACACGCTGTCGGTTGGGTTGGCGGTGCTGTGCCTGTGGAGCTACTGGCGTGCCCTGGACGGTCACATCGGCTATGTGGCGCTGCTGCTGCTGAGTGCGGTTGCCTTGCTCTACACTCATTACATCACGGCTTTTTTGCTCGGCGGCGTGGGTGTTTATCACCTGCTCTTCGCGAAAAAAAAACGCCGCTGGTGGCTCATCCTTGGTGTGTTGGGGCTTGCTGCTGCGTCGATTTTGCCCTGGTTTGGCGCGCTGTCGAACACACTTGGCAGCGAATTTGGTGATGTGCGCGGCATGCGTGCTGGAACGGCACTACTGGCCATTGTGCGCGGCTTTGGTAACGGCCTGTGGATATTGCTCCCTGCCGCGCTGGTGCCAACGGCCTTGCTGCTTCGTCAACCAAACGTCCGGCTGCTGTGGACGGTGACGCTCTGTTTTATCGGGCTGGCCTTGGCTGCCAATACCCGGCTTAGCTATCTGGTGAGCATTCGGCATTTGGTGGGGCTAGCCCCTGTGATTGCGCTGCTGGCTGCCTTTGGCTTGACGGTGTGGTTGCAACATGAGCGCGCCCCGGTGCGCACGGCTGGCGCTGCGCTGCTTGTCGTGTGGTGCGTGGTAGGGCTGTGGAACAGCTTCGATCAACG
>CAWUJQ010000392.1:0-4559 GCA_963922445.1 uncultured bacterium
GCGTTGGCGTGGCTGTCGGTGTATCCGACGGGACAGGCGTGTCCGTTGGTGTGTTAGTGGCAGTTGCGCTGTCGGTCGCGGTTGGCGTGTGCGACGGTGTTGCAGTTGCCGTGAGTATATCAGTAGCGGTCGGCGTGTGTGACGGGGTTGCAGTTACCGTATCGGTGGGCAACGGGGTTGCCGTATGCGTAGGTGAAGCCGTTGCAGTCGATGTGTCCGTCTCTGTCACGGAAGGCGTGCTTGTCGGCGTGTGTGACGGCGGCAGCGTCGCGGACGGGGTAACGGTCGCTGTGTGAGTGGACGTCGGTGTTGGCGTCTCTGTTTCAGTCGGAACTGACGTTTGTGTGGCTGAGGCGGCTTCGGTTGCTGTCGCTGTGGGAGTTGTCGTTTCGGTTAGGGTGGCCGTATTCGTTGCCGAGGCGGTTTCGGTCGCGGTATTTGACGGTGATGCCGTAATGGTTGCCGTAGGCGTGTTTGTTGGTGTAGTTGTGTTCGTCGCCGTTGTCGTTTGGGTTGCGGTTGGTGTATTCGTCAGCGACGGCGTGGCTGTTTCGCTTGGCGTAACGGTATGGGTAAACGTCGCCGTCGGCGTCAGGGCATCCTGAAAAACAACGGGGAGGCTGTCCAACTCAGTTTCGGGTGCCCAATCCACCAAATCAACGGCAATCCAGGCAAATTCGTCGTCGCGGGGGATGCCTCCGGGAACGAAGGGCGGCTCCCAGCGAATCATGATCCAACTTGTTGTTTCGTCGCGGGCCACAGGGACAACCGTGTCGCTGTTAAAAAGCTGACCCAGGCGCAAGTAGCCGCGTCCAGGGCCAGCACGGACGTAGGCAATGCCGTTCACACTTTCCACCCAGTTGCCTGTGGGCGTGTTGGTTGGGAAAAACGGCGTGGCGGTCTCATCACCGGGGGCGATGGTCGGCGTCAGCGCGAATTCCAACACAATCGGCAGTTCGTCCAGGTCATCAACCCAAAAGCCTAGGTCACGGCGAATCCAGCCGAACGTGCCCCGAAAGTACGTGACCAGAATCCAGTTGCCCACCTCGTTGCGGCTCACTGGGAATAAAAAGTCACCGGCTTGCAAGTTACCTACCGGGGGATAGGTTTCATCCGGCCCGCCGCGCAGCACCACATCTGGGGCAATCACCACGTTGAACAGCGGGGTTGCGGTGGCGTCTACAGTTTGGGCGCGGCTGCGCGTGATGACCGCCATCGCGCAGGCCAGCGCAATAAGAATGAGCGCGGCGCGTTTCAAAATCGGTTCCAGTCCGTAATTGAATCGGGCAGATTGTAAACGACAACCGGATGCAAACCAACCTGTGATTAGCCGCCTACACTGAAGTTGACGCGTTGCCCGACGGGGGTGCCATTCGAGTAAAACTGCACACCCCAATCCCCCTGTGAGTACGGTTCCAGGAAAAACCACAGGCAGATGTCGGGTTCATTCGTGGTGACCACGAGCGTGTCTTCCAGGGCAAGGCCGCCGCCGTAAAACCACTCAATGCCAATGAGGGTATTGGCGGGCACATCTTCTACCCGCTGGACGGCGTACAAGCGCAGGGTACCATCGGGGAACTGCGTCATGCGGTCAACCCCGCAGCCGTCGGAATCTTGCACTTCTGTCGTGACATAAGTCTCGACCACATTGCCAACCGGGCCATCCCCAAATTGGCTGGGGTCCGGTGTGCCACCGCCAACGGCCTCACCCGCAGAGCGGTCAATGCGGGCAACGACGGCAACGGTGGGTGGGTCACCAGCACGGACGGTCGCGAGGACTTGGGCGTTAACTTGGTTTTCACGGGCGACGATTGTCTCTGCCGCAACGGATGTTCCCATTACTTCGGTGGCTTGGATGGCCAGCGTACCTTGCATGGAGGCGGCTTCCGTCACATAGCCGCTGTTTTGCGTGGCGAGGGCAGCAATATTGGCCTCGCCGGAAATGGAACCACAGGCGGCAAGTAGGGCGACTAAGGCGGCCCGTGCGGTTATTTTGATCGTGTTTGGCATGTTCACATGTAGACTGCTACCGAGCTTCACCGCCCAACTATAGCAAAGAGTGTGGGGTTGCTTCGATTGGAAATTACGACTATGATGTAACGAGTAGCCCCCGTAGCTCAGGGGATAGAGCGTCGGCCTCCGGAGCCGAAGGCACAGGTTCGAATCCTGTCGGGGGTACTTACTACTATCACTTCCAAACGTCTGGCCTATGCCAGATGTTTTTGTTTGAATCGACTGGCTCCTGTAGTTGTGACACCTGCACCACTCAAGTGGCTCAACCCAACACATCCTCGATTATTGACATCATTCTGGCCCTAGCTATACTCCCGCATAGGCGAATCATTGTCAGTAAGGGGCAAATCACATGAAAACCAGCGCACGCAATCAACTTCAGGGCACTGTCAAGGCGATTAACCACGGTGCAGTCAACACGGAAGTCGTCATTGAACTGCCGGGTGGGGTCGAAATTGTTTCCATCATCACAAAAAGCTCGGCAGAAAGCCTGAGCTTGCAGGTTGGCAAAACGGTCTATGCCATTGTGAAAGCGTCTAACGTGATGGTCGGGGTAGACGAGTAGGCATCGTATACGCGTTGCCGGGTTGTTTCCGAACTTGTTTGTTATTTTGCTCAGTAACCGTCGCTGGATTGAGAAACACTCGCCAGCGACTTTTTGCGTCTCTATGATGGGCTGTGGGTCATGTGGGGTGCTATGATGGGGCAGGCTGGTGGTATGCAAGAAAGTGGACTTGTATGAAGCAATCGGTATGGGTGGTTTTCCTGTTCGTTATGTTGGGCAGCAGCTTCGTTTATGCGCAGGATGAAGGTGAGTTAGTGGTTTTTGCGGCTGCATCACTGACGGAGGCCTACGAGTCTATCGGCGCGGCATTTGAAGCAGAAAACCCGGGTGTAAGCGTGCTGTTCAACTTTGGTGGGTCTTCCACGTTGGCAGCCCAACTGGTACGGGGTGCGCCTGCTGACGTGTTCGCGAGTGCAAACGACGCCCAAATGCAGATTGCCATTGAAGAAGAGCGGGTGGTTGAGCCGGTTCAAGTCTTTGCCAACAATCGGCTGGTATTGATCACCCCGATTGACAACCCTGCCGCTATCCGGTCATTACAGGACTTGGCCAATCCGGGTTTGCGCTTGATTGTGGCCGCGCCACAGGTACCCGTGCGCGCTTATACCGATATGATGCTGGAACGGCTGGTGGCGGATCCAGCTTTTGGTGTGGCTTACCGCGATGCTGTTGTGGGCAATATCGTCTCGGAAGAACCCAATGTCCGGCAGGTAGCCGCGAAGATCGCCTTGGGGGAGGCCGATGCGGGGGTGATTTACCTTTCTGACGTGACGCCGGATATTGCGGACGATGTGTTGATGTTCAACATCCCGGATGAAATTAACGTGCTTGCTGCCTATCCCATTGCGGTGACGAGTGACACAAAGCACCCGGAATTGGCCACCCGCTTTGTCGATTTTGTCCTGTCTGACGACGGACAGGCCATCCTGGCCGAGTGGAAGTTTGCGCCGGCATGTGAGCTGGCGCAACCCAATACCTCTCCCGCGCCTGCCGACAATGTGTATGCGTGCGCTGATGTTGATGTTAACCCCCAAGATATGACGCTGTCTGGTGTGAACGACGGTTCGCAACCCCCCAGATGATGTCCGTTAGCCGGGGTGTTTTGGGCCTCGTTGCCGCTATCGGGATGCTGTTTTTGAGTTTGCCGATCGCGGTATTGGCATTCTATACCCTGCAAAATCGTGCCTGGCAGACCTTAGACGGGACGATTGTGCCGGATGCTATCGCCATCAGTACATTGACGACGACCCTGACTGTGGTTGCCACGCTGATTTTTGGCACGCCCCTGGCCTATGTTCTCGCACGTTGGCAGTTCCCCGGACGGCGCTTCGTCAATGTATTGGTCGAACTGCCGATTGTGCTGCCCCCGGCTGTAGCTGGGCTGGCCTTGTTGCTCACATTGGGGCGGCGGGGCGCGCTAGGCCCGCTGCTGGAGCAGTTTAACATCATCCTGCCGTTTTCAATGGCGGCGGTGGTGGTTGCTCAGTCGTTTGTGGCGGCTCCTTTTTATGTTCGGGCGGCGCAGGTTGGGTTTCAGGGCGTTCCTCGTGATATAGAAGAGGCGGCGCGTGTGGATGGTGCCGGGGGGATGCCGTTATTTTTTCTGGTAACGGTGCCGCTTTCCATACGCTCACTTGGGGCGGGCATCGTGCTGTGTTGGGCGCGGGCGCTGGGTGAGTTTGGCGCGACGATTTTGTTTGCAGGAAGCTTGCAAGGCCGCACGCAAACCATGCCGCTGCTCATTTACAATATCCTGGAGCGGGACATTGATGCGGCAGTGACAACAGGATTGCTGCTGGTTGGATTGGCGCTGGTGGCGCTGCTGCTGTCGCAGTGGTTGAGCAGGCACCCCGAAGAGCGAAATGAACACGGAAGAGCAAATTAGATAGGACGCGCACGGTCTGCACCATCACCTATCGTCTGTGCTGCATCGGTTTTACCCGAAGCATCGCACATTTACCAATATACAAGGGACGCGCAA
>CAWUJQ010000393.1:0-4556 GCA_963922445.1 uncultured bacterium
TGTAGGCAGCCGTCACGTCGTCGCCTTCGGCAAAGCCCAACGTCGTCGGTTGGCCCACACAGGCGCGTGATCCTAACACCAACACGTTGAGGTCTTCATGGTGGAAAACCTGCGCGTAGTCCAGTTGGCCGCCGTGATCGTGGTTCCAGGGTGGGGCGATAATCACAGCCGCGTCTGTGCCCGCAGGGATGAAGTAGGCTGTTAGCGTCAGGTCACCTGAGGGAAAGGTCACAACGTCGTAGGGGAGGTTATATTGGTCGGGGGTGGGCATTGTCACGCAGGCCGCAGTGGTGAGGTTGTACATCCCCTGGAAGCCCCAGATCACCGGAATCGCAAGCAAAATGACGACTGTGAACAGCAAGCCCGCAATCGTCAGCCGACGCCAGTACGCCGCACTGCGCCTAGGCTTTACGCTTGGGTTGCTCATAGCCGCTGCGCCGCCTGAACATGCGTGAACCAATCATGACCAAAAAGATGCTAACGAGGTACAGCGCCAGCAGTGGCCCCATGACCAACATCATGTTAACCGGGTCAACAGTGGGTGTAATCATAGCGGCAGCAACAGCACTAATCACGATGGCCAAACGCCAGTTGTTAATCAACGGGCGTGCCCGCACGAAGCCAATCAGCGATAGAATAAACAGCACCAGCGGCGTCTCGAAGGCCACCCCCATCCAGAAGAGCAGGTTGGTTACGAACGTGATGTAGCGGCCTGCTTCCCACTGTGAGTTAAACAGCCCCTCCTGAAAGCCTTCCAAGAAGAGCAGCGCAGGCGGAATCAGGACAAACCACGCAAACGCCACCCCCACCAAAAACAGGATGAACACAGCAGGCAGCGCAGACATGAAGTAGCGCTTTTCCGTGCGCGTCATGGCTGGGGTAATGAACATCACGATGTGGTACGTCACGATGGGCACCGCCAACGTTGCGCCCACCAGTAGCGCCACCCGAAAGTACGCCACCACCGAACCCGTCGGGTCGATAATCAAAAACTCGTTGCCGCCTGTCAGGTTCAGGTACGGCCCACCCAGATATTGCAGAATTTGCCCCGCAAAGACCGAGCCAATCGCCGTGCCAAGGCCGATGCCAATCACCGAACGGATGAGGCGGCGGCGCAGTTCGTCCAGGTGCTCTAAAAAGCCCATGCGGGCACCGTGACCGTCCTCCTGCTCGTAGACTTCAACGTCCGGCGGCGGGGTGCTTTTGAGCTTGCTCATGCGTTGTTACCCCCGCCCCAGGTGCCCAAACTGGGTGATTCATCGTCGGAAGCAGCAGAATCGTCCGCTTTGGCGTCGTCATTGGTGGCAGAAGCCGCTTGTTTAACGCCGTTTTGGGATGGTGTTTTGGTGGCGTTTTCTACATCACGGTTCAGCCCGTCCACCTCGGTTTTGACCGAACGGCTAACGCTTTGCAGGTCACGCTGGATGCTTTTGAGTTCCTTTTCCGGGTTGCCTGCCGCGTCCATAACCTGCTTGCCATAGTCTTGTAGTGACCGCTGTAAGTCAGCACGGGTTGGCGGACTCGTAGGCACTTTAATGTCAACGCCAGACTCATCTAGTTCCTTTTGAAGGGTGACGGCGACCTCTGACCACATGCGCTGCAACTGCGCCGTCCATTGGCCCAGCACGTAGGCCCATTGCGCGATGCGCTTTGGCCCCGCCACGATGATTGCAATCACCACGACGAGGATGAGTTCCCAGCCGCCGATGCCTAAAAAACCGTTCATGGGGTGTCCTCGCTAGGTGGGTTATTGGTTGGGGTGTAGTTTTCGATGAGCACAGCCAGTTCGGTTGCGTTGGCGAATACGCCGCCTAGCACACCGTTGACGAAGCGCGGGGCGCTGTCTGCACCGAATTGCTTGGCCAGCCGCACGGCTTCATCGGTGACGACACCAATAGGCAGGTTGCCCAAAATAGAGTACTCGAAGATGGCAATCCGCAGCAGATTGCGGTCGATGATCGCCACCTGGTCAAGCGGGTACTCCGTGGCGATGGTGCTCAATATCTCATCGAGCAGGGGTTGGTTGTCTAGCACACCGTTGACCAGCTTGTAGGTGTAGTCTCGCGTCATGGCCAGCAGCTTATAGCGGCCCAGGTGGTTCGTCAGCACCTCGCCGCGCAGATGCTCTGTACTGTCAATTTCGTACAGCACTTGCAGCGCCAGCCAGCGTGCGGCACTGCGCTCTCGCCCGTGGTCATCGGGGATGCTAAGTTCTTCCTCAAGGTCTTCGGCGTCTTTGGGGTCTTGCACAGGATAGTCAGTCACAGGAAGTCGGTTGGAGTCCAGTCAGAATTTAACTGTCATTCTAGCAAAATACACCGGGGTTTACACGCGGGATATGCCCCGATGTAAAAAAAGCCTTTACTGGCCCTTAACATTTTCTGGTTGACATCTTCTAACAAAGCGTGTTATTTTGAAACTGTTCGCACTTGAACGCGCCACTCTGCACCGTCGTGCACCTGTGGTACCTTCTCTGCCAACACCAACGTCAACAAAGTAGTAAGGACTAAGGCGCAAAATGATTACCTTCCTCGATACATATGGTGGATCACACCCGATTGTGGGTCGTGAATTCGCATTGGGGATGACTGCGCCTGCACGCTGTTAGCTAGTCCGTTGTAGCACAACGAGCGACTACCAGCCGCAGGTGAGACACCCTGCGGTTTTTTGTTGCCCCGTCCCGGTTCGCTTTGTGGGACGGAAACGCAACGAGTGGCGGTCGGTTGCATATGACTTCTGCTTAATGACCGTAGGGTTCGGGGACGAATCGCTACGGTTTTTTGTTCCCCCCCCCCTGTTCTGTCGAGTTTCGTATTGGCCTTTGGGCCACCCACCCTTGTGATGAACCATGATGCAGGAGGTGACTGTGTTCACCGACACGTATCGTCTGTACCACCGGACGCCCTTTCTTGACCGCGACGCCCGAATGTGGCGGAAGCATAGCATGAAAACAGGTTATCAACCGGGAGAAACGCGAGCTATGAGTACCGGCTCCAAACACAAATACAGCGAACGAATCGCATCAGGCGCACTGGCGCAGGCATCCAAAATTAGTGATGACCCACCCAGTTTGCGCGGCGACTTTTCACAGCGGGTAAGCGAGCGAATTAGCGCTTGCGGCGGCAAGGACTCAATACAGAACTGATTACGAACAGAAAAAACCATGATGACAGTTTGCTGACCAGGTGCGCAGCGCGTGCCGCAACTTGAAGGAGGTGCAGTTATGCCACCCATTACACACTCACACAGCAAAATCATCATCGAACCTTTGAACCTGGGCCTGGGCGCGGATTTCCGCGCCCCCGCCGCCAAACACAACCGACATGGCCTCGCACTGCGGCCGACAACGGACTAAAAGGCTAAACAGCGTGCAAAACCATCTGGAAGATCACAAATTCGACCATAAAGAGCGTGTGGCTCGCGCCGAGCGCGAACGACTCGCAAAGCAACTGCGCAAGGAAAACAAGCCGCCCAACGAAACGCTATTTAAGTTAGGCGAAATGCTGGTTGACGCAGGGGAGGCGCTGCAACAGCAGGCGCAGCCCGCACCCAAGCGCCAACGCAAACGCGCTTAACTCAATCGCTCCGCGCTTCCGCGTGCCCCGCCCCACAGGTGGGTGTGGCACCGGGAGACGTTCGTTTTACCGCGCAATTGACTATCAACGCACCACGAGGAGCAACGACTTGGTACAGCAATCTCAACTTAAAGACGAACACATCGCCTTAGCACTAGACGATGTGACGAAGGGCTTTCATCTGCCGCAGCCCACATGGTTGGAGCGGCTGACGGGCAAGGGTCCGGTTGATCTATCGGGCGACCTGCGCAACCTGCCCCGCAACAAAAACGGCAAAAAGCCGGTTATCGCGGTGGATCACGCCAGCTTTAGCGTGCCACGCGGTGAAATCTTCGGTGTGCTGGGGCCAAATGGTTCGGGCAAATCGACACTCATTCGCCTCATCTGTACGCTGCTCACCCCAGACACGGGTGCCATCAGGGTGTTTGGCTACGACGTGAAGCGTGAAGAGATGGCCGTCAAGAAGCTGATTAGCCGCGTATCTGTCGATGCGGCCTTCTTCAAGAAGCTGTCTCCGATGGAAAACCTACTCTACGGCGCACGCCTGTACGGGCTGAGCGGTAAGCAGGCGCAGGCCAAAGCCCGCGAGATCATGGCACGGCTGGGCCTGGACGAATCGACATATTACGAGCCAATGGAAGAGATGAGCCGTGGGATGCAGCAGAAGGTCGCCATTGCGCGGGCCTTTATCACCACGCCGGTGCTGCTGCTGCTGGACGAGCCAACAACCGGACTTGACCCGCGCTCCAAGCTGGAAGTGCGGGAGTTCGTGGAAGAACTGCGCGACACCCACGACGCGACCATCATCATTACCACGCACGACATGGAAGAGGCCGACGTGCTGTGTGACCGGATTGCCGTGATTCACGACGGCAGAATCGTCGCGCTCGATACGCCGGAAGGACTGAAGGCGTCTATCCCGCAGAATGGCCACAAGCCAACCCTGGAAGACGTGTTCATGCACATGACGGGTGCCAAGCT
>CAWUJQ010000394.1:0-4553 GCA_963922445.1 uncultured bacterium
GTCGTCCGGCGGCGCTTGCTTAAACGCATCGGACGCGGTGCCCAGCGGGAATGTAAACACGCGGTCGGGGTCGCCACCGCGCGCGAGGTAGGTGTCGCGCTCATGTTCGTTGACCGTGCGGTATACGTCCGCACGCGTGGAGATGAACTTGCCCAGCGCGTTAAACGGGTGATTGCGAACCGGGTTTTCTGCCAGCCACGCGTTGTTGTCAATGAAGTAGCAGTGATTCTGTACCAGCACCGGCACGTGAGAGCGGTTCCGCAGCCACCAGCCCACCAACCCCGCCGCAAACGGGTCTTGTGTGGTGATGAGATCGGGCTTTTCGTCACGAATCACTTGCGCCGCCAACCGGATTGCATCCGGGACGAAGGTGAAGCGGCTGCGGCTGTTCGTGGGAATAACGGTCAGGCACTCAGAGGGGTGTTTCACGTCACCTGCGCCGGGCGGCGTGTAGGTGATAACGGTCAGTTTGCCTGCGTGCGCGGCGTAGTCCACATGCCGCCGGACGGTGTCGCCGTCGGGTTGGGTCGCCATTCGCTTGTCCAGGCTAATCATGAGGATGTGCATGGGGTTCCCTGCCAATACGATCATCAGACCCAATCGGTAGGGGCGCAGCGCAACGCAGTGCGCCCCAGGCCATATCAGGTGTTAGCGGGCATTAATCCCCGGCGACAGCAACTTTTTCGGCCTCGTCTACATCCCAGGATGGCAGCGCGGGCGCGCAGCACAGCACAAGCTGCTTGGCGGCCTTGACCTCATCCACGCGCTTGACGGGCGTTGTGTGCGGTGCCTCGTGCAGGATGTCCGGGTTGGTGTGGGCTTCTTCCGCAATTGTCTTCATCACGTCGATAAACGTGTCCAGTTCCTGCTTGGTTTCAGTTTCCGTCGGCTCAATGAGCAGCGCTTCGGGCACGCTTAAGGGGAAGTAGTTCGTGGGCGGGTGAATGCCGTAGTCCATCAGGCGCTTGCTGATGTCTAGCGCATGCACGCCTTCCACGTCTTTCCAGCGGCCTTCGATAACGAACTCATGGGCGCAGTGGCGGTCATAGGGCACGGTGTAGTGATCTCGCAAGTTGACGCGCACGTAGTTCGCATTGAGCACGGCAAAGCGCGAGATGTCTTTAATCCCCTGCGCGCCGTGCGTGCGGATGTAGGTGTAAGCGCGGATGTGCATCCCAAAGTTGCCCTGGAACGTCTTCAGCCGCCCAATGGACTTCTCCGGCATGGTCAGGCCGTAGAGGGGTGGTTCGTGGTCGGTGGCTTCTTCCACGATGTCCACAACCGGGCCAGGCAGGAACGGCTTCAGCTTGTCGTTCACGCCCACAGCGCCGCAGCCGGGGCCACCGCCACCGTGCGGGGTGCTGAACGTCTTGTGCAGGTTGTAGTGCATCACGTCAAAGCCCAGTTCACCCGGCTTGACGATGCCCATCAGCGCGTTCATGTTGGCCCCGTCCATGTACATCAAGCCACCCACGCCATGCACCGCGTTGATGATGTCCACAATCGTGTCATCAAACAGGCCCAGCGTACTCGGCAGCGTAATCATCATGCCCGCGATGGTGTCGCCGTGTTCGGCGCACGCCGCTTTAAGCGCTTCCAGGTCAACATCGCCCCGGCTGTCTGACGGCAGTTCGATCACTTGCAGCCCGGCCATTGTGACCGTCGCCGGGTTGGTACCGTGGGCGCTGTCGGGTACTAAGACTTTAGTGCGCTGGTCGTCGCCGTTGTCCAGGTGATACTTGCGGATCATCAGGATGCCTGCAAACTCCCCCTGAGCGCCCGCAGCAGGTGTGGTACTCACGGCATCAAAGCCGCTGATTTCTCCCAGCCATTGCTGCAACTGGTACGTGAGCGCGAGCGCACCCTGGGCACTTTCCGGGTCAGCCTGCGGATGAAGTTGTGCCAGCCCCGGCAGGCGGGCCATGTCTTCGTTGAGGCGCGGGTTGTACTTCATAGTGCAGCTACCCAGCGGGTAAAAACCCAGGTCAATGGCGTAGTTCTTGTGGCTGAGCTTGGTATAGTGCCGAATCGCCTGCAACTCGCTCACTTCGGGCAGGTTCAGGTCGTCGCCGCGCATCAGGTCGCTGTCCGGCAGGTCGGCTTCGGGCACGTCCAGTTTGGGCAGGTTAGCCCCGGTGCGTCCCGGTGAACTCAGGTCGTAAATCAAAGGTTCCGTCGTCATAACAATAAACTCCTCTAGGATGTAATCTCAGCCAGCATGGCGGCGAGCATGTCGATTTCGTCGCGGCGGTTCATCTCGGTGACGGCCACCAGCATTGTGTTTTGCAGGTGATCGTAGTCCTGGCCCAGGTCATAGCCGCCAATGATGCCGTTAGCCACCAGCGCGCCGTTGATTTCACTCACGGGGGCGGGGCACTTGACCATGAACTCGTTGAAGAACGGCTTGCTGAAGTCCACGCTAAAGCCGTCTATCGCGTCAATCTGCTTGGCGGCGTACTGCGCTTTGTGATAGCACAAGCGCGCCACCTGCTTGATGCCGTGCTTGCCCATCAGCGACAGGTAAGCAGCGGTGGCTACCCCCATCAAGCCCTGATTGGTGCAGATGTTGCTGGTGGCCTTGTCGCGCCGGATGTCCTGTTCACGCGGGCGCAGCGTCATGGTGTAGGCGGGGTTGCCGTCTACGTCTGTCGTTTCACCGATGATGCGTCCGGCGATTTTGCGCACGTACTTTTGGCGGGTGGCGAAAAAGCCCAGGTACGGCCCGCCATAGCTCAACGAGATGCCAAGCGGCTGGCCTTCACCCACCACGGTGTCTGCCCCTAGCTCACCCGGCGATTTAAACATGCCGAGTGCCATCGGGTTGACGACCATGCACAGCAGCGCCCCCACCTCATGGACTTTGTCGGCCAGTTCGCGCAGGTCGTCAATCTGGCCAAAGAAGTTGGGATAGCTAACGGCCAGCATCATTGTGTCGTCGTCCAGCATGTCAATCAGGTCGGGGATGTCTGCCCGGCCCCGGTCACCGACGATTTTGAAGCTACTGCCCTGGTGATACGTCCGCACAATCTCACGGTACTGCGGGTGAATGGCATGGCTGAGAATCACTTTGCTGCGCTTGCGCCGCGTGACCTCGGCGGCCATTGTCACGGCTTCGGCCAGGCTGGTGCCGCCGTCGTAGTGACTGGCGTTGGTGGCTTCCATGCCCAGCAGCGCACACATCATGCTCTGATACTCATAGGCCACTTGCAGCGTGCCCTGGCTCAGTTCTGGCTGGTAGGGCGTGTAGGCGGTGTAAAACTCGCCCCGGCTGATGATGTGGTTCACTGCCGACGGGATAAAGTGGTGGTACGCGCCCGCACCCCGGAACGTGGCGAAGTCGTGGCTGCTCTCGTTGGCCTCGGCCAGCGCGGTCAGTTCGGCGGCCACGTCCATCTCGCTCATCGGCTCCGGCAGGTCAATCTGCGGGAAGCGATGGGTAGACGGCACAGCCTCGAATAGGTCTTCGACTGTGGTTACGCCAATCGCGGACAGCATTTGCTGGCGTTCGGCGTCTGTGTGAGGAATGTAACTCATAAAATAAACTCTGCCTCTCAAACGAAACGATTAAGACGAGGATAGCAGAGGCGGGGCAGTCAGACGAGCAGCACCCCCTAACCGCGCGGTGCCGCTCGTGCAGGGGACGGCCTAGCGCGTATCGCAGTAGGCGTCGTAGTCCTGCGCGTTCATCATGTCGTCGGTGCTGCCAGTGATTTTGATCTTGATGATCCAGCCCTCGTCAAAGGGCGAGGCGTTGATGGTTTCTGGCGTGTCTTCCAGCGCGGTATTTACTTCCACGATTTCACCGTCGACAGGCATGTTGAGTTCTGCCGCTGCCTTGACCGATTCCACCGTCCCGAATTGTTCACCCTTACTAAAGGTCTCACCGACTTCTGGCAGTTCGATAAACACGATGTCATTGAGGGCGTCTTGGGCGTAGTCGGTAATGCCAACCGTGCCGTTTTCGCCATCAACCAGCAGCCATTCGTCGCTCTTCTGGTAGAGCAAGTTGTCCGGGGTTTTGAAATCCGTCATGCTGTTCTCCTCAAAGTGGTGTGTGTTGAAATTAAAAAGGCACACACGCGATTGCTGTGTACCCTGTTGGCGGTGGTCACGTCCAGAGTGTTTCGCTTCACCCGTCCTGATGGCCTGAGAGTTTCACGCAGCAGTTCGCAACGCCGCCATGCTTGCCCCTTCGGCGGCCTGCCTTACCCTGGCATGCGCTCTCCGAGTGAAGTTGTGATTTGTGTCTAAATTGTAACCAGCTCCGCGCAGCATGGCAACAACCAAAAGCCGAATTCAGGCGGTTGTGTCTACAGGCACGTTGATTTGCAGCCAGTCCAACAGCGCGAGGCGGGCGTCTTCTGGCAAGCTCAGGTTGAACGTGATGTGGCCGCGTGCGTCACTGACCAGCGTGGGCCGCATCAACAGGGAGCCGTCCGTGCGCAGGCCCAACGACAAATACGCCTGGGCGCTGCCCACCTGCCGCGTCGTGACCAGGCCGTCAACGGGTTTGAGGCGCATGATTTTTTGCGCGAGTTCGTCGTGGGGCAGGC
>CAWUJQ010000395.1:0-4551 GCA_963922445.1 uncultured bacterium
TGGGTTGATGACGCCACCCGTCGCGGCGACGGTTTCGCGGACGATATAACGCGTCGTGGCGACGATTGGGTGGATGATGCTGCCCGTCGCAGTGATAACGCCACCCGCCAGTTTTCGGATAAAATACGCACTCTCATTACTCCACTTTCTCCAAGTCGACAACGAGCATTACTTCAGTTCGCTTATTGGTACGATGATACAGATGTCAAAGCTGTAGATGCAGCAGTTGACTCTGGAAATACAGATGGACTGTTCGAAAATACCCTTTTTATTTAATAATATTTCATGCTGTACTGGCGATTGCGGTCGTTGTTTCTACACTCTACTTATGTCAGGTACAAATTTATCTGCCGAACCACCTTAATTAAACTGAAATAAATTAATAAACAATAATTTTAGCGTAAAGAAATGTCCTGACTGTGAGAGTAGTTTTCGGCAACATGTCATTCTCATCATAGCCGAATACAAAAAGAAATAGGGGATATTGGTCGATAACTATAAACTTTAGAAAAACAGTCTTTCCACCGAAGGCTGTTTTTGATTTTCGAACCATAGAATCTACAATGAAATCACGGGTCAGGTCGAATAACACACCGTCGTCAACACATTCTTTCACGACGACGACCAGATCGTTTATCTGACGATTGACGGCGAGGAGATCGAGAGAACACCGCGCGGACGTTATCCGTCTCGCCTGACCACCAACGGTACACTCAAGTCCAGCAGGTACAGGCGCGCCGCAAAACCCAGGTTTATCTCGTCCCCCAGGCTGAGCGGCGCGCTGCCTACCACCCGGTGCCCGTTGACCCACGTCCCGTTTTTGCTCTGCAAATCCCGAACGTAGACCGCGTCCCCATCCCGGTAGACCTTGGCGTGCCGCCGAGAGACGTTTTGCACGTCAACCACGGCGTCACAGGCCGGGTCACGCCCGACCGTCAGCCCGGTGCCCACCCGCCACCACTCCCCATTAAAAACAACGAAGTATGCATTGGCTGAATATTGCAAGATTCCAATCCCTCGCCTCATCAAATCCCTGTACAATTAAACTAAGTAGACAGAGCCGGGTACATTTCCCTATGACCACTCAAGACCACGAAACCGACTACTTCGCTGTCATCCACAACAAGGATGAGGCCAACCTGCTGCACCCACTCATCGCCTTCACGCTCCTGTTCCTGACGAACAACGGCGCGATGATGATCGTGCTGTACATGATTTTCACCCGCTTTTCGCTTTTGGGCTTTGCCGCCGTTGTCTCGCTCATTCTCAGTTCCGTGATGCTGTGGCGCACCTCATAGCCATCTGCCCCCAGCATACGCTACAATTCCACGGATTCTACACATCGAAGGAAAAGCGTATGTCTGTCGTATGTTTGGGCGAACTGCTCATCGACTTTGTGGCCAACGAAGCCGGCGTGACCGTCGGTGATGCATCAGGCTTTGCGAAAAAACCGGGCGGCGCACCCGCCAACGTCGCTGTGGCTGTGAAAAAGCTGGGCCACCCGTGTGCGTTTATCACGCAGGTGGGTGACGACCCCTTCGGCCACTACCTGGCGGGTGTGCTCGCTGCCGAAGCCGTGGATGTGAGCGGCATCAGCTACAGCAACCAAGCGCGCACCAGCCTCGCGTTTGTGTCGTTAGGGCCGGGCGGTGAGCGTGACTTCATGTTTTATCGCCACCCCGCTGCGGACATGCTCATGACGATTGACGACATCAAGCTGGATTTGCTGGACGACGCCAAAATCTTTCACTTTGGCAGCATCACCATGATTCACGAGCCGAGCCGTTCCGCAACGCTGGCAGCGGCCCAGGCTGCCCTCGATAAAGGCCTCACCGTCAGCTATGACCCGAATTTGCGCTCCCCGTTGTGGGAAAGCGACGACCACGCCCGTGAGGGGATGCTGCTGGGCTTTGACTACGCCGATATTGTGAAAATCAGTGATGTGGAACTCGCGTTTTTGGGCGGCGACCTGGACGCCCTGTGGCGCGACCGCACCAAGCTGCTGCTCGTCACGGCAGGTGAAAAGGGCGCAACGGCCCACACACGTGCAGGCAGCGTGCAACTGGACGGCTTCGATGTGGTGTCTGTGGATACGACGGGCGCGGGCGATGCCTTTGTCACCGGGATGCTCGTGGGTGTGCTGGAAAATCCTGACTACACCAACCTGGAAACGCTCAAGGGGATGTTGCGGCTGGCCAACGCTGCCGGAGCCATCGCCACCACGCAAAAAGGCGCGATTCCGTCACTGCCCACACGCACCGAGGCGGAAGCGTTCTTGGCGGCGCAATAGCAGGCGATGCCTGCTGATGATAAACTGCGCGTCTATGTTGAGCAACGATTACACGGAAAAGGACACACCATGAGCAAAGTCGCGATTGTGACGGCGGCCAGCAAGGGTATGGGCGCGGCCATCGCCCGCGAACTGGCTGCGAACGATTACCAACTCGCGCTGATGTCTACGTCTGAGGGGTCGATTGCGCTGGCCGAAGAACTCGGCGGGTTTGGGCTGCAAGGCAGCGTGACCGAGCCGGATGACCTACAAGCCCTTGTTACGCAAACCGTGGCACGCTACGGGCGGGTAGACGCAGTGGTGAATCACTCCGGGCACCCGCCCAAAGGCGCACTGCTGGAAATCCCCGACGAGGACTGGCACAGCGGCCTGGACATGGTAATGTTGAATGTGGTGCGCATGGCGCGGCTGGTCACGTCCATCATGCAGCAGCAGGGCGGCGGGGCGATTGTCAATATTTCTACCTATGCCGTGTTTGAGCCAGAAGCGCTGTTCCCGGTATCGGCGGCACTGCGGGCGGCGTTGGCGGGCTTTACCAAGCTCTACGCCGATGAGTACGCCAGTGCAAATATCCGCATGAACAACGTGCTGCCCGGTTTCATTGACAGCCTGCCGGAAAAAGACGAGCGCCGTGCCCGCATCCCGATGGGGCGCTATGGCACAGTGGACGAAATTGCCAAGACGGTGCGCTTTTTGCTGTCCGATGATGCGGGCTACATCACCGGGCAGAATATCCGCGTGGATGGGGGCATCACGCGGTCGGTGTAGTGGGCAACCCACGTGCGCGCAACCCCTACAATTCAATTTGCATATTCGTAGCAGGGACTTGATGCATCAAGCCCCTGCATATACGCCTTTCGCGCTATTCAATATACCCCAGCGCCCGCAAATGCTCGACAACCTCGTCGTCCACCTCATTGAAGCCGCCATCCACGCGCCGGGACGCCGCCACCGCCGCGAACTCGTTCAACTGCCGCTGCAACCGTTCGACGTGTTCTGGCTGCTGCCCCGCAATGCTGTTCACTTCGTTGGGATCGCTGGCCACATCAAACAGGCCGTCCACGCGCTCACCCACCGTCGTGAGCTTATAGCCGCCGTCATACACCCCACGCCGGATCATGCGCAGGTGCATCTGGTCAATCATGTGCGGGGCGCGATGGCGCATCACGTTGAGGAACGTTTGCGGCGGGAAGGCTTCTGCATAGACGAGACCGCCTTCCGGGTCGGGACGCCCGTTGGTGGCGGTGTGTAGCGTGAGGTTCGCCACGTCTGCATTAGGGTCGGCTTCGTCCAGCGGCGGCTTGACCCCCGCCGCATCCAGTGCCGTGTGAAAAATCCGCCGCGTGCTGACGTTGGTACCCACCCGCTTGCCCGCCGGGTACTGATCCGGGTAGCGCACAATCAGCGGCACATGAATCAACTCCTGATACACCACAAAGCTGTGCCCGATAAAACCGTGATCGCCGTGCGCCTCCCCGTGATCCGCCGTGATGATAACCATTGTGTTGTCCAGTGCGCCGCTGGCAGCCGATCCGCGTAGAAAGCGGCCCAACAGCGCATCCTGATAGGACACTTCTGCGTCGTAGAAGTCGGTGAGGGCAGCCTGTTCCCAGTCCTGGAGCGGTTCTTCGGTCGGGGCGGCCCAACGGGCGGCATCGGCATTAAAGCGGCGGATAAAGCGGTACGTTTCACGGTCATGGCGCAGGTACGGGGCCATGCGCAGCACATGATCCTGCGGCGGGCGGTAGGGCAGGTGTGCGTCCATCAGGTTGACGAACGTGAACAGCGGTTGATCGCTGCCCCCGGCCCGGTGCGTGTTGATAAGATTCAGCGCGTCCGTCAGGGAGTGGTCGCTGTGGCCTTTGTAGTTGACGTAGCGCGTCCAGATGGGCACCAGCAGCGGGTTCAGCGACCAGCGGAACATCCAGTCGGCCTGGGCAAACTGATTTTGCACGCGGTGGGCAAAGCGCCGGAACCCACGCGACAGCGCTTTACGAACCGGGCCGCGCTGCACATCAATGGGGCGCTGCGGGGAGGCACCCGCGTAATTATAAAACTGGTCAAAGCCGCGCTTCAGGTCGTTGTCAAGCACGCCGACCAGCGGATTGTTGCAAAAGCCCGCTGTGCGGTAGCCGTCCGCTTGTAGGATTTCGGCAAGGGTGGGGTAAGCACCGCTCAGGGTGTGACTGGCTTCCGTCATGCCGTGGGTGCCCGCGTACTGCCCGGTGAACATCGACGCGTGCGCGGGCACCGTCCATTGG
>CAWUJQ010000396.1:0-4549 GCA_963922445.1 uncultured bacterium
TTCCACCGAGGTGATCGTCCACGCGTTGGTGGTGCCCACCTGCGTGACGGTTCCCGTGGTGGCTTCGAGCGTCTGCCCTTGTGACTGTCCGAGTAGGCCATTTAATGTTGCAATGTTGGTGTCGATGTCTGTGATAATCGACTGTACCGTCAAGTTGAAAGTCATTTTTCACGATCTCCTGGGCTGTTAATTGTTCTGTTGACGTATTGCTCGGAATGCTTCCACACACGTTTCTTTTGCCATATACGATTCTGACATCCAAGTATCCCAAGCCTCTGTAGGAATTGCTAGTAGACGCGAGTTATACTTCTCGGACTGGTGTAGATCGGACTCAGTAAAATACTCCGTTCTCGAGAGCCAAAAATCGTCGCCCATAGTGTCAATTGAACAGTTTTGCTCGTCGGTATGCAGACTGACGACCATTGAAAACTCCTCATACACCATAATCAATCCGTCACCAAGTTCCGCATATCCAATCCTGTCAGGGGAGCCAAAAAGGCGAAGCACGTCATTTAGTGACCGTTTTGCATTCGATGCAATGTCCATCCATGACACAGTGCCGTCTTCAACTACAACGTAGCTGGAAGGTGGAATTGAGAAAGCTCCCGCTTTCCAGTGAAAGATCAGGGCCTCTTCGATTGATGAATCGTCTCGTAAGGTGATTAGGCGGTCGTTCTGCTCAATGAAAATGGATATGTCTCGCGTTGAACTTGTTCCAGCAATCAACCCAAACCAGCACGGAGGCGAACAAGAGTCATGCTCATAGAGGGATTGACCCGTACTGAGGCGCGTTTGCTCCGTCCAACTCGCAGAAAGTAGAATAGCGATAAAAGTAATGATAATGCACACAACTGCAAGTATGCCTACTTTTTTAGACATATCGATTAACTTCTAAGCTCAATGATTCTGCTGATCCATTGCCCTAGGTTATCGTCAAAGTACCCAAGACGAGAAGAATCTGAAGGAAAAATACTACGATTGAGAAAGTAATTCGCAAAGACATCTGAAAATCCCTCTGTAGGATTTGGCCCAATTTGTCGCCGCTCATTAGGGAAGTAAGCAATGTCTTCTCCTACCGCGTAGCCATCTGATATATAGAGACCTTCGGGAACGACCCAACTTGTCGCTGCTGGCGTGACGTTGTCATCAAAATCGATAAACTGCCCCTGATCGTTCATTCTGGGATCAAGTTCATAGGTTCCACAGTACAAGTCTGTGGTGGAAATAGACGAGAAAGGATTCCAGCAAGACCCGACTGCATTGACATAATCGCTACTCGCTATCTTTTCAAATCCAGCAATTTGCTCTCCACCATGCCTGTTGTGAAAAGCATGGCCTAGTTCGTGTACAACAACAAAACTTCTGTGAAGTAACCCATCACCTAGTGTAAATGAATCGGAACCGAGTAGAATAAATATTGGATCGGCAAAGTCTTGTGGGTTAGGTGCTATTGCCAAGCCTTCCATGTTAGGTGCATCATCGGAGAAACCAAACTTGATCGCCCCGAAGTTCAGTTTGAAGACA
The DNA here is from genome assembly GCA_963922445.1 of uncultured bacterium. GTDB lineage: Bacteria > Chloroflexota > Anaerolineae > Aggregatilineales > Phototrophicaceae > DAOTTY01. Next base: position 1,525 of record CAWUJQ010000396.1, read on the forward strand.
TCGGTGGGATTGAGTAGTTGCTTCTGAATTGTCATAGTGGGTAGTGTCAGTCCGAGACTGAGTTGCTGCACGCCAAGCAAAATAGTCTTGAGTTGATCAAGAGTAAAAGTGCCAATCTGATACGCTGCTAAGTTGGGATTAGTCATATCAGTAGTAGTAAGTAGACCAATTCCAAAATCTGCCAATTGGCTTTCGTAACAAGTAAACGTCTCAGGGTTCCCGTCACAGGGATTAGTTTGTGACAGAATATCTGCCAGATACCCTCTTGCTTGTACGCGCCTTGCTAATGCTTCAACTAGGAGAGGAATTCTTTGGACTAACGAAGCGGTTTGAACGTCCACAAGAGCGATTCTGGCAGCTTCCTCAGCATCAATCGCATTTTGCAAATTTTGTGTTATGAGTTCTTGTGAATTCAAACTTCAACTCCACGATAAATGATCAACATAGTTTCATGATACCACGTATATAAAGCTTGAACATATCAGCGTAGGGCAAGCGTCGGCTAACCTTAACATCCACATAACGGGGGCGGGCAGGGTGATCCCCTGCCCGGTTGCGGGGTGTGCCTACGCCGTTTCTGCCGTCACGAGCGCCTCTTGCTCAACGGTGTTGTGCGGATTGCGGTCGCCAATCCGCTGTAGGTACTGCCGGATCATCAAGGCAGCGGTGGCACCCTCGCCCGCCGCACTGATAATCTGCTTGGTGCTGCCCCGGCGCACATCCCCGGCAGCGAACACCCCCGGCAGCGACGTTTGCAGCGTGTCGTCCGCTGTGATGAAGCCGTAGTCATCCAGTTGGATCGTGTCCGGCAGGAAGCCCGTGTTGGGTTCCAGGCCCACAAACACGAAGATGCCATCGGGATTCCAGACCTCGGTGCTGCCCGTGGCGCGGTCTTCGACCAGCACGCCCGCCAGCTTGCCGTCCTCGCCAATCGTGAACTCACGCACAGCGGCGTTGGTCACCACGCGCATGTCGTCACGGCCCGCCACCTTGTCTTGCAGAATCTTGCTGGCCTTGACCTCCGGCATGTACTCCACGATGGTCACGGACTTGGCGAACTTGGTCAGGAAGATACCCTCCTCGAAGCCGCTGTTGCCCCCGCCAATCACCAGCACGTCCTTGTCTCTGTAGAAGGCTCCATCACAGGTGGCACAAAAGTGAACGTTGCGGCCCACGAGTTCCGACTCACCGGGGATGCTCAGTTTGCGGTACTGGCTGCCCGTGGCAATCAGCACACTGCGCCCGATGTACTCCGCCCCGTTGATCGTTTTCACGATAAGGTACGGCTCCTGGCGCGTGATGTCGGTGACCTTTTCACCCTGGATGATCTCTACGTCAAAGCCCATGGCCTGCCGGTACAACCGCTCACTGAAGTCTGCGCCCGTGATGCCTTCATCAAAGCCGGGGTAGTTCTCGATGAACTGCGTCACGGCAGCCTGCCCACCCACACCGGATGCATCCAGCACCAGGGTTTCCAGGCCTTCACGGGCGGTGTAAATCGCCGCAGAAAGGCCCGCCGGCCCGCCGCCAATGATAATCACGTCTTTGTAGGCGCTGCCCGCGCGGGTATCCACGCCCGTCTGGTCGGCCAATTCCTGATTGCTCGGTTCCACCAGCACGTTGCCATCTGGGAACAGAATCACAGGAATGCTGCGCATCCCGTTGTTGATCTCCTCAATCACGGGGACGAACTCAGGGCGGGCGTCAATGTCGATGTACTCGTAGGGCACTTTGTAACGGCCAAAGAACTCCTTGGCACGGCGGCAGTCGCTACACCATGTGGCCCCGTACATGATGATGTGGTCTGGGGTGCTGTTTGCCATTCGACTTCACTCCTGGCTTGGCTATGTTATTTCGCTATAGCCATCGGATGCGGTGTCGAGCGGCGTGTCTTACCCGGATGTGCGGGGGATGTCTTGGGTGCGGCGGACGGTGCCCTGTTGGTAGGCGGTACGCAGCTTGGTGTAAAGCGCCTGCGGCCCAGCCGATAGGCTGACGACCTCAATATTGCCGCCCGCTATGATGGCTTGCAGCATCGCGCCGCGAACTTCGCCAGTGGCCGATAGGGATGACGTTGCTGCACTCGCGATAAGGTTGGCGGTGCGCCCGCTGCCTTCGATGGCAATCACCGGGATGGGTTTGTCGCCGCGGGCGGTGGCAATGTAGATGTCGTACTGGGCGATTTTGCCGCCGTTAATCAGCACGCCGCATGTCGGCATCCTGCCGCCTGTGAGGTTGCGGGCCAGCCCCACAATCATCTCAGATTCCGACCCCCAGTGATCTTCGTCCACCAGGATAAAATGCGAATGGTTGGGTTCCAGCGCGGTCAGTTTTTGCTCGGAGTCCTGTTTTTTGCCGGGGAAGTCTACCTTGCCCATCGGGGCACACCCCACAAGTGGAAAGCGGTAGCCCCACTTGCGTCTCGCTTCGCCCATCATTTTCATAATGCCGCTGTCAGTACCGCCGTCAACCACGGTGACGCGGTATTGGGCGGCAAAGCGGGCGATGCCGTCTTCGATGAGGGCACGCGCATCACGCATCGCCACCTCGTTCATATTGCCCGCCCCGCCAGAAAGAAACAGCGTGGGCGCCGGGTTGCGCAGGTTCAGCGCTTTGGCCGTTTCCAATGGATTGGCATAGGTGGGTACAAAGGTTGCGCGAGCGGTGTTGCCGTTGTTAAAGCGTATTTTGCCAGTTTTGGGGGCCATGGGCGGGCAATCCTAAAATGATGGGTCGTCGTATGAGATGTGTATTATTGTACGATGAAGTCTACCCTATGTGTGGGATGGAAGGTACGAAAAATGTCACAAGTTGTACGAAAAAATTCGTAAAAGGGCCTTATACGGGGCTGTGAGGATCAAAAAAGGACAGGGGCTATGCCCTGTCCTTGCCTTTTGAGGCGACGGTCGGAATCGAACCGACGAATAACTCTTTTGCAGAGAGTCGCCTTACCACTTGGCTACGTCGCCACTGCAAAAGCAAGTATAGTGAGGTTGCCCACCCGTGACAAGGGCTTTTCAAATGC
>CAWUJQ010000397.1:0-4520 GCA_963922445.1 uncultured bacterium
TGAGCGTGCTGCGTACCATCTCGCTGCTAGAGCGGTGCGGTTGGCATCGCGGGGTGATGCGGCAGGCCATCACAGAGTCCGCACCGACATTGACCATAAACGAGGCGGGGGCGGTTGCACTCGAAGGGGACGCGGCTGAACAGCTTGACGCAATTCAGGCCGTGATTATCAACTATCTGGATACCTACGGCTATGAGTACAGCCCCACGGCTGACCTGTACACGTTACAAGAAGCTGCGGACTACCTGGGCATCTCCGCTGAGATGATGACAACCTACGTCACGCGGCGCGGGAAAATCAAAGGGGAGCGCATCGGGCGAAGCTGGGTGTTTACCCGGGCAGAGTTAGAGCGCTTTAAAGCGACAAAGCGCTCACCGGGACGCCCGCCTGCGGAAAACCCATAGGGTTAGGCGGTCTGCCGTCGGTAGACCGCCATATTGCTAAATGTCGAGCCATCTGGTGCGGTGCCAGATTGGGTCACAGTCATGGTCTGTTGGTCATCGGAGAGGGCACGGCTGGCATGGGCAATTTGCTCACCGTCCTTGAACGAAGCAGAATCCAGCGTGTTTTCATCCACGCGGGTGAGTGAGATTGCGTCCGCAATGGCTGGGTTTTCATACGGGTGCAGTTCGCCGTCAGGCACGCCGCTAAACTGCCCGGCCATCTCTTGGCCGTCTTGGGTCATCCACGCCATGTGAAACGTATAGCTGCCATCTTCATTAGCTTCGATGCGATAGCTGCCACTGGCGGGCGGCTCTCCAAGTTCGTACTGAGACTGCGCTGGGTCAAGTTGCCATGTTGCGATGAACGGGTTTTCAGTCATTTAATCCCCTTTCGTTAACACGTTGAGTGAATGAGCGCGCCGACAGCTTCTCGTTCGCTCAACTCATTATACTTTTCAACCGCTGCTTCCGTTTGCAAAACGTGAGCGGTTACCCCACGCTGCTGCAACATCTGGAGTGTTTCCGGCATCGTGAACAGTTTTTCATGCACGCCCTTCGACAGCACAACGACCGTTGCGCCATGTTCAAGCAGTTCTTCCACATCCGCAGGTTGGATGCCCGGTTGGTGATGGGTGTCGTGTTCGCTCCAATCCCATTCGCGGGCACCGCCGGGCCACAGCTTCACATCACGGAAGGGCGCGTCGAAGCCAGCGACATCCACGCGGCCCCACTTAAATGCAGTGATCTTCGGTGATTGGCTCATCCTGAATCCTCACGGCTACTTGCTGCCTCATTATACGACAGTATACGACAGTTCGTAGGCGCGTCCATTGCGCCCGCTCCGCGTCAGGCGAGGATGGCAGCACACAGGCGCGCCATCTCGAAGTATATGGGCAAGCCAATCGTCAGGTTAAACGGAAACGTCAACACCAGAGCAGCGGTCAACGCGAGGCTCGCGTTGGCTTCCTTGATGTTGCCAATCACGACGGCTGGCGCGGTAATGTAGGAGGCGCTGGCGGCTATTGTTCCCAAGATCATAGCGCCGCCAACAGACAGGCCCACGAGGGTGCCGAATATCACACCGAGCAGCCCATGCAGCAGCGGCATCAACACACTGAACAGGAACAAGGGTAGGCCCACGTCCAGCACATCGCCCAATTTGCGCCCCACCTGCGTGCCCATCTCAAGCAGGAACAGGGTCAACATACCTGAAAACAGGTCATCGAAGAACGGGGAAACCTGATTGTAGCCCTCCTCACCGGAGATGAAGCCAATCACAACGCCGCCACCCAACAGCAAAAAGCTCTTGCCCGTCAGTGCGGAGCGCATCACTTGCCCCAGTGATTGCGTATTGCTGCCCAGCACCCGGCTGGCAATCACCAGGCCAACGGCCACCGCCGGAATTTCCATGATGACGTACATCGTGGGCATAAACCCCTCGAAGCTCTGGCCAGTTTCGTTTAAGAACGTGATGCACGCACTCAAGGTCACGGCAGAAACAGCCCCGAAGTGCAAGCCAATCGAGATGGCATCCGGCACGGCGACGAAGCGCCGCAGGATATAAAACGACCAGATGGGGATCAGAAAGCCCAGTATCGCAGCGACGGCGGCTGCCCCCCAAAAGTTGGCAAGTGGCGAACGGGCCAGGTCAAACCCGCCGTTCAACCCAATCGCAAACAGCAGATAAATCGAGATGATGCTGTAAACCTGTTCGGGGATTTTCAAATCGCTTTGCACCCTTACAGCAATGATGCCGAGCAAAAAGCTCAGCACCATTGGAGAAAGCAGGTTTAGGCTCAAGATTTCCGATAGAGACATGATGTCGAATCGACTTTCCGGTGAAGTGGAGAGAGAAAAGGGCTAGGCACCAATCTTAAACTTGACTTCCGCAAGACCGTTGGGGCTGCCAATCAGGGTAACTTTGTCGTTCAGGCGCAGCGTGCTAAACCCATGCGGCACAATGACGAGGCCGTCGCGGATGATTTCGAGGATCAGCACATCACCCGGCAGGCGCAGGTCACGCAGGGGCAGCCCCGCGACCGACCGCTCGGTCACAGTAATCTGACTGAGTTCGTGTTCCGGGTCTTGCTGCAACAGCAGGTCAACGGCTTCTGGCGCGCTAATGGACTGGTCAAGCAAGTGAACCATCGCAGAGGCGGGGTCAATGACCCGTGCGCCGATTTCCATAAACGCTTCACGACGGTTGACATCCCGCACCCGTGCGACCACGTTTTCCAGGCCAAAGTCGTCTTTGGCGATCATACAAGCCTGCATGTTGAGGTCATCGTCGTCCATTAAAGCGACGAGGGCGTCTTTTTCGCTGTTGAAGTAGGGTTTCAAACACGCTTCGCTAATCTGCTCAATCGTCTGCACGTCTAAATCAACGCCATTTAGCTCATGCACACGCTCCGCGTTGGTGTCGGCCACGGTGACGTGCCAATCACGCGTTTTCATCTGGCGGGCCAGCGCCAGTGCCTGTGGCTCAATCCCCAACACGAGCAACCGGCGCGGCTCTCCAGCCTCACCGCCGTCGGGCACACGGGCTTCACCCACCTGACGCAGCGCATATTTGAGCAGCAGCGGGCCAAAAATTTCGTTCAGAACGATGACGGAAATGATAAGCGTGGCGAATTCACCGCCCAGCGTATCTGGAAAGAAAACAGCCGTCTCTCGCGCCAAGCCCAACGCAATACCCGCCTGGGTAATCAACCCCAAGCCCGCATAACGGCGAAAGTTCTGCGGTTCGCGGGCCAGCGTGCCACCAATATACGTACCAATGATGATGGCCACCATCCGCACACCGAACAAAATAGCAGCAATACCAATCGTGCTAATGAGGATGTCCAGCTTTAAGCCAACGCCTGTGAGCGTGAAGAAGGCCACATACACCCACGGGCTAATGTCGTGCAGCAGCTCTTCAAATGGGCGGCGATAACGGGTGAAATTCGTCACGGTGAAGCCAGCCACCATCGACATCAACAGCGGCTCGATTTTTATTTTGATGCCTGCAACGCTTTCCACCCACACAGGCACCCAATTGGCGGACTCGAACAGAACAAACCCCACTAGGAGCAGCACCGCTGCCTTCAGCGGCAGTGCCAGCGGGGTGGCCATCAACAGGCCAATGCCGCGACCAATGATATAGCCCACAACCAACGCAATGAAGATGTCCAGGACAAGAATTGCAATAAAGCTTGCCGTAACAGGTTGCCCGTCAATCATGGCACTGGCAAAGGCGACAGCCAACGCAAACAGAATAATGATAACAACGTCCATCACGACGGTGATGCTCAGCACGGTTTTGGAAAAAGGCCCCTTGGCCCGAACTTCCTGGATAACCGCAATCGTACTGGCAGGAGAAAGCGCAAGCAGGATGGTCGCGCCCAGCATCGCAACGGCAGATTTCGTAATAAACGGATAGTTTGCCGTGAACGGGATAAACGATTGCAGGATGAATAGCGCAATCCCAATCATGATGAAGGCAGCGACGACGATACCCGCCGTGTTCAGAGAAATGCCCACCAATCGGCTGCGCAGTTCTTTAAGGTATAGCTCACTGCCTGCGACAAATGCAATGACTGCCAATGATATGTCGTCAATGTAGCGCAGCGTTTCGCTGGCCTGCGTTGGCAACAGCCCAAGGATAAACGGGCCAGCTAAGGCACCGGCCAACAAGTAACCCGTGATGTAGGGCAACCCATACTGAGAAAAGAATTTGCCGATTTGCTTGGCTGCCAGCGACACCAAGAAAAACCCGGCAGAAAAGATAACAATAGGAGGCAAGGTCAGCATAAGAATCACAACCTTTGTACTTGGCGATGAGCCAAATTCAACCGAGACTGAGTTGTTGAGCAATGAAAGCCGCTACGGGCACCAGTGATGGATTACAACAGGTGGGGAGCGCCTAAACATGCAAGGCGTTACAACTCGACCTGATTTTGGGATTTCGCAAATCAACGCACTTCACTGGTTTTAGATAAGAGCGTGAATATACCACAAGTCGTTACAGGGGGATAGATATATGGTTTGGTGATGCTACGGGGAAGGTACATCCTGTACCAAGCGATAGGCTGCGGC
>CAWUJQ010000398.1:0-4517 GCA_963922445.1 uncultured bacterium
TCATTGGGATGGGCGCAAAGCAGGACGGTGTAATGCGTGAAACCGGCTTCGACATTACCGTTGCCTCAGAACTCATGGCCATTCTCGCGCTCACGACCTCCCTGAAAGACCTGCGTGAGCGCATCGGGCGCATGGTCGTCGCCTACGACAAAAACAAAAATCCCGTCACGGCAGAAGACTTGCAAGCAGCGGGCGCTGCAACCGTGCTATTGCGCGATGCCATCAAACCGAACTTGATGCAAACGCTGGAAAACACGCCCGCGATGGTTCACTGCGGCCCGTTTGCCAACATCGCCCACGGCAACTCGTCCATCCTGGCAGATATGATCGCCGTTAAATGTGCCGACTACGTTGTCACAGAATCCGGGTTTGGTGCAGACATCGGCGCAGAGAAGTTCTTCAATATCAAATGTCGTGCGTCGGGCCTCAAGCCAAATGCCGCCGTACTCGTCGTGACCGTGCGTGCGCTCAAGGCGCATACAGGTCGTTACAAAATCGTCCCCGGCAAACCGCTTGACCCTGCTCTCGGTGAAGAAAATGTTGCCGATGTAGAAGAAGGCGCGGCGAATATGATCCGCCACCTGGAAAACCTGAAGAAGTTCGGCATCAATCCGGTGGTAGCCGTTAATGTCTTCTCGTCGGACGCGCAGAGCGAAATCGACGCGATCAAGCGCATCGCCACCGATGCAGGCGCAACGGGCGTGGCCGAGGCGCATCACTGGGCAAAGGGTGGAGAAGGCGCTGCCGAACTCGCGGAAATGGTGGTGCAGGCGTGTGAACAACCCAACGACTTCAACTACCTTTACGAGGTGGACTCACCCATCAAGCAGAAGATCGAAACCATTGCCACCGAAATCTACCGGGCCGACGGCGTAGACTACACCCCCGAAGCCGACGAGCAAATCAAGCTGTACGAGGAAAAAGGCTTCGGCAACCTGCCCATCTGCATGGCAAAAACCCACCTCAGCTTCACTGCCGATCCCAAAATCAAAGGCGCGCCAACAGGCTTTACCATTCCCATCACGGATGTGAGAGCATCCGTCGGAGCGGGGTTTGTGTATCCGCTGGTGGGCACCATGCGAACCATGCCCGGTCTGTCCGCGTCGCCTGCGGCCCAAAATGTTGATATAGACGAAGACGGCAATGTCGTCGGCCTGTTTTAGCTGTATACCTGTAACGTTAGTTTTCCTGGAAAAGTGAGATGGTTTTAAATCCCGAAAAAGTGGTAAGAACAACGTGCCCCTACTGCGGTGTGGGCTGCCAGATGGACCTGAACATCAAAGACAACACCATCTATCGCGTCAACGCCCCGTTTGATGTCGCGCCAAACTACGGCAACCTGTGCGTGAAGGGGCGCTTTGGCCTGGACTTCGCCACCCACCCGCGCCGCCTAAAAACCCCGCTCATCCGTGATGGGGAACGTGGCAACTTCCGCGAGGCGACCTGGGAAGAAGCGCTGGACTACATCAGCAGCAAGCTCTCGACCATTGTGCAGGAAAGCGGCGGTGATGCCGTTGCTACATATGCCTGCGCTAAAGCCACCAACGAGGACAACTACGTCTTTCAGAAGTGGGTGCGCGCCGTGATGAAAACCAACAACGTGGATCACTGTGCGCGGCTGTGCCACGCGGGCAGTGTGACCGGGCTGCAACTGGCCATCGGTTCCAGCGCGATGAGCAACAGCATCGCAGAAATGGAAAACCTGGACACGTTCATTGTTACCGGCAGCAACACGACGGAAACGCACCCGGTCATTAGTTTGTTTTTGAAGAAGGCCGTGCGCCAGAACGGGGCCAAGCTCATCGTGATTGACCCACGTCAGATCGAACTGACCGACTTTGCGACGCTATGGCTGCGGCAGAAGCCCGGCACTGATGTCGCGGTCTTCCAGGCGATGGCCCACGTCATCGTCACAGAAAAGCTATACGACCCGGCCTTCATCACAGACCGCACCGAGGGCTTTGACGAATACATGGAATCGCTGGAAGCCTTCACCCCGGAGTGGGCCGAATCCGTGAGTGGGGTGCCCGCTGACGACATCCGTGAGGCGGCACGCATGTACGCCAATGCAGGGAGCGCGGCTTTCTATTGGGGTATGGGCATTAGCCAGAGTGTACACGGAACAGACAACGCCCTGTCACTAACCAACCTTGCCCTGATGACCGGACACGTTGGTAAACCGGGCACCGGCTTGAATCCGCTGCGTGGCCAGAACAATGTGCAGGGCTGTTCCGATAGCGGTGGACTGCCTAACGTCTACACCGCCTACCAAAAAGTGACCGACCCGGCAGTCAAAGCCAAGTTCGAGCAAGCATGGAACACGTCCCTCTCCGATGACCCCGGCCTGACCGTCACGGAAATGGTGGACGGCGCGCTGAGCGGCAACATCCGGGCAATGGTTGTGATGGGCGAGAATCCCATGATGAGTGAACCGAACCTTTCCCATGCCAAGCACGCTATTGAAGAGCTTGACCTGCTCGTTTGTATTGACATCTTCATGAACGAAACAGGCGAAATGGCCGATGTGATTCTTCCGTCGGCCAGCTTTGCGGAAAAAGACGGCACGTTCACCAACAGCGACCGCCGGGTGCAGCGCGTGCGGCAGGCGCTTGCTCCCGTGGGCCAATCTCGCCCAGACTGGCAGATTATTTGCGACCTTGCAAAGCGCATGGAAGCCCAGCTAAACCGTGAGACATTGGCTGGATTTGACTACGCGAACCCAGAAGAAATCTGGGAAGAGATGCGTGCCGTCACGCCGCAGTTCTACGGCATCACCTACGAGCGCATTGAGCGCGAGAGCGGCGTCCACTGGCCGTGCCCGTCACTCGACCACCCCGGCACGCCCTACCTGTTCGAAGAAGAGTTCCCGCGCGGGCGGGGTAAGTTCTGGTCATTGGAATACGGTACTGACAGCGAACTCCCTGACGACGAGTACCCCTACCACCTGACTACCGGGCGCGTGCTGTTCCACTGGCACGGCGGCACCATGACGCGCCGCTCCAAGCTGGACGACGCCTTCCCCGAACCCATCCTGGAAATGCACCCGGACGACGCCCACGCACTCGAATTGGTCTCCGGCGATTGGGTGGAAGCCACTTCGCGTCGGGGCAGCATCACCTGCCGCGTAATGGTTACAGGCCGCTCACCCGCCGGAACAGTCTTTTTGCCGTTCCACTTTGTGGAGGCCGCTGCCAACATCCTTACGCTGGATAAGATCGACCCACGCGCCAAAATCCCGGACTTCAAGATGGCGGCTGTTCAACTCCGCAAAACACAGCAACCGCAGCGCGATGGCGCAGACGTTGCCCTGGCCGACCGGGGCGCGATCAAAGACCCGACGCGCTTCGTGCATTAAGGGTAATGATGATGCCGTCGTTCTCAGTCGCCATTATTGCCGGGGGCAAAAGCAGCCGCATGGGCACGGACAAGTCGTTCGTGTCCATTGGCGGCAAGCCAATTATTCAACACCTGCTTGACCGCGTGCGTAACGTTGGCCAATCGCACACGCTGCTGATTACCAACCGCCCCGATGACTACGCGCAGTTGGGCCTGCCCATGCATGGTGATGTCATCGCGGATAAAGGCGCGTTGGGCGGCATTCACGCGGCAGTCAGCCACAGTCCCACAGAATATGTGTTGGCAGTGGCCTGCGATATGCCGTTCGTGGAACCAGCGCTGCTCAAGCACATGGCGACGCAAATCGACACGCAGCCGCCACCCGATGTGATTGTGCCCCGCGTGGACGGCTACCCCCAGGGCTTGCACGCGGTTTATAGCAAGGCGTGCCTCCCTGCGATTAAGTCCCGGTTACACGCAGACAGACTGAAAGTGATCGGCTTTTACACGGATGTGCGCGTGCGCTACATAGACGAACCCGAATACGAGCCGCTCACCGAGGGACGCCTCGCGTTTTTCAATGTGAACACGCCGCAGCAGCTCGACGAGGCCCGCCAGCTTGCCAACCAATATGCTTTAGAGTAATGCCATGATTATCGACAAAACCCCATTGCAACACATCTTAGACAAATACAGCGACCAGGGCCGGGATGCGCTGCTGCCCGTGCTGTGGGACGTGCAAACCGCCTACGGCCACATTGACGCCAACGCCGTCCGCGAGATTTCGTATACGCTGCGCGTGCCAGAAGCAGAAATTTTCGGCGTCATCGGCTTTTACACGCTGTTTTACAATGAACCCACTGGCCAAACCGTCATCCGGGTGTGTACCAGCCCAACGTGCGCGGTGTGTGGCAGCCAAAACACGCTCAACGCCCTATCCGATGCGCTTGGCATAGCAGTCGGCCACACCTCAGACGATGGCACTGTCGCGCTGGAAAAAACCGAGTGCCTGGGCCTGTGCGATCACGCCCCGGCGGTGCTGACTAGCGAGGTCGCCAAAGGTGAATTTCTGTACGGCCCGGTAGACGCTGACCATGTCGCGGGCTTTTTGGAGCATCCGGCAGGCTACGACTATCGCAACAACGCCGACGCGCAGCCCAACGTGCTGCTGGACGACGACC
>CAWUJQ010000399.1:0-4497 GCA_963922445.1 uncultured bacterium
CGCCTCGCGTCCAGCGGAGTGGGCCACGCTTGAAGCGCCGCTGGCGACAGGCGAGGCCATCGTGCGGGCGTTTGAATCCGCCCGGTACGACGTCGTGGTCGTAGACTGCATGACACTACTCGCGTCGAATGCGCTGCTGCAACTACCTGAAGACGCACCACAGTCCGATGCAACGGCAACCATCGTTGCGGAGGCAGAGGCACTGCTGGCCGCCTATCAGCGGACAGGCGGCCAGTGGCTCGTGGTCAGCAATGAGGTGGGCATGGGCGTGGTGCCGCCCTCACGATTGGGCCGCTTTTACCGGGATGGGCTGGGGCGGGCGAATCAAGTGTTAGCGGCGTCCGCCGATGAGGTGCTACTGTTCGTGGCGGGGCTACCTTGGCGGTTAAAGTCATGCAATTGATGGGATTGCGATTTGAACATGTTCTATGGCTGTTGGTGATTCGGGCTGTTGTGCTAGCTAGATTTAGGCCGCACCTCTCCCTGATAATAGTCACACAGGTCTTGCAGTGGGCAGCACGCACACGCTGGCGTGTGATAGTGACACACCCGCTGGCCGTGCGTCATGGTGGCCCGGTGGAAATTATATAGCGCATGCGGGTCGTCCGGGAGCAATTCCAGCAGGCGGTGGCGTGTCACGAGTTAGCGATATGATCGTACAGAGTGACACATTCAGGTTAACACTTAATCGGCCTAGAATTTGTTTTACGTTAGCTGTGAGGGAAACTCATGAACAAAACAGGTTGTGCGTGGTCAATTTTGACTCTGTCATTTTCAATTGCTTCTTTGCTGCTTATGAGGGGGCTTTACGGTATGCTCTTTTTGGCAGAGTCGGCTACGGCTCAGCCTTTTCTTGGCTTTAAATTGGATGAGACTCCTGCGCCTACTGCCTATGCAACGGTCTACCCTCATACGCAGGTATTCCCATTCTCAATTCAAGACGACCAAATTAAGTACGGCTACTGGCCAAATAGCATGTGTGAGATTTTTGAGATTGGTGGCACAGTAATACTTTTAGACAGTGATGCCCCTCTAAGCGATTTCCGTGTCATGGTGGAGCGGTTTGAATTCGATGACCGAGAGCGAAATATTCGTAGGGCAATTGAGCCTGGATTCGCATCCGAACGGGGAGATAGAGGGTGGCAGGTTGGCACAATTGATCGAGTGCCAATATTCGTTTGGCTTGTCCATGAACCATCTGGAGGACAAGTATCACAAGAGGTATTGGTGACTGATCTGAAGTGTGAAAATACAATAGCGATCATCAACTTTGTGCAGCGTCATCCTATCCAATTAGAACGCTGAACTTGTTACAGGCGCGAACCATGACAAACGCACGATAATTGCCGATCTACTTGGTCTTTGTTTTGGGTTCGTTTTAGTGTGAGTAGCAAAGTTCTACGCGGCCCTCTGCTATAAAACGGCTGTCAGTAAATCATGGGCCGTGCGTGTAAGAGGACTACGGTAACCAGTTTCGAGGTACAACGATGAGCGTTTTTGTTCGAATCGTACAGTTCCTGATATGGTCGCTCGTCTTTGGCTTCATTTTTGGCATTGTTGCGGGGATTGGGTTGTACGTCTTGGAAACATACTCCTATCCCGCCTTCTCAGTGATGGGAACTGTGGAAGGCTTAATTCCCGTTGCAAACATGGGAGGAATGGTGGGTGCTTACGCCACCATGTACTTCGGTATACCGATGGCCATCGTACTCGGTATTGTCCTTGCCACGCCATTGAGACTCAATCGTTGGACGCCATTCATCACGCTCTTCACTATATTGGCTATCTTTGACTCGATTTACAGCTACAACGCGTTGACGGTGGACTACGCAACCAAGCAGATGTGGTCAATGTATGTTTCGGATCAATATACTTATATTGTGATGTCGATACCTGTGGTCATCACGCTATCGACAGGCTGCGCTTCCTGGATCGTTTTCCGGCGGAAGCGCAAGCCCAAGTACCTTGCGGGCGAATACTAGCGCTAGAACCGGACGGCACCCCGCCCGGCCCACTCACACGGCTATGGACGGCTGATGGTTGCCGAATACGTGGAGGTGTGGTTATCGCCATCATCCACGGTGAGCGTGAAGTTGTTCACACCGTAGTATGCGCCATCCGTCTCACACAGCGCATCCGCATTCGAATTGTTGCTACCGTACTGGCGGCGGTAGTTGTAGTTCGAGTTGCTGTAGGGCGGCACATCCACATCTGCTCCTCCACCAGAGAGGGTCACGGTGGCGTTAGGGCAGTTTTCCACGTTCACGCGCAGGTGGAACGCCGTGTTGGGTCGGCACTCGAAGCGCACCAGGTTAACGCTGATGTCCGGGCACGTGTCCGGGTCGGGTTCGGCCACTTCCACACAGTCACCAGTCACGGTCATATTGCCGTCAGACTCGCGCTCCATCACGCAGCCTGCATCTTCAAACGATTGGCGCACACCGCCACCAAGTACAGCCGTAACGGCCAATGCCGCCACCGAGACGAGTGCGATAATCAGCGCATATTCAACGATGCCCTGGCCACGTTCGTGATGGCGCTGTTGGGGCTTTGTCATTGGTTCACCTCCGGGTTGAGTGGTTGTGGATCAAGGGTCAGGGTCAGGATAGTGTCATCTATCACCTCAAGCTGCGGCGCGTCCAGCGGCACAACGGCGATCAAATTCGCTTCCGCCATGATGTCGTGGTCAGGGTAGGCCTCTAGCAGCGCGGGGTAGTCATCGGGCAAGTGGGCATCAGGTGAATACATGTAAACGATGCCAACGGGTGCTGCTGTTGGCACGGCCTGGATGTGATAGGCCTCGGTTGCAGCAAGTGGCAGATCAAGTGGCACGGGCGTCAGGCTATAGTTGGCATCTGCCAGCGCCGCCGAGAGTTCATCGGTTGTGACGGCGTCTCGCTCTGGCAGTGCTTCCAGGACAACAGCTTGTGAGGTCGTATCGACGTCGGTGCTGCTGCCTGTAAGCGTACCCACAATCAACAGTCCGATGGACAGCAGCGCAAACAGCAGCGCCACGGGGACTGCAATCCGTAATTGGCGCGGCATGGCCTGTAGGTAAGGGCCAACCACCGGGTAGTCATCACCGAATGTTTCTAGCCCCGTCACAATCCGCTCAACCAAGCTGCCCTGGTCAGCCATTCCCGACCGCTGCGCCAGCATATCACGTGCAGCCTGATGCTGCGGGTTCATGCGCAGCGCACGCTTGAGGTAAGCGGACGCCTTATCGTCGTCTGGGGTAAGTTTAGCGGCCAGGTACCACGCATCGGCGTTCGGCTTTTCTTTGATAATTCGGGCCAGCATCTGCTTGGCTTTGCTGGTATCACCGTCCCTTAGGGCGCGCTTGACAGTCGTTAGGGTTGTCACAGGGCGATTCCTTAAGTTAAATTACGTAACCTGCCTTAAGAATAAAGGCCGAAGCCTGTGTGTCAAGGGAAATTTACGTTTTCCATATGTTAGTTTACGCTAAGCGCATGGGCGGGCCTATCGCGCACTGATGATCGTAAGCTGCACACCCCCACCCGCGTCAAACCGTCAACATCTAACGCAAATCTATAGAAAAGGCCGGATGCCATGTCCAAACGCCGCAGCCGCAAGGAACGTGCCCGTCAGCGCAGGCAGATCATGATTGTTGGCGGCGTCTTCACCGTGATTATCGTTGGCGGCATCGTCGCAACACTGATGCTGGGGCCAAATCGCGCCCAGCCTGCCCCACAAGCCCGCCTGGACCTTGACCCGGTGTGGGGCAATCCCGACGCGCCCGTGACCATCGTTGAATATGGCGCGTATAGCTGCCACGCCTGCCAATTGCTGCACGAAAGCGGCGTAGTTGAGCGGCTCGTAGCGGAATCCAACGGGCAGGTGAATTTCGTCTTCCGCGATATGCCCGTCATCATCCCCACCTACGATCATATGGCAGCCGAAGTCGCCCAGTGTGTGCTCGACCAGAGCCAGGACGCCTTCTGGCAATTCCATGATTTGCTCTATACCGAGTACTACGCCAACAGCACCCGCGACGAACTCGTGAGCATCGCTGCAACGGAGGCGGGCGCAAACGAAACCGAACTCGCGACGTGCGTGGAAGGCCTGACGCACTTTCATACCGTCCAGTACGACCTACAACGGGGCCGTGACCTGGGCATTCGCGGTACGCCAACGCTCTACGTCAACGGTGCACCCGTCTTCAGTCCAACAGAAGCGAACTTGCGCAGCGCGATTCAATCGGCATTGGCGTCGCTGTAGCGCATCGGTCAGGCGGAGGTGTACGGAAACCAAAACGGCACTATACTGGCAGCGTGCCCAACGGAATTCTAACCGCAATACGGGAACCACCGGGCACAAATTCACGACAATAGAGCTAAACCACACCCACATTTGACGTTTCTAGGGGATTGTCATGCCAGTTATTCGTTCTCTTATCCTTGCGTTTGCAGTCGCGCTCATCGCCGCGCCGGTCGCCGCCCAAGGCGACGGGCGCATCAACCCGCAGGTGATCGACAT
>CAWUJQ010000400.1:0-4465 GCA_963922445.1 uncultured bacterium
CGCCCGCCCCGCCGTCCCCGCCGCGAGATGGACGCCGAAGAAGCCGCCGACGTGATGCGCGGCCTGGAATCGCCCGTGACGGTGGTCAAAGGGGTGGGTAAAAAACTGGCAGAAACGCTGGCCAATATCAACATCCACACGCTGGAAGACTTGCTGTTCTACCTGCCGCGCCGCTATGACGACTACACACGGCTGCTGCCGCTGCAAAAGCTAGAACCCGAAAGCGTTGTCACGGTGATCGGCGCAGTCCGAGCGCCGCATGTACGGGCCAGTCGTGGGAACCGCAAGGACTTCGCCTTCACGGTGGACGACGGCACCGGGTCGCTGTTGGTGGTATGCTTTGGCCAGGAGTGGCTGCGCAACAAAATCCGTGAGGGGCACCAGCTTGTCCTCAGCGGCAAAGTGACGATATTCCGCAACACCCTGCAAATGACCAACCCCGAATGGGAGCCACTGGAAAGCGATAACCTGCGTGCGCGGGGCATTGTGCCCGTCTATGGGCTAACAAAAGGCTTGAACGCCCGCCGCATCCGCAACTTAGCCGAGGATGCTGTCAACTTCTGGTCAAACCGCCTACCAGACTACATCCCGGAAGCCGTGCTTGACCGCACCGAACTGGCCGACCTGGGCTGGATGCTCAAGAACCTGCACTTCCCCGAAGGTTGGGATCACCTGCATCACGCCCAGCGCCGCTTCGTGTTTGATGAACTGCTGCTGATGCAAATGGCTATCCTCAGCAACCGCCGCAAGTGGCAATCCGAACCGGCAGAGCCTATCGCAGCCACCGAAGACTGGCTAGAAGCGTTTTTGAGCGCCGTCTTCCCCTACGAGCTAACCAACGCCCAACGCCGCAGCGTCAACGACATCATGCGCGATGTCGCCCAGGACATCCCGATGAACCGCCTTATTCAAGGTGATGTGGGCAGCGGCAAAACCGCAGTTGCGATTATCGCGCTAGCGATGGCCTATCAGGGTGGCAAGCAAGCGGCGCTGATGGCCCCGACCAGCATCCTCGCAGAGCAGCACTACCAAAGTGTGATGGAAGCGCTGGACAGGATGCCCGGTGACGACAAGCCCGAAGTCGCCCTGCTCATCGGTGCGCTCAGCAAAAAAGAGCGCGATGTCGTCTATAAACGCCTGGAAGAAGGCAGCATTGACATTGTCGTTGGCACACACGCGCTTATCCAGCAAAACGTGGAATACCAGCGCCTCGGTCTGGCCATTATAGACGAGCAGCACCGCTTCGGCGTGGAGCAGCGCGGCGCGCTGCGCGGCAAGGGCACCAACCCACACATCCTGGTGATGACCGCAACCCCCATCCCGCGCACGCTGGCCCTAACTCTGTACGCCGACCTCGACCTGAGCGTCATTGACGAAATGCCTCCCGGTAGGACGCCCGTCAAAACGACTGTGCGCCCGCCGTCTATGCGCGAACACTGCTTCGACTTCATCAAAGCGCAGTTGGATGAAGGGCGGCAGGCATTTGTGGTGCATCCATTGGTAGAAGCATCTGAAGCTGAAGCCCTTGCTGAAACACGCTCTGCTGTAGAAGCCTACGAAGAACTCAAAACCGTCTTCCACCAATACCGGGTGGGCCTGCTGCACGGCAAGATGAAGCCCGAAGAAAAAGAAGACAACATGCGCGCCTTTGCCGAACACGAGTTTGACGTGCTTGTCACGACCTCCGTGGCAGAGGTGGGCGTTAACATCCCTAACGCCAGCGTGATTATGATCGAAGGTGCCAATCGCTTTGGCCTGTCGCAGTTGCACCAGTTTAGAGGGCGCGTGGGGCGCGGCAAGCATCCCGGCTACTGCCTGCTCATCCCCGATAAGCTAACGGTGGAATCGGAACAGCGCCTGGCTGCGATGGTCGAAACGAGTGACGGCTTCAAACTGGCGGAGATGGACTGGGAAATGCGCGGCGCAGGCGACCTGCTCAGTGTGCGCCAAAGCGGAAGCAACCGCTTGCAACTAGAAGAGCAGATGAACCCTGACCTGGTTGACCTGGCATCGCGAGAGGCACGCACGATTTACGCGGAAGACCCCGACCTTGCCCTGCCAGAACATGCCCTGCTGCGTCAGCGTGTACAGCAGCTACAAGATCGGCGCAGCGACGTGAGCTAACGCACAAGGGGTGCGGCCACGCGCCGTACCCACATTGGCACAACCCTGACTTCGCGTTACACTGTGCGGCATGTTTTCATCCCTGGAGTTTTTATCATGGCAAACCGGATTGCCGTCTATCCCGCCTCGCTTGACCCGATCCATAACGGCCACATCGACGTGGCTGTGCGGGCGGCCAAACTCTTCGACCAAATCATCGTGGCCGTGTACAACCTGCCCAAGAAGAAGCTGCTCTTCTCCGTAGCCGAACGGACGGCATTGGCGGAAGTTGCCTTCAAGGACTATAGTAACATCCAAGTTGCACAGTATTCCGGTTTGACGGTAGAATACGTGCGTCAAGCTGGGGCGGTGGCCCTGGTGCGCGGCCTACGCGTCTTTTCAGACTTCGAGTACGAGTTCCGGTTGGGTGTGGCCAATAAAACGCAGGCACCCGAAATCGAAACCGTGGCGATCCTGTCTGACATTCGCCATATCCATATCAGTTCCAGCACTGTAAGGGAAATTGCCGAACTGGGGGGGGATGTTTCGAGCATGGTGCCGCCGCACGTCGAAGACGCGCTGCGTGAGCGCTTCGCAGAATTACAAGCCAATCACACCAGCCCCGGCTACAGCAACAGCATCCGGGACTGATTAGCACGGAAAGCATAATAACCAAGGATAGGGTTATGGACATTCAGCATCTTGTAGATCGACTTGAAGACCTGATTGACGAGGGCCGCCACATGCCAATGAGCAAGTACACGCTCATTGACGAAGAACGCGCCCTCGAACTCATTGACCAGATGCGCATATCCATCCCCGAAGAGATTGAAAAGGCCGCCCGCATCCTGGCCCAGCGTGACCGCGTCCTGTCACAAGCGCATGAAGAGTCCGCACGGATTGTGCAAAACGCCCGCGAAAAGAGCGAGCAGATGATCGAGAACGAGGTGGGCGTGCAGGCCGCCCGCAGCCATGCGGCCAACATCGTTGAGCAGGCCAAGCAAGACGCCGAAGCCATCACCCAGGAAGCCGACGATTACGCGCTTAAGGTCTTCAACGCGCTGCGCATCCGCCTGAGCAAAATGGTCAGTGATGTCAATCAGGGGATTGCCGTCATGCAGGCCACGGAACCGACTCCCAGCCAGCCCCAGTCATTCGCACCGCCCACGCAAGAGCCAGTCGAAGTGCCGCTTGAGCGCAACGAGGATGAACAAAACGGCAATCGGCAAAACTATCAGCCGTTTTAGCGGGGTATGGCTCAGTTGAGCCAGCCCACACCACACCTACTGCATCAGGACAAGCTGCACAGCCTTTGAGGAATCACCGTCAGCGGTGGTATTGGGGGTATCGTCGTCTGTCGCGGTTGGCTTTGGTGTCGCGTCTACGGCTTTCGCCTCTGCGTCAACCACTGATGCTGTTGGCGGCGTTGGGTCGAATGAGCTTGGCCGGATGCCGTGCTTGAGCAGTTCCAACTCACGCTCTGTTTGCAGTGTGGATATACGTTCGGAGAGACCCCGCGTCATTTGGTTTAGGCACTCAGAGTAAGCTTTAGGGTTTACATATGGCTTGATATGCTTCTCGGCGAAGGTTCTATTCCAATCCCGAAACCGCTTTAGCGTCTCCAAATCATCAGAATTTGCGGCATCTGTTGAGTACATGCCAGATGCAATGTGCCAGTTTACCTCGTTGGTTGGGGGGGTCTTCGGGGTCATTTCATCAACCCGCGCCTGCAATTCGATAATCTTCTGCTGAGCCTCGATTACCTGCTGCTGCAATTCGTTTTGCTTTCGCAGCAACTCAATAAATTCATCTTTGTCCACAGGTTTTGTATCGCTCATGATGTTAACCTAGACTTCGTTTTCTTTGTCACGATATAGGATAAACCATGTTCGCACCGCATGGGGAAATTTCCCAGGATTTTCCCAGAACTCATTCAATTCATCTTCGCGGAACAAGTCTTCCAAGCGGATTGTTTCATTTTTGTGTTTTTGCAGCTTATCAAGAACTTTTTGAATATGCTCATTTTCTGTTTGCTCAAAAGCCTTTTCTAAGTCGCTAATCATCTCGTTGATTTCGCTAAGACTGAGAAAGGCGTCGTAACGTTGTGGTAATGTCATACTACGACGTGACTTGGGGTTGTTTTCGGTCGCCATTTGTGTGTCGTCTTCCGCACTATTCTATTGATAGAGTATACAGCGGCAGACTCGTTCTGTCACCCAATTCAAAATTTGTCTATCGTTACACCGCAGCGCTATACTGTGCTTGAATAGTTCAAACAATCAGTGTGCGACTATGCGCCTTGTGTACCTTACCCTGGGCTGGGCTGCTGGCATCATTCTGGCCGAAAGTAGTCCAAACCCAT
>CAWUJQ010000401.1:0-4453 GCA_963922445.1 uncultured bacterium
TTCTCGCGGCCAGCGGCGGGCAATTCGTCTGCAATAGCGTCCGCCAGCAGCGGCGCGGTGAGCAAGCCTTCATCAACCAGTACCCCCAACTGCCGCACCTGCGAATCGAGCGCGTCCATGTCTGTGATGCCCAGTTCGTCAATCACCAGGGCAGTGGGGTACGTCTGCTGGATGCTGTTCGCGCCCGCATCGGCCAGCGCTGCCAGATTGGTCGCGTCGTCGCCCGCCGGGTCAATGCCCAGGTTGTCCAACCGCGTAAGTGTATCCACGGCGCGGCCCAGTGACGCTGCGCCTTCGGCGTCTACAATTTGCATGTAGCCCGCTAATTCCGCGTCGGGGTAATCCGCAGCAGCGGGGGCCAGCGCTTCAATCTCGCTACGTGCCTCATCGGTGAGGGTTTCCGGCACGGCACGGTAGCCTTCCGCCAGTGAGCGCACAGCGCCGGGGTCTGCCTCGCGCAAATCCGCGACGAGGGGTGTCATCGCGGTCAGGGTGGGCACACCAATCGTCTGAATATCTGTGATTTGCGTGCCCAGTTCTTCTACTTCGTCAGCCGTCAACCCGGTGGATTCCAGCAGTGCGCCATAGATGAGGGTCGTTTCTAGCCCGGTGCTGCGTATAGACCCCACCACGCGCCCGGTGCGGCCTGTGCTGCTGGTTTCCAGTTCCAGTTCGATTGCTAACTGCTCAGCAAGACGCACATCATCACGCGAAAACAGGTCATTAAAGGCCAGCCCCAACGATCCTTCCAGCATCCCGGCGTAAGCACGCCCCGCGACCTGCAAGCCACCGACTAAGCCCCCCCCTGTCCCCGTGACCATCATCAGCGGCACGGTGACGATGAGCGCGGTAATCACCGCAAAAATAGGCACCAGCCGCTTCGACACACGCCCCCAGGTAAGGCGTCGGACGCGTTGCGGTTTGTCGGGTTCTGGGGGGGCTTGGCTTAACGGGACGCTTGTCATGTGATTTCCTTTTCAGGGGTTGGCTGTTTTTCTTCAGTGATGCCCATCATCAGCAGGCCGATACTCTCACGGTCGGCGTCGGCAGCGTCTAGCGTGCCCACCACCGTCCCGGTGCACATGACGGCAATGCGGTCACTCAACGACAGGATTTCGTCCAGTTCTGTGCTGACCAGCAACACCGCCGTGCCTGCGTCACGCATGGCAACGATTTGCTTGTGGATAAACTCGATAGACCCCACATCCACGCCGCGTGTGGGCTGCGCCACGATGAGCAGTTTGCAGTCCCGGCTGAACTCACGGGCAATGATCGCCTTTTGCTGATTGCCGCCGCTGAGTGTGCCAATATTAGCGAAGATGCTGGGCGTGCGCACATCATACTCATCAACCAGTTCCCGCGCAGACTGCTGAATGGCCCGATCTTGGCGCAGCACGCCAATGGCAAACGGCCCCAGGTAGTAGGTTTGCAGGGCCATGTTGTCTGCAATGTTGAAGTTGGCCACCATCCCGTTTTTGCGGCGGTCTTCTGGCACATGACAAACGCCCTTCCCGGTAACGCGGCGCGGCGGCGCGTTAGTCAGGTCACGCTCTTTGATGGTAATCACACCGCCTGCTGCGGGCCGCAGCCCGCTAATCACCTCTACCAGTTCGGTTTGGCCGTTGCCCTGCACGCCCGCCACCCCGACGATTTCCCCGGCCCGCACTTCCAAAGACACACCGCGCAGCACTGGCAGGTTGCGGTCATCCACGGCGCGCAGCCCGTCGATTTGCAGCACGACCTCGCCTGGTTCGTGTGGCTCTTTTTCCACCTGGAGCATGACACTGCGCCCGACCATCATGGAGGCGAGTTCTTCTTGAGTGGCTTGCTTGGGGTCGGCTTCGCCCACGACTTTGCCGCCGCGCAGCACCACCACCCGGTCACAGATGCGCTTGACTTCTTTGAGCTTGTGCGAGATGAAAATCAGGCTCACCCCGCGCCCAATAAGCGTTTCGATGATGTCGAACAAGCCCTCGGTTTCCTGCGGCGTGAGGACGGCAGTAGGTTCGTCCATGATGAGGATGTCGGCATCGCGGTACAGCGCTTTGATGATCTCTACGCGCTGCTGCACGCCCACGGGCAAGTCCTGCACCAGCGCATCAGGATTGACCGCAAGGCCGTACTGCTCTGCAATGGCCTCAATGCGCTGACGAGCAGCGCGGCGGTTCAAAAACGTGCCGAACTGCGTGGACTCATTGCCCAGCATGATGTTTTCCGTCACGGTGAGGACGGGCACCAGTTGAAAGTGCTGATGCACCATGCCAATGCCGAGGTCAATGGCATCGTTGGCGTCGTCAATGGTGGCCTTGTTGCCGTTGACGAGGATGTCGCCCTCGTCAGGGTGATATAGCCCGTAAATCATGTTCATCAGCGTGGACTTGCCCGCACCGTTTTCTCCGAGCAGGCCCAGCACTTCGCCTTTGTGCAGTTTGAGGTTGATGTGATCGTTGGCCAGCACGCCGGGGAAGCGTTTGGTCAGGCCGCGCACTTCGAGCACGGCAGGGGATGTGGTTGTGTCGTTCATAAGGGGCGTGGCTTTACTGGGTACTTGTCATCTATGGAAGCTGAGTATACCCACTCGCGCAAGAAATCTAAAACAGTCGCTTTAACCGGAAAGCGTCGGGGTTCAGTTGGTGTGCGTGACCGAGGGGCAATCGGTTGTGAGTGGAATGTGAATAATCACTCACGTCCTGTTGACCTGCTCTGGGCGCGTGTTACTATGTGAACAGCGTTCATTGGTAAAACGCCATATGTCCGCTCACCTCAACCACAAAGGACAGACCATGCCAAACGAACTGGGTGCAGCTTTCATTACCGAAATTGCCGTGCTGATGATTTGGGCGTTCGCGCCGTATTACTTCTTTATCACCTTTCGTGAGTCGGGGCGTCCGCTTCGTCTCGCCGTGATCCTGACCGTTGTGACCGGGTTGTGGGCCATGTGGGGCTTTGGCGCGTCCAAGTACAACGTGGATAGCTTCCTGATGGGGGACTTTCCCGGTCGCCCGTTTGTGTATTTGCTGCTGGCCGCCGCGATTGTGTGGGCCTTCCGCTGGCAGCTTGTGGGCGACGGCCTATCGCAGCGGTTGCTCATCGCGTTGCAGCTATGCCGCCCGCTCGGATTGGTGTTTGTGATTGAGCATTACCGGGGCAACCTGCCTGGGATATTCGCGCATCCTGCGGGGTGGGGTGACCTGCTTGCCGGGTTAGTGGCGCTGGCTGTACTGGTGGCGTTCCGCAATCGGCCTGCAATTCCGGGTTGGGCGGTGATTACCGTGGCTGTGGTGGGCCTACTGGACTTCACGAGTGCGTTTTTTTTCGGGTTTACCTCGTCGGCCACGCCGCTGCAACTGTTCAGCTTTGATGCGCCCAATCAGGTGCTGGCCTATCCCACGGGCATCATTCCGCTGTATCTGGTGCCGATTGCGGTCATTTTCCACATTTTGTCGATTACTGAGCTTCAACGCGCCAACCGCGCCGCTACCGAACCCGCACAACCAGCGGCAGTTCGCGAAAAGGCAATGGTATAATCCTGGCCGTTAACGAGTCATGACGCACTGGACGGCATTGCATGGACTTTTACACGCTCAACTACGACGCGCAGGTGGAACGGCTCACGGCGTTAGCACACACCGCGCTGAATGCCTGGGACATAACCCCCACGCGGGTTGAGTTGGTGTCTTACGCCAATAATGCCGTCTTCAAAGTGGGTGATGGGCAATTCGATTATGGGCTGCGCGTCTATCGCCCTGGCCAGAAGGACTTACCCACCATCGAAGCAGAACAGGCGTGGCTGCGGCTGCCGTCCATGCCGCATGTGCCCGCCCCCGCCCGTGCATTGCATCACGGCGCGCTTGAAGGCGTGGGTGGGCCGGTTTATTGCTCTTTGTGGTATTGGGTACCGGGCGAGGTCGTGTTGCCTGCTGACCTGACGCCTGAGCAAGTGGAGCGCATCGGCGCGTTCCTGGCGCGGTTTCACGGCGTATCAGCAGTGGAAGCTGACGCACCCGCGCAGCGCGACCGCACGCTGGCCTATCGTCCGCGCCTGGACTACGAAGGGCTGTTCGGGGAGCGCTCGCCATATAATCCGGGGGCGGGGTCGCAGTACATCAGCGCGGAAAGCCAAACCGTGTTAGACGAGGTAGCCGAGCAGGTGCGCGGCGTCATGCTGCAAATGGACAGCGACGAGGGCGCGTTTGGCCTCATCCACGGGGATTTGATCTACAAGAACACGCTGTTCACCCCTGAAGGCGAGGTAGCCGCCATCGACTTTGACGACTGCGGCTTCGGCTACTACCTGTATGATGTGGCCTGCCCGCTGCTGTTCTACAAGCCGCTGCCTCACTATGACGCACTCAAGGCCGCGCTGTGGGATGGGTATACGGCGGTGCGTCCGCTGCCGGAGCGCTACCGGGCGCATTTGGAGGTGTTGGTGGCGGGGCGCTACGTGGCGTCG
>CAWUJQ010000402.1:0-4448 GCA_963922445.1 uncultured bacterium
TGGCAATTTATGAAGGTTATAAACGCACAATAAAAACCGTTTATGAACATGAGGGAGGCGCAAGCCGCGTTCTCGGCAGCGGACGCGATATATCGCGCCCCTACAAAATACCACGCCAATATTGTAGGGGCGGCATATATGCCGCCCGTGACGTAACAGCCTACACATACCCCCCCACAATCTCCACCAACTGACGCGCCCGGTGCCGGAACGTGTGTTCCTTTAGCACGCGCTCATAGGCCGCCTGCGCCATCGCCGCCCTTGCCGCTTCATTCCCCAGCAGATAGCGGTACTTCTCCACCGCCTCCGCCTCACTTTCCACCACGAATAGCTCCTTATCCGGCTCAAACCACGTTTCGATCCCCACATACGGATTGCACACCATGCAGCTACGCATCGCTGCTAACTCAAACGGGCGCGACGACGACGAGCGCGGTGTGTTGGCGTGCGCCCCGCGTGTGATGACCAGGTTAATCCGGCTGCGGTTGACGTACTCGCGCAGCTTGCTAAAGCTGAGGTAGGGCAGCATCTGCGTGTTGCCGATGTCACCGAGTTTGGTGCCGCGCACCGCGAACCTGGTTTCTGGCATCTGCTCGGACGGCTCCGTGAGCATGGCATCCACCCACTCGGAGCGGTATTCACGCCCATGCCCGTAGAAGAACACATCCATGTCCTGCTCGGCCACCTCCAACGGCGAAAACACGTCCGGGTCTACGCCGTAGTAGAGCGTATGCACCGCCTTTGCGCCCAGTTCGGTGAGCGGTTCGCGTCCGCCGTCACTGTTGCTGATGAAGGCCGTGTACTCGCTGGGGTCGGCTCCCTGATAGATGCGAAAGCCGGTTGCAAAGCCGGTCATGTTGGGCAGGGAGGCGGGCACGTCGCCATCATAGTAGAAGATGGGCTTATTGTGCTTGCGGATGAGGTCACCCGCCACGCCCACCAGATGGTTCAGCGGCACGGTCAGGAAGATCACTGCGTCTATATCGGGCTGCTCGGTCAGGATGCGGTCAAGGTGGCGGTGCCACAGTGGGGCAATCGTCGTTTGGGCAACGCGCCGCACCAGCACATCACTCGCGGACTCGTCACTACTAGGTGGCTTCGGTGCGCTATCGCTCCCGAAGCGGCGAACCCCATCGCGCAGCGCTTTGAAGGCATCGCCCTGCGCTTTGGCTGGATTTGGCTCGGCGCGCCACCACAGTGACTCAATCGCTGGCCCCTGATACGGCGTAGCGATTACCTCCACGCCCACTTCGTATAACCCCTTCAATAGCTGCCACCACGCGGGCGTCGCGCTAAACGGCTGCGTCAGGTCAAGCGAAGACACCACAAACAACAACTTCATCGGTCTAGCTCCAGGGGTGCGTGAGATGAGGCAAAGCGGGTGCCATCTTAGCGTATGGGGGTTGCGCCGCTCAAGCGTGTGCCTGCCCACTTACCACCACCCGAACAATTGCATGAAGGTTTGAATTGCGCAAGCGTTTAATGAGGATAGTGCGGCAACCGAGGCGCGCTATTGACTCAACACTACATCAATTATAAAATTTATCCATTATAGGGAGAAATGATCACCGTGCAGACTATAGGATTACGACCCGTGCCCAACAAGCCCGCTAAAATACTCATTGCCGATGACTTCGAGAACAGCATCTCGTTGCTGGAGCGGCTTGTGGAGCAGATGGGGCACTCCGCAACGACCGTTACCGACGGCAAAGACGTGCTAGACCTGCTGCACAAGGACACTTTCGACCTGGTTATCATGGATGTGCGGATGCAGACCGTCTCTGGGATTGAGGCGCTGGCCCAAATCCGTCAGCGTTATGACATGGAACAACTCCCCGTTGTTTTGGTCAGCGCCCTCACAGAAAATCATAATATTGTGACGGGCCTGGAGTGCGGTGCCAACGACTACGTGACCAAGCCCTTTACCATTAGCATCCTCAAAACGCGGATTAGCAACCAGTTGCGCATTAAGCGCCTGGCCGACGAACGCCGAGAGATGCTCAATGTGCTGCAACACGCCAACGAGATCAAAACGCGGCTCATTCGCGTGGCCTCACACGACCTGAAGAATCCCATTAGTCGCCTGGGCTGGGCACTGGCAGACATGGAAGCCAACGCGTCCCCAAAAAATCAGGAGCAAATCATCACGGCCAAGCGCACCATTGATTACATGCGCGGCATTGTGGACGAGTTCTTGAGTTTGGAATTTTTGCGAGAAGAGGGGTTCCAGGCCGACTCCGAGCCAGTGTTCCTGGATCATTTGGCGATGCAGGTGGTTGGCGACTATCAATACGCCGCGCAGCAAAAGGCCATCACAATTGAATCCGACGTGCAGCAGATTTTGGTAATGGCTGACGCACGCCTATTGCAACAAGCGCTGGCAAACCTGGTGAGCAACGCCGTCAAATACACCTTACCGCAGTCCACGGTCAAGGTCAGCACGGTTGTTGACGACAACGTCGTGCGCCTGCACGTCCGTGACCAGGGCAAGGGCATCCCGAAAGCCGAGGAAGACCAGCTCTACAAGCCGTTTAGCCGCCTTAGCACCCGTCCGACGGGTGGCGAGAGCAGCACTGGCCTGGGGTTGTGGATTGTCAAGCAGGCGATGGAGGCCCAGGGAGGCCGCGTGGGGCTAAACCGCGACTATACCGACGGCGCGGACTTCTACATCGAACTGGCCCTGCTGGATGAGATTGCACAGTCGATGAAGGCGGTCTAACCGCTGTAAGGAGCGCAGCACCGCTGCGCCCCATGAATACGGTCGTGGTTTAGCTTTCCACAATGTTTTGGTCAGGCGGCGGCACCACTGTCGTCGCGATGAAGACCATCGCCAGCCCCGCAATAAAGCCGCCGATGTGCGCCCAAAAGGCAACTCCACCCCGGCTAAACGCCGCCGGGTTCAAGGCCAAAAAGCCGTTGAGCAACTGCAACCCAATCCAGTAGGCCAGCACCAGCAGCGCGGGGGAGTCAAACGTTGGCCCCACGCCCCGGAAGATGGGCACCATCACGCGCACCTTCACACCGGGGTACATCAGGATAAAGCCGCCCAGCACCCCGGCAATCGCGCCGCTGGCACCAATCATGGGGATGGTGGAGCAGGCCCGCATCACCGTAGCGCCGACGAATACCTGTGACAGTGCCGCCGCGATGCCCGCGATCAGATAAAAGCCCAAAAAGCGCCAGTGGCCAAAGTATTCTTCCATGGCCGGGCCGAAGATGACCAGATAGAGCATGTTGCCGAACAGGTGCAGCCAGCCCCCGTGCAGGAACATACTCCGGAACACGTCCAGCCAGGTTTTGGGCGCAAAAAATGACCCGGTGACCTGGCAGCCGGTAATCGCAATATCGCTGAACACCCGCATCATGGACATACGCGGTATGGTCAGTTCCCAAAAGAAGACGGCAAAACAAACGGCAAAAATGGCATACGTCATATATGGGCGCACCTCAGTGCGGCGCATCAGTCTATACGGAAGCAAGAGCAAGCCCTCCTGAATTGCTGGCAGTTGGTGGTAGGACGTGCCACAGCGCCCTACGGTTCCACATTTACAGTATACGTTAGAATTGCATCAACGGTTACACCCTCCCCGAATTTTGCGGGGGATTGGCCTGAGTTTTTGGGGCGAATGCGTATACTTTGTATAGGTTCGCACAACACAGGGGGTGTTAGATGCGGATAAAAGTTATTAGTCATTGGTCTTTAGCTAAAAAATAACAACTAATAACTTGACATGGCACCACATGCAACTACCGTAATATTGAAGTTCAAAGGCTGAGCACATGACGACAACACCCAATGCTGTCCTCGAAAACCACCCCTCACCCGCCGCCGAGCGCCGCCGCGCCCTGATGATTGCGGCACTGGCCAGCTTGATCCTCTTCCTTATCTGGAATATCGCCGGGTTAGCGGCAATTTTGGCCCCGCTGCGCCTGTTCGTGACCTACATCCACGAGGCGGGGCACGCGCTAAGCGCGCTGCTCACTGGCGGACGCGTGGTGCAGTTTACGGTATCGCCCAATGGCTCTGGTTTGGCAATTACGGGGGGCGGCACCCGCTCAATTGTGATTGCGGGCGGTTATTTGGGCGCGGCGGCGTTTGGATCGGGCTTATTTTACCTGGCGAACCGCTACTCACGGTATGACCGGCTGCTGGCGGTGGCCATTGGCGTGTTCATGGTGGTGTTCACGCTGGCGTTCGCCCGTCCCGATGAAGGCGGCAACCCGACGGCGATTTTTGTTGGGCTGTTGTTTGGCGGCGCGCTGGCTGCCATCGGCTGGGCTGCCCCACGTTTGATTATCCTGCTCGTGCTGGACATGCTGGCCATTGCAACGGCGCTCAACGCGGTATTGGACATCTGGTTTTTGATGGGCAACATCACCGCGACGCGGGGCACCGTGCGCAATGACGCGGTGGCTTTTTCGCAGGAGATCACAATGGGGCTGGTGCC
>CAWUJQ010000403.1:0-4434 GCA_963922445.1 uncultured bacterium
GAACCCGCCCCCGTCCCCACAAACGACACGTTGGCGTCAAACGCTCCTGCGAACCGCTGCACCGTCGTGCCCGTCGGTGACGCAGGCGTGAACATCCGCGCAGAGCCAAACACCACATCGGCGGTTATTGCGTCCATTCCTGCCGGCGAGTTCCGGTTTGGTGATGCAACGAACGGCGCTTGGATTCGGTTGGTGGGTGGTGGCTGGGTATCGACTGGCGTGGTTGAAGCGAGTGCAACCTGCGCCAGCCTGACGTCGGTGAATAGTGGCTCAGGCGCAGTTACGGCCCCGGCCGGCCCAACGGCCACACCTGACCCCGGTGTCGCTCCCATTGGTGCGCGGTAGAACGAACCTCGTATCTGTTATATAAGCGTAGAGGCGACTCATGAGTCGCCTCTACAATGGGTGTTATCAAGAGCATGGCGCGCCATGCCCACTGCATAACAAAACGACTTAGAAGCCGCCAGCCAGTGCCGGGAGTTGGTCAATCGGCGTGGACTCTGCCGGGGCTTCGATGGTGATGACCGGGTCGTACTCTTCCAGGACAACGTCCAGGGTTACGTCGGCCAGGAACGGCATCCCTTCACCGCCCAGGCTCAGTACCAAAAAGCCCGCTTGTACCAGATTGCTGGCCGGGTCAACGAACTGCGTAAAGCTAATTTCGCTGCCAGCGGTGACCATGGTGGCCATACCCAGGCCTTCGGATGCCTGTGCTTGGGCGTCTTCCATGCTGGTCGCGCCGTCACTGGCGATGCCAACGGCCACGATACTTTCCAGCGCGTCGTCCTGAACGAACTCACTGAGCAGGAACTCAATAAAGAAAACAGCCTCACCCTCTTCGTCAGCGTCGCGGGTGATTTCGATATAGCTCGGCAGTGCGCCAATCAGCGCAAACACGTCGCCAAACACTTCCATCTGCTGCTCGTCGCTCAGGCCGGTGCTGCTCAGGTCGCCCTCTGCCAGTGCGCCGGGGTCAATCGGAAGCTGGCTGCCTGCGGCGTCCTGGATTTCAGCGAAGGTAGCCTCGTCAATCTCGTACCAGGCGTCTGTGCCGTCAATGCCGTTGATGTACGCGCTGTTGCCCACGGCACGCAGTTCGATGTCCACAGCGCCAACGCCGTCAATGTTGCCAGCCACACTCATCTGGAAGGCGTCCGCAGTGATGGCACCGCTGCCCACCAGCGTTGCGCCAACAGCCGTGCCTTCAACGTCAACATCCATGGTGGCTTCAAACGTAAACGACAGTGAGTCGAACTGAGTGCTGGCTTCGTTAGCGGATGTCCACAGCAAAAAGTCTTCGTCGCTCAGGCCGAAGGTTTCGCCCTCTTGGGCGGCTGCACCGGCGACCATTACAAATGCCAGGACGAGCATCACGGCAACAGCCAGAACGCGGTTACGAATCGTTAACATGGGGTCTCCCTTGTGGTTAGAGTAAGTGGAAGTGGGGCAATGTGCCCCGACCTTGTTAGAGTTTAATGCACCACGTCACAAACCGCAAAGCAACACACGTTAAAACTCGTAAAATCACCACTTAGGGTTCGTTAAGCCGGTGGCGCACCGCCGTGAATTGATCTCGGTGCATGAATGAGCGCGTAGGCGGTGCGTAAACAGGGTTAGGCTTCGGAACCGATAACCGTCTAATCTGGAGCCAATACGCGGGCGCGTGCCAGATTGTTTCTGGCTGTTTCATAATCTGGGTCTAGTTCGAGGGCGTACTCATAGTCCGCGATAGCCGCGGCAAAGTTACCGAGGTTTTCGTGCGCTATGCCTCTGTTACTATAGTCTAAAGCACGCTCCGGAGAGAGACGAATCACCTCGTCAAAGTCACTGAGCGCCTTTTCGTAGTTGCCCATGTAAAAATAGGTCAAACCACGGCCACGATATGACCGTGCGAAGTTGGGATCAAGACGAATGGCCTGGGCGTAATTGCCAAGGGCATCCTCGTGGTTGCCAAGGTCATTGTATAGCTCGGCACGATTGAGGTAGGCGTCAATAAAAGCGGGGTCAAGTGTAAGGACACGGTCGTAGTCCTCAAGGGCTGTCGGGATGTCGCCCAGGCCAGTGTGGGTCTTGGCGCGGTTGTAATAGACGTTTGGATTGTTTGGCTGAATGGCTGCGCTGGCGTCCAAGTCTCTAAGCGCCATCTCATAACGCCCCATGCGATTGTAGATAAGGCCGCGATTGTTGTACGCGCCGCCGTGATTCGGGTCACTTTTGATAGCGAGGCTGTAATCTTCAAGCGCGGCTTCGTAACGACCGCTGGTGCGATGGATGTTGCCACGGTTGTAGTAGGCCCGTGCGAAGTTTGGGTCAATTTCCAGCGCACGTGTATAGGACTGAATAGCCTGGTTTTGTCTGCCACGTGCATGATAAACGAGACCGCGGTGGTAATGGACGTCAGCTGAATTCGGATTGATGTCGAAGGCCAGGTCATATTCTTCCAGACTGCGGTCGTACTCTCCCGTGTCATAGTAGCAGTTGCCACGGGCAACGTAGCCACCGGCATAGTCTGGCTCCAGCCGAATGGCTTCATTGTAGCTGGCAAGTGCTCGCTCACAATCACCCAGTTCCTGGTAAGCAAACCCAATGTTCATGTGAGCAAACACATACTCAGGATCAAGGGCAACCGCCCGTGTCGCGTCTTCGATTGCCGCCTGGTACTCACCTAACTCATAGTAAGCGGAGCTTCGATTGTTGTAGGCCAGCATGAAATCGGGGTCTAGGCGGATCGTTTCTGCGTAGGGTTCGAGGGATGCCGCAGCGTCGTTGAACAAGATTAGGTGGTAGTTGCCCTGGGCAAAGTGGGCCGTCGCATTTTCCGGGTCAAGGCTTAGGGCCATGTCAATGTCAGCCTCGGCACGGGTGGGCTGCCCCGATGTAATGTAAAGGCGAGCACGCATCGCATATGGTGTTGCAAATGCAGGATCGGCTTCAATGGCAGCCGTGAAAGCGGCAATCGCGGCGGCGGCCTCTTTATTTTCGAACGCTTGCATTCCCTCAGCGTACCACTCAGCAGCCGTTGATGGTGATTGGACTGCTGGTGCCGATTCAACGGGCACGGCGAGAGTGGGCAGTGGTGGTTGCGTTTGTGGGGAGCACGCACCGATGAGCGTGATTGCAGCGATGAGCATTGGTAATGGGGCTAGGCTGTCGCTTCTGTTCAAGGGTATCCTCTGCACAAGTAGTGTGTTGACCTGATGTTTGAATTATAGCACCAAATTGATTTAGCCTGTACTCATTTTTATTAACGAGAGTGGATATTCCTTGACAACCCAACGCACCGGGATGCAAACCTTCACGATCATCTGGTTTGGCCAGTTGGTGTCGCTCGTTGGCACCGCCATGACGCGCTTTGCGCTGCTGGTGTGGGCGTATGACCAAACGCAAACCGCCACCACCGTCGCCCTGATTGGCTTTGCCAACCTTGCCCCGCTCGTGCTGATGAGTCCGGTTGCAGGCGTGATTGTGGATCGCTTTGACCGGCGCAAGGTCATGCTGTTCACGGACATGGGCGCGGGGTTTACAACGCTGGCGCTCTACGGATTATTTGCATCAGGCAATTTGCAAATTTGGCACGTCTATGTGCTGATGGCAGCCACTGGCGCGTTCGAGGCGTTCCAGTCGCCCGCATACACCGCCGCCAGCAGCCTGTTGATGTCCCAGAAGCACTACGCCCGCGCCAACGGGATGCGGTCTGTGGCAGAGGCGGGCGCGCAGCTCTTTGCGCCGTTTGCGGCAGCGGCGCTGCTGCCTGTGGTTGGCCTGGGTGGGGTGATGCTGGTAGACATCGCCACGTTTATGATGGCGATGGTCACGCTGATGGTCGTGCAGGTGCCTGCCCCACCCCCGGACGCCGAGGCCGATGCCATCACGGGCTGGTTGGCGCAGCTTCGGCTGGGATTTCGGGTTATTCTGGCGCGTCCGGGCTTGTTTGGCCTGCTATTGATTATCGCGGGCATGAACTTCGCCGATGGCCTGACCTACAGTTCCGTGCTGCCCGGGATGGTGCTGGGCAAAACGGGCGGTAGTGAAACGGCCCTCGCCTGGGTGCAGGCCGGACTCGGCATTGGCGGGTTGGTGGGCGGGCTGCTGGTGAGTGTATTTGGGCTACCCCGGCGTCAGTTGCACGCGGTGTTGGCCTTTGCGGCGCTGTCGTTCATCCTGGGGGACGGGCAACTGGCCATAGGCAACAGCGTGTGGCGTTGGAGCCTGGGCGGGTTTAGTGCAGCGGTGTTCATCCCAGCGGTGATTGCCGCCCAACAGACGATCTGGCAGCGTAAGACGCCGCCTGCGATACAGGGGCGGGTGTTTGCGACGAAAAACATGCTGCAACCGCTGCTGCGTCCCGTGGGATTTTTGCTGGCTGGCCCGCTGGCGGATAACGTTTTTGGCCCGGCGCTGACGGACGGCGGCGCACTCGCCGGGACGTTTGGC
>CAWUJQ010000404.1:0-4404 GCA_963922445.1 uncultured bacterium
TTGCTGAAAATCACCCGATAGCCCGCTGAGCGCAGTTCCGTTTCTGCACTGCTCAGCAGCACACGGTGGATATTGTTATGGAAGTTGCGGGTCACATAACCGATGAAGCGTGAATGGTGGCGGTCTTCGCGGGTATAGCTGACAAACGTGCCGCGTCCGGTGATTCGTTCGACCAAGCCTTCAACCTCCGCACTTTGCAGCGCAATGCGAACGGTGGTACGGCTGATTTTCAGGTGCTTGGCAAGCTGAACCTCACCGGGGATGCGATCACCTTGCTGCCACGCACCCGAGACAATGCGTTGGCGCAGCAGGTTGTGCAGTTGCACGTGCAGCGAAATGTAACTGTCGTGGTCCAGATGGAGGGAGGTGAGTTTATCGGGCATGAAGCGGCTTTTAACTTGAAAATAAAGTGCCAATACGCACAGATGTATTTACCTGTACACACATTCTAGCGCACCCCGCCGAAAATGCAACAATCTGACACATGAAAGCGCCTACGGAATCAGCGAGCGGCGGTACATGTCCCGGTACTGCTTAGGGGAGCAATTCCAGCGGTCTTTAAACAGGTGATAGAAGTGGCTCAGGTTGCCGAAGCCTACTTCAAAGCAAATATCCGTCACGGGCTGGTCGGTATGCAGCAGCAGGTCGGTGGCGTAGTCCAAGCGCAGATTGTTGATGAACTCTGACGGGGTGACATTGAGATAGGTTTTGAACGCCCGCCCCACATGCTCAGGGGAGCGGTTCGCTAACCGCATCAGCGCCTCTCGACCTTCAATCAGGTGGTCAGGCTGCTGCATTTGCTGGCACACATCGCGCAGCCATGTGGGGGTATCTGGGCGGTGCAGGTCATAGCGCGGCAAAAAGAAGAAGGGCACCACCTGCGCCAGCAGCGACCGCAGTGCCAGCCGTGAGCGTGCTTTTTCCTTGTACATAGACCGTCCCCACTGCTCAAGCTGCGCGACCAACAGCGCCTTTTCACTCTTGCTTAAGTGGACTGTGGGCGGCTGCGGGGCCAGCCTGCCGGGCAGGTCTAGATACGCGGCCAGTGCGTCAAACGTGGCTGCGAGGAACGCCAGATTTATCAATTCGCAGTTGTGATCGGCATGTTTGCTGAAGTAATGCGCGTCATCTGGGCGGATGAGCACCAGGGTGCCGCTGCTCAGATCAACAGTGGTTTCGTTTACGTGGTGAAGGATGCTGCCATTGACCACGATGAAGATTTCGTAGAAATCGTGACGGTGCTTGCGCGTGGAAAGCTGCTCGACAATCGGGAAGAAGGCGTAGTGTCCTTCGATGTCGGTGTCGATTGTATTAGCTGCTTTCAACAACACAACGTCATCTAAGATTGTCAAAATAGCACAAAAACAGGTTAACAATTTACAAGACAGTGTACATGGGTTGCCCGTAAGGTTCTAGGCATCGCTTAGTCATATTTTGTTCAGGAGTTCCTCATGAGCACCCACCGCATCAACGAAGCCACCGCCCAGCAGTACCACCAGCAGGGGTATGTGCTGTTTAAGCAGCCCGTCTTCAGTCCAGAAAAATTCACCCGTCTGTTCAACATCTTCGAGGAGTTGGTTGTAGCCCGCTCCGAGGGCACCCGCACCGACGAACTCGACAAGCCGCACTTCAACGACCCGCGCCTGTTCGAGTTCCTGATGGCCCCGGAAGTGCTGGACATGGTGGAGCCGCTCATCGGCCCAAACATCGGCCTTTGGTCTAGCCACTTCATCGCTAAGGAGCCGAACATTGGCCGCGCCACCCCCTGGCACGAAGACAGCACCTACTGGCAGGGCCGGCTGGATCGGATGGATCAGATTGTGACCGTGTGGCTGGCCCTCGACCGCACCGACCGTGAAAACGGCTGCCTGCGCGTGATTCCAGGGTCACATGCCAACGGCTTTAGTGAGTACGAAGCTGTAGACAAGGGCAGCAACACCTTCAGTACAGAAATCCGCGCTGACCAGTTTGACGAGACACAGGCCGTTTACTTCGAGCTTGAGCCAAACGAGTGTTCCCTGCACGATGGGCGCATCATTCACGGCGCCCAGGCCAACACCAGCACCCGCCGTCGTGCTGGCTACACCATGCGCTACTTCTCCCTGGAAACGACGTTCAACCCGGAAGCCTTCGGCAACGAAAGCCATCGTCTGTTCTGGTGCCGGGGCGAAAACGTCGCGGGCAATCCGCTGGAAACCGTGACGGCGTAGCCAAAACAAGGCAAAATAGGGCCATCTGCAAAGGTGGCCCCACTGAGGTAAACACACACTATGACGACCAGCGGCACCGCGCCCTTCCAGTTCCAGCACCGCCCTGATTTGCATACCCTGCCTACCAGCACCGTCGCGCAAGAGGTTGATCTGCATGGCACCGTCACCGCAGACCGCGCTAGTGGCGAGATGGTCTACAGTGTGCGCGGGCATGGGCTGGTTCGCATTGCCTCGGATATGCTCACGCAAACCGTTATCGACCTGCCCCCAGACGTGCAACCGCACAACATCCACAGCACGCGCTTGACGACGATCAATGACCAACAGCGGTTGATCCTAGCGGCCAATGACGCCGAACGGGTCGCCGCTGTTACGCTCAGCGGTGCGCCAGATTTCACGCTGGGCCGCCCAAAAGTTCCGCCATATGATGACCCCAGCGTGCCCTACAAGCCGACGGATACACTGGTCATTGGTGAGACGCTCTACCTCACAGATGGCTACGGTGCCCAGGCCATCACCCGCTACGACCTGAGCAAACGCGATTGGGTAGACAGCTTCGGGAGCAAAAACACCGACGAA
The DNA here is from genome assembly GCA_963922445.1 of uncultured bacterium. Taxonomy (GTDB): domain Bacteria; phylum Chloroflexota; class Anaerolineae; order Aggregatilineales; family Phototrophicaceae; genus DAOTTY01. The sequence continues at coordinate 2,790 of CAWUJQ010000404.1, forward strand.
GCGGTAAACGGTCAGTTTGGCACGGCGCACGGCATCGCCATGGCCCCCGACGGAAAACACCTCATTATCGCGGACCGCTGGCACTCGCGCATCCAAGTTCACACGTTAGGTGGCGCCTATGTACGGACGCACGCCCTACCCGACGGCGCGTGGCCCTGTTTCGTGGAATTTATCGAGTGGCAGGGGCAGTCTTTGGCGCTCATCCCGAATCTGTACGATCCCAACCGTGAGCGTCCAGCACCGATTTACATTGCCGCTGGCACCACCTTTGAGATTCTATCCACTGTGCGCCCCAAAGAAGACCTTGGCATAGAGGCGGCGCAGCGAATCCACCATGCAGGCTGGCACATTCACGACGGCAAGTTGTATCTTATCTGCCAGAGTTGGAACCCCGGCGCGTTTTTTGTCTTAGAGCAGGTGCAATAAGGATTTTTTGATGAAATTGAAATGGTACGGCCACGCGGCCTTCCGCATCACCGCCAGCGATGGCACCACGATCATTACTGACCCCTACACCCCGGAAGGGGTGGGTTACGCCCCCATCTCCGATACCGCCGACCTCGTGATTATCTCATCCGATGACGACAGCGCCCACTGCCGCGCCGATCTTATCCCTGGCACGCCCACAGTGGTCAACGCGCTGGAGGTCGCCAAAAACGGCGGCACGCGGCAGGCCGCCGGAGTGACGATCCGGGCGGTTGAGGCGATGGAGTTCGAGCAGCACCCAGAACACGCCCCTGGTCAGAATGGCATGTGCCGCTTCGAGGTGGACGGCATCAAGGTGGCGCATATGGGCGACGTAGGCAACCCGCTCACGGAAAAACAAACAGCTTTCTTCAAGGATGTGGACGTGCTGTTGGCCCTTACGGGCGGTGAGTTGACCATTGCCCTGGACGACCTCAAGCGGGTGATTGACGCCGCCCAGCCCAAGCTGATTGTGCCCATGCACTTTCGCACGCTGACGTACAAGCCGCGCAACACGCATTGGATTGAGTCGTTTTTGGCGTACTTCGATGATTCCGTCGTGGACTTTGCGTTTGACTACGAAACCGAAATCAGCCAGGGCGATATTCCTGACCGCACGCGTGTGCTGGTCATGGATTATGTGCGCTGAGGTTGGCTCTTTCCCGCACGGTGCTGTGGACCCTCAAACGGGAAAGGCCCGCCTTAACCCCTAGCACTGCCCGCAAGAATGGCAGCGAAGTAATCAACACCACCGTTTTGCCCTCCCTTCAGCGAGATTTCTAACCCGTCAAAGCGTGGGGCACTGGAGCGAGCGCGACAGAGCCGTGCCCCCGGCGAAATCGACTGAATGGCTTGCAGCGCGTAGATGCCCAACTGCCGCGATGTATGACCGGACGTGTTGCGGCCTGCAATACACACCCGCCGCACATCGGAGCGCTCTAACAGGGCTTTTGTGATGGCTCCCTGCTGCTCTCCCAGCCGCTGACCCGCTACCTGCTGGACACGCAACCCGCCCTCGCGCAGGTCATCGCCGCCACTACCGGAGCCAACATCGAGCGTTATCTGCACGGCCCACGCGGGATTCACGCGATGGAAGACGCCTCCGGCAACTGGATTCACATGCTCCAGGACGGCTTGGGTAGCGTCCACG
>CAWUJQ010000405.1:0-4396 GCA_963922445.1 uncultured bacterium
GCCGTTTTTGGTCATCGGGCGGGTAAGAGCGCAGCAGCCTGAGTATCTCGATTTCAACCGACGTGAAGTCAGCATACGGGTCAGGTTCCGCGCCAGGGTGAGGGATGTTCGAGCGGCCTAAAAGATAGTCTGTTGTGGTATCGAATAGGTTGGCAAGGTCGTCAAGAACGGGCGTGGGCAAATCAACAATCGCTCGTTCGTAACGTGACACTTGATTTTGAGCGATGCCGAGTGCATCGGCTAGGTCGTATTGGGTCATGCCGCGTTCTTTTCGGAACTTAATGACGCGGTCGCCACGCAAACGAGAATCCATTTTTGTTATTTTTAGTGATTTTTCTTGACAAAAGCAGAAAAGGTGATTATATTCAAGTCATCGGCTGAACAGACAGCCAGAACCACCCGAAAAATCCCCGTTGGGGCATGGGCCAAAACCCACACCCGCAACAGGTCATCACCTTGGCCGGGATTATAGGGGCGTTCTGCGCATAACGGGAGGCCGAACCCCACGATGGACGCATCGGCGGGGCGCAACACCGACAGTCGCGGGCGCACGCGACGTGAGGGGTGGCTGGGCAGCCTGCCACCCTTGCTCTTTTCCCTCCAAAATGCCCCGCTGCGCATTCGCTCCACAGTTAACATTTCGTGTTTTCCAAATCGTTTCACTTTGGTCGTCCCCGCGCCTAGGATGAGGTCATCAAAGTGAAGAGGCGTGATGACATGAACGATTACTACCACATTATAACGGCCAAAGCAGAGCGCAAAGAACTCGATGCCAAGCTGGAACAATGGCGGCTGGAAAAGGCCATCCTCAAGGAACGGCGCAGCCAGCAGCATGAATACATCCGGCAATGGCTGCGCGGATTGCCCCGCAAGCTGACCTTGCCGCGTCCGTTGGTGCGCTCACGGTCAGAGGGCTAATGGGCGCTTGACGAGCGCCACTGTGAGACACGGTGGCGCATCTTGTATAATGGCGCGGATGTGAAAACCCAAATGAGGCACCGACTTCGCCATGTATGCCGCCATCCGCGCCTATGCCATAACGTGTTTGCTGGCCGCCGTCATCGGGCTAACCGGAAGCACTCACGCCAGCCCGACAATCAAGATTGCCATCGCCCAGAACAACCCATCCACGGGCGACGCCCCTATCATTGAACGCATCTCTCCAGCAGATGGGGCTGATAATATCGCCCCCACCACGGCCTTTACGGTTGAGTTTGACCGGCCTGTGGCCCCAGGTAACGGTGACATCATCATCACAAGCAACGGCATTGAGGTTGAGCGTATCGCTGTCACGTCGCCGCAGGTGCAAATCGACGGTGAAACGGTGACGATTGACCCGGCAACCCTGCTGGCGTATGGTGCCAGTTACACAGTGACGATAGATGAGGGGGCCATTATGAGCGCACCTATCCCCACCTGGAATATCATCCCGGACTTCGCCCTGCTGAACTCCGATACATCCGGGGAGTCTACGTGCCTTGCAAATGCGCCGTGGGGGGCGGGCGCGTGGGGCATCGAAGCGGGTTCGTTCCAGGATTCGTCAGGCCGAGCAACTGACCGCCGCCTGGACGCCTTCCGTTTTACGACGGATCAAAATGTGGGTTACCTGTACGCCCGCGACGCGCAAAGCCGCTGGGGGCTGGCGCGCTATGTTCAGGGGACGGCCTGGGGCGGGTCGTTGTGTGGCTCCCCTATCACCTGGAACTGGCCTGCACCGCTGGATGTTACGTCGGGCGATGCGCCGATCACGCTCAATGTGCAGCACTCCATCGACACGCGCACCCTACTCACGGACGACAACAGTTGGCTGATGTTCGCGGTCAATATGTGGTTTAACAGTGAGGACGCGCCCAAGCGCCTGGTGGTGGACATCGTGCTGTCACAGGAGTGCAACCTGTCGCCAGACTGCGGCATTCGCAATTTTGAATCCGATGATGCGTTTCACTACATGACGCGGGTTATTCCACAGGAAAATGCGTCCGAGGAAAACGTCACGGCCACAGTAGATGTGCGCCAACTGATTCAGGACGCCCGCAACGCCACCTATCTGGATGAGACAAACCGCCCTGCAAGCGGCCCGATGTTCAACGCACAGACGTTGACCTTGCAGCAGTTGGAATATGTGATTGAGGTCTACAACGCGGAGGGGGCCGCCGCTGTTAGTTACCTGGGCGTGGAGGTGCCGTAAGCTTACCGTGAAGACATGCCACAGCGTTGTACGTGGCTATGTGGGTTGCGTCGGTAACGGTTTCTACCTCACCCCCTGCCTCCTCTCCATTACCGCTACCGCCGCTCACGCGGCTGGAGAGCGGAAAACCGCTAGACGGTTTCCAGCGCAGTGAAGTCCCCTCTCCACATGGAGAGGGGATTTAGGGGTGAGGTGGGCGTGAAAACACTGCTATTGCAACAGCGCTTGCAGCGCCTCAAACACGCTGCGTGACTGCAAGCTGTTACCGTCATCCACAACCAAACTGAAGCCCGCAATCTCATTGCCGCTCAGCACCGTATCTGTGTTGGCGAAATTAAAGTTCCACAACATCATCGGCCCTACATAGTCCAACGACTGCCCCACCTCAAACGCCCGCGCAATGTACTCTGCCTGCTCCTGCGGCGTGATCTGGCCCATCCACGGCTCAGGTGGTGTGCCGTTCAGGTCGCGCCACGTCGTCCAACCGAATTCGGTGATCCACAGGTCGGCGTCGCTGTCACCATAGCGCAGCATGATGTTGCGATAGTCCACTACGGTATCCAGGAAGAAGAAGCGCGGGTCTTGATCCCAACCGCGTGAATCCTCCTCGGCGCAGCACACCACATCCGGCGCGTTGCCCCAACCATAGGGATGCACACCCACAGCTACATTGCTGTAGCCAGCTAACCCGTTGTCGTACATCTCCCGCAAGAACTCACGGTCATCGCGCGACACATCACTATCGAGGGTGGGGGCCAGCCCTGCTGAAATCACGACGATGTCCGGTGAAAACTCACGGATGCGATTGTAGGACGCATCGAACAGTTCCATGTAGTCGCTGCCCGTCATTTCGTATTCACCCGTCCACTCACGGATGAGGTTTGGCTCGTTCCACACCTCAATCGCGTCCACGTTGTCGCCCACTGCCGCCAAAATTTGCTCAATGAAGCGCGCCAGGTCTTCGGGGTCGTCTGGTGGCCCGGCCTCGACGGTGGTGCTGCGTGCCCAGTCGGGAGCCTTCGCAAAGCTAATCATCACTTTGTAGCCAGCGGCATCTGCGGTGCGGATGTGCGAATAGAATTCCTCTAGCTGCTGTGTGGACTGATTGGGCGAATCGGCCTGTAGATGACGCCAGTTTGCCTGCACCTTGATCCAGCCCATTTTGAGCGGCGCAGCCCGTTCCATCGCGGTGTTCCACTCATCAGTGGTGATGTTGGTGAACACCTGCAAGCCCATATCCTCACGGGCCAGCGTCACACTGCCATTGGAAGGCAGGTCATCGCGCACGGCCACCCGGTCGATAAAGCTTTCGCCACCGCGATCGGTGACTGTGCTTGAGCGGTTGCCGTCGTCGCTGCCGCGTTCGCTCGTGCCGTCGTCTTCAGCTAGGTCTGCCGGTTCAATGTAGTAAGTATCCTCCTCACCTTCTGCCGTCCAGCCTTGCACACCGTCGTAGTCCACCTGCCACCACAAGATGAAGTCCTCTTCACCGCACACTGGCCCGTCCAGAATGATGATGCTCTGCCCCGCCGGGATGAACCCCAGAATGGTAGCATCCAGACCGGGTTCTTCACGCAGGCGGTTCGACAGGTCAGGGTCGTTGGTGATAAAGGCACGGGTGCCTGCGCTCAGGCGCGACGGCGGCGACCCCGGACACGACGCTGTGGTATCAACGGACGGGTCAATGGTGGGGCGTGGGGTGGGCGTGGGCGTAGCCTGCGTGTTGGGGAATTGGTCTTCACAGTCGCCAATTTCGTCGCCGTCGGTATCAGGCTGCAACGGACTGGTGCCGTTTTCGACCTCTTCACCGTCGGTGCAGTTGTCGCCGTCCGTGTCCCGGTTCAGCGGATCAGTACTCCAGCTTAGCGCTTCTTCGCCGTCCGTCAGGCCGTCGCCGTCTGTGTCGGGATTGTCGGCCTCGGTGCCCAAATCGCGCTCTTGCAAGTTGGTGAGGCGGTCGTTGTCGTCGTCGCGTTCCAGGATGGCGATTGTCGTTTCAGTGACTTGCAATACGGCTTGTGTCGCCGCGACGGGTGTGGCCGTCGCGCTGGCAATGATGAAGTTGCGCCGCTGGAAGGCAAACACACCCGCAAAGATCAAGCCGCACAGCAGCAGCGTTACCAGGGGCAGCACGACCATCCAAATAGCAAAGCGTGACGTGACCGCGAGTTCGCCATTGCGGGTTTGCGGGCCACCGGCCACCTCTTC
>CAWUJQ010000406.1:0-4396 GCA_963922445.1 uncultured bacterium
CGCCTAACCCCTGCCATTAAAATGGCGTGGCTTGCGGCGGGTTCAAAATCTGTCAGACAGATGTCTGCCGAATTCGCAGATGACTTTTGTGACGAGGACGGTAGCATCAACTGGGAAAAGCTCATCCGATTTAACAGCGGCAACCTATCTTCTTAGTACGACCCGGCGTAGCCTCTCCATGCGCCGTCGTCGGCCAGGGCCAGCACATCCCCGCGCTGAGGCGCATACACCAACAGGCCGCGCTCATAGCGGGTAAACGTCACCTGATTGCCCTGTTCCGGGCCGATAGCCCACCCCAGCAGCTCCTCCACGTCGGGATTTTCCCGCCATACCTTGCCGAAACCGCGTGCAGGTTCCGTCAGGTTGGCAGCCGGCGGCGTGCGGCCCGTGGATTCAGGGTCAGCCGCTGCGTCCCATGTGTCGGGATACCGTGTGAATGTGCCGTCGCTGCCAACCACGTAGATCGTATCGTTGCTGTCTAGCCACAGCATGAACCCACTCTGGAACGTCTGGTAAGCGCCGGTGGTTGTCTGCGCTTGCGGCGGACTTCCCACAGGGCAACCCAGCAGCCCGCGCACGGTCAAATCCGCCAGTTCCAGTTCAGCAAACCCACCCGGAGCCGTTCCAGCACAGTTTGCCGCCGATGAAAATCCCGCCTGCGTCGATGCCGACGCCCCACCACTCCCGGTTTCCGACGGCGGTGTGATGTCCAAAAACTCATAGATGTTGACAAGGTCACTCGGCGTGCCACCGGGAACAAACGGCTCAGCAGTGGGCACAACCGGCGTCCCGTCTACGGTGAAATCTGGCGGCAGAATGGTGGCGTTACGGGCGCGTTCGGCTAACTGCTCCAACCCGCTGACCTCGCGCTGCGTTGGCGCGGGCGTGAGGGTATCGGTTGGGGTGCGGGTAGGCGTAAACGTAATCGACGGGCTAGGCGTCAACGTAACATCAAGCGTGTGGGTGGCTGTGGGCGTATCCGTCTGTGTGGGTGTGTCCGTTATCGGAGGCGCGGTGGCAATGACAATGTCGGTGCTTTCCACTTGGGGCGTGTTCGTCTGCGTGGGCGTGACCGGGGTGGGGGTGGTGGCCAGCGTGACGGTTGCCACGCCCGCAGCGGTTGTTGACTCCTCCTGCTCAAAGAAAGCCGCCGTCGGATTGTAGTTGAACGCGGTGGGTGGGGGCGGCGTCTCTTCGGTTGCACAGCCCGCCAACCCCACTAGCATCAGTGTCCATAGCAGCTTTGTTGATCGTCCCACATCGGCCATCCGTGATCTATCGTGCCCATTCCGCCGCGATTATAACGACGAATGCGACAGATGCGACGGCCAACTGACCTAGCGTGTGGTACTCATCGGCATAATCACATGGATGAAGTCGTCGCGGCCTTCGGGACGCACCACCCCCGGATTGGCTGCCCCGTTACTTTCGATCACCACTCGATCCTCGTCAATGACATTCAGCACATCAATCAGGTACTTGATGTTAAACGCAATTTCGAGTTCCTCGCCCTCTATCGTCGCCTGGAGCATGCCCTCGTTGTCGCCGCGTTCGGCACTGCGCCCGATCACGAGCATTTCCCCGGCATCCCCCGGCGCGGACGGCGGATTCATGGCGATGCGGGCGCTATTGGCGTTGTCACGGGCAAAGATTTCTGCACGTTTGGCCGCCCGCAGCAGGTCACGTGTTTCAATCACCGTGGACGTGCTGTAGCTGCGCGGAATAATCGCGCTGAAGTCGGGGAAGCGCCCCTCAAGCAACTGCGAACTGATTTCCGTGTGTTCTGTTTGGAACAGTACCAGATCACGTTCACCGGGAAGCTGCACGTATACCATCTCGTCCTCATCCGCAATGATGCGTGCCACTTCACTGAGCGTGCGCGCCGGGATAACCATCGCGAACGTGTCGTTAAACGCCTGTTCGAGTTCCGTGGTGCGCACCGCCAGCCGGTAGCCGTCAGCCGCCGCCATTGTGAGCTTGTCCCCGTCGACTTCGGTAAACAGCCCGGTCAGAATCGGGCGGCTTTCGTCCTTCGCCGCAGCGAACTCGGTGTGCTTAATCATCTCTTTGAACTGCTTGGCCGGGATCATCAACTCTGGTTCACCGCCGATGGGCACCACGGGGAACTCGTCCGCGTCAATGCCTTTGATGTTGGACGTGGTCGCACCGCAGCGCACATTAACCGTCTGCGAGACCGGGTCAAGCGTCATGTCCACCCGCTCCGGGGACAGATTATTGACCAGTTCGGCCAGCGTTTTCGCCGGCAGCGTAATCGACCCCGGCTGATGCACCTTGGCACCAATCCAGGTGGTGATGCTCATTTCGAGGTTTGTGGCACTTAGGCGCAGCCGCGAGTCCTCGGTGGTGAGCAGGACGTTCGCCAGCACCGGTAGGGTGGGGCGGTTATCGACGGCGCGGGCGGCGGCAGCCAGCGCCTTTTGTAAATTCTCTTGCAACACACTGATCTTCATCGGGTTCTCGCGGCTCCTGCTCGTGATATATCCCAAATTTATCCCAAATTATCGGCATTATACACGACCGCTGCCTATTTGGATAGCAGCTTTCCCACGAAAACGTGTTAAAAGTGTAAGCAAGTTGCCACCGTGCCCGCGCTGACTTCCGCCACCTGCATATACTAGACGCATACAGTTCATCTGCTGACCACCGCGCCGGATTATTCACGCGCATGGTTCAGTTCGCGCTCGTTGCGAATTACCCGGTCATGGAATCGTCCCTACCACACGTTCGGCGGATGCTGCATCATGCGATTCACCCGCCGTGTGACCGCAAACAGATGCTCCCGCAGATGGGTCACGACCGTCACGAAATACGTGCCGTTCTGGGAGTAATCGTACCCATGCAGGCGCGGGGATTTACGTTGGGGTAGAGACATGGCATTACCTTGATGTTAAACGCGGAATGTCAACGTTTTTTACACGGCTTGCGAAGGCATTCGCAGGAACGGCCTTCTGGCCGTCCACTAACCAGATGCGCGTAGACGGCGTAGACACACGTCTGTGACACTGCATACCCCATTAAGAGCGGCAGAGGCGAAATCCGTTGCTGCGATTCCCCCGCACTGAATCACCACCTAATCGAAAATCGCACCTAAATAATCCCAAATCAGTATCATTCCAAGACCCTCCCCGCAAAACGCGCCGCGTAACTTCTATGTCGACCTGATTAGTTCGGTCAACACCACCGGTTAAACACCATTCCCACACATTACCCGCCATGTCGATGGCCCCAGTTGCACTGGTGTTCCGGTTTTCATATGCCGTAACAGGTGTAGTCCCCTTACCATGGTCATTTGGTTTAGTCTTTAGATACACCCATATGTCATTCCAAACATTATTGTTACACATTGAACCATCCCATTGATCCCCCCAAGGGTAGGTTCGATTGTCCTCGCCCTGCGCAGCATACTTCCACTGATCCTCTGTCGGCAGCATTATCACCTCTCCAGACACTTCGCTAAGCCACATGCAAAACGCCACCGCCTCGTACCATGAGATGCCTACAACTGGTTTCTCATCCGCGTTCCAATTCCGATCGCGCCAGTGACGCGGTGCGGTCCAGTCATTCGTCTTACGATGTTGCCACCCAACTTTCGGCCACCATTTCTGCGTCTCGTACCCGCCCGCCTCAATGAACCTTGCAAACTGCGCGTTCGTCACCGGGTACTTGCCAATGCTGTAGTCCTTGTCTGGTATCTCTATCCACCCGAACGGGGCGGGCATCAGCTTCTCCGATGGCATCAGTACCGTGCGTAAGGGCGTTTCCGCTTGGGGCGGCGCTGCGGGTTGTGGCTTCACAGGTAATGGCTCCGGTGGACTCACTTCAGCGCAGTTGCTGCCGTGACCCGTGCTCGTACCACACACCACCCGGATTCTGGCAAGCGTGCCATCCGAAATCATATTGCCACTGCGCACGTCGTCGTACTTCAGATAGGCCAGGATAAGTGCAAATTCGCTGGTCTGCGGGTTGCCTTCTAACATCAGCGGGAACATAGGTTTGTCTAGAGATTGAGCGTAGGCGACTTCCTGGGGTACCCATTTAGAAGCCTCGGAGTTGGTAGACACCACGAATAGGAAGGCATGGCAGTTGTAAATGCCCTCAATAATTGTCTTGTTCAGCCCCTGCCCGCCGTGCATGTCCTGATGGTCAATCCACACGTCAATGTCGTTGCTGCGCAGGTGCGCTTCCAGCCTGTACACGTAGTCTTGGTCTGCCGTGCTGTAGCTGATGAACACATACCCCATTGATGATGCCTCCTCGCACCGCTCCCGGCCTGCGGATGGTTGCCTCTAACTCGCCTGTATTATGGCACAGTGGCAAACGTCCGGCCAAACGCAAACCGCGCACCACGTGAGCCGTTTGCAACGTCGCGTTACCT
>CAWUJQ010000407.1:0-4387 GCA_963922445.1 uncultured bacterium
GTTGGGCGATGCGCCCCATAATGCCGTCCAGCAGCGAGCTTGGAGCCGCTTTGGGGCGGTCATTGCGCATCACCGCGTCCACGTTTTGCAGTTGACCGTAGCGGGCACTGGCCTCCGGGTCGCGTTTGACCTGCTCCATGAGGTCGCGGTAGGTTTCAGGTTCCAGGGAGGCGTCCAGCGCCTCTTGCATTTGGCGGTCTTGGCGTTGATCGGTCATAGGCTGTTACGTCCTCGCAGCGAATCACCCAGACTCGCTGTGTCTTCACGGTCACGTTTGGCCTGTGCCTTTTGCGCCAGCATCTGGCGGGCACGGAACAGGCGACTTTTAATGGCGCTTTCGGTTGTGTCCAGCGCGTCGGCAATCTCCGCATAGGAGTAGTCATACCAGTAGCGCAGCACCACCGCTGCGCGGTAGTCCGGCTGGAGTTCGTCCAGCAGCGCTTGGACTTCTTCACTCATTTCGGTTCGCAGCGCTTGCGACTCTGGCCCCGGTTCGCTGCTGCTGAGCGCCATTGCGTCAGCCGAAGGCAGCGGTTCGTCCAGGGAAAGCAGTTGCATCCGACGCTTGCGGATGATGTCAATGCAGTGGTTCGACGCGATGCTCATGACCCACGTTTTAAACGACCGCGCTGGGTCGTAGCGGCGCAGGTTGACATACGCTTTCAGGAATGCATCCTGAGCGGCGTCTTCGGCTTCGGTGCTGTTGCCCAGCATCCGGTAGCACAGGTTATAAACCGCGTCCTGGTGCGCATAGACCAGTTCCGCAAAGGCGGCCTGGTCGCCGTCGAGGGCTGCTGCCACCCACGCTGCAATTGTCGGGTCAGCCACGATGTTTGCCTTCGTTGCCCATTGGTCGTCACGGGGGCGTTGACCGTGTGCTGGCCGTTCTATTGGCTTATACGCAAAAACGCAGCACAGGTTACACTCCCTGTGTGGGGAATTATAACGGGGGATTATCGCGCCTCACAGTGTGGTACATATAGCGTGATGGGAGCCTGGGGTGACAGGCTCCACAAAATTAGGGGGGATTGCGACTACATGCCCTGCATCATCCCTGCGATGCGATCCTCAATCGGGGCAGCCAACGGAATCGTGTCGCCGTTGTCGAAGGTCAGCTCAACGTAGATGGCATCACCGGTCACCAACGGCTGCGGCAAGTCCATCAGCATGACGTGGAAGCCACCCGGACGCAGTTCGACGGTTTCACCCGCCGGGATGACGAGGCCATCCATGATTGGGCGCATCATCATCACATCATCGTCACCCACACTCGTCTCGTGGATTTCCACGATGTCGGCGGCGTCCGTTTCTCCGCTAATCAGCGCGACATCCTCGCTGCCCGTGTTTTGGATGAACATATAAACGGCGCTGGTCGGTGCCCCGGCCATGTCCATCTCCGATTCTTCCGTGGCTGCTGCGTCAGCTGCGTCAGCGACCTCGTCAGCCATCGGTTCCGTGCCCTCCATCATCTGGGAGGCGGTTGGGCGTGCCCACGCAGTAGCGATCACAATGTCACTCGCTGCGGGCGGCTCCGTGAGCAGCGGCACACCCACGTTGATGAGGAACGGCTCGCCGTCAGCCGCTTCAAACGTCAGGTTGAGCGTGAACGCGTGGCCTTCGGTCAGCATACCCGTCAGCTCGTCCAGGGTAATTTGCAGGCCGTCTTCGCTGAATGTTACGCTTTCGCCTGCTGGAATGGTAACGCCGCCTTCGACCGGGCTGGTTTCCATCATGCCTTCTTCGTCCAGGTCGCCTGTGGCCTCAGCAATTGCGGCTGAACCCGCCATACCCGTTTCAGCGGCTGTGAGGGTGAAGTCGGTGTCGGTGGTGTTTTCAATCGTCATGTAGACTGCCGAGCTTTCCATCATGGGCATGTCCATGTCATCGTCTTCCGGCATGTCATCCATGGTGTCGGCCATCATCATGTTGGCCGTGGCTTGCGCCCACACCCCGCTAATCAGGACATCACCTTCCATCATCTGGGCTGTTGTTGTGTTGACCAGCGTTAACAGCAAAACGGTTCCGCTGGCCACTGCAATCAATCGCTTGAGCATTCAAACTCCTCCAAAAGCTACCATTAGCATCATACTGCAACTTAGTCTGCCAAGGTGTATCAGCAATAACAATAGATGGATGTAACGGAGCCTACAAGGTTGTCTGGCATCTCAACTGGCGCTGTCCAATCAGCGGACGCTGTTATGGGGGTGTTCCTGCATAACATCCGCATAGATAAAACTGGCGGCTTTAGACGCGTTTTTGGTAAGGTTGGATTGTGGTTAGAGACGCTGCGAGGCAGGGGTAGGGGATTTCCCCTACTGGCATGCTGCTATACAATAACGCCTGTAAGTTCAATGATCCCGACCGACATGTGCGGCGGAAGTAAAAAGCGAGTTACATGACCATCGACCCTAAATACCTTGACATCTCGTTCGACCGGGCCGGCGTTCGCAATTCCAAAAAACGACTGAAAGAACTCATTGCGAAGCTCGCCGTTGAGCCGTTGGAGGCTTATCAGAGTGAGTTGAGCGGCGAGTTTGACGCCGTCGAGGAAATCGTTGCCAAGCGTGTGTCCGCTGTCATTACCTATTGGTGTCAGTACAAGCACGACCCGGTCAAGCCGGGCCTGCAAGACATGATGAGCGATATTACCAATTCCAGCAAAGACGACAGCACACTGGAATCGTTCTACATTGACCAGGTGAAAGACGCCATGCATCAGTTAGCGCCCACCTTCGGCCTAGACGTACCGGAGTCCTATGCCGTGCTGACGGATGAGCTGGAACTGGCCTTGCTCGAACTTGAGGAAAAGTTCGAGAACTCTGGCATTGCCAACCAGGTGTGGGAAGACGAGCTAGACGACCTCGAAGAAACCGAGGGCTACGAAGCGCTCATCCTCAACGAAGACGATGAGGACGACGACACCGAAGAAGCCGAAGTAGAAGAAGAAACCCAGCCGCAAATCGTGCCCCCCTCCCTGAACCCAACCCCCAGCAGTGGGGGCACATCGGGGGGGCAGCGTTCGAGTACAAATGGGATGGGCGCTGCCACCCAAGTCGCAGCAGGTGGCGTAGCGACCGCCGTCGCCGTGCAGGAGGCACCCGCTGCTGAGCAAGCCACGGCGCGCATCAAGGAAGCAGTGAAGAACATTGTTCCGTCGGAGCAAAAAGCGGTGGCAGAGGTCACGCCGCAAGAGATCAACGTGAACGTGCTGAGCGTAAGCGCAGAAGAAACGTGGCACATGATCTACAACCTGATGGGCTTCCAAAGCAGCTACATCCAGGAGAAGATGCTGCCCCGCTGGCAGCAGTTCCCAGACACGTTCGAGACCGACCGCCGCTTTTTGTACAACATCTTCCTCCAGGCCATTCGCAATGCGGCAGGCGTGCAGATGGTCGCGGGTAACTTCCAGTTTTCCCAGCGTGATATGACCGTCGATCAACTGTGGAACCACTACTACGCTGACCTGGCGCAAAACGTGGGGCCGAGCCTTTCGGCTGCCCGGCTAGACGCAGCGGTGAACGACAGCGCCTTCAAGAAGTTTCGGCAGACGCTGCTGCGTGAAATGCGCAAGATTTCGCCCGTGTGGCTGTTGGCGCTGGCCATCGCGTTGATCTTCGACGGGCTAACAACCTATGTGTCGCTGGATCAGACGCCGATGGAAGGTTTTATGGTGCTGGTGTTCACGCTGCTGATTACCGCGCTGTTCCAAATTGCGGACGTGCTGGTGATTAACTACCGCAAACGCGAGTTTGAAGCCGACGCGATGATGGCCAAGTACAACGCGAAGGTGGCCCAGCTCGATCAAACTATTGACGGGCTAGACCCAACCAGTGATTCCTTCGTGCAACTGAGCATGGAAAAGTCGCAGTCCCATGCAGACTGGAAAGCCGCCAGTGACAGCCGCAAAATGGCGCGGCGCGGGGGGTTCTGGTCGGCGCGGATTGCGGACATCAACATTGTGGTTACGGCCTATGGCTTTGCCTATATGTTCCTGAATGCCGAAGAACCCATGTACGCGCTGGTGCAGCAACTGGACTACATCTTTGTGCAGCAGTTGTGGAGCAGCGTGAACCTGTGGGTGTTCCTCATGATTGGGCTGGCGGTGACCGTCTCGTTTGTGATTAACACCGCCCAGCGTACAGAAATTCTAGGCTGGTCTATGCGCCGCCTGAAGAACGACCCCAACTAGCAAGCGAGATAGGGCAGGGCGACCGGTCGGTCGCCCCTACTGGTGTGTCTAATAGGCATCGGAACTATATACGACCACCTGATTGACCCACTCGCCGTCTTCGTTCGTTGGCCCCCAGGGCTTTTGCAAAGTTGAATCGTTGATATTTGGGCGCTGCCCAAACCCGTCACTTTTTGAAAAAAGTGAACAAAAACTTGC
>CAWUJQ010000408.1:0-4383 GCA_963922445.1 uncultured bacterium
CACACGCGGGTCTACGCCCAGGCGATGCGACAACCCGGCGGCGTTGGGCTTTTCAGGATTGGGCATGGCAACCACCAGCCGATTCATCATCAGCGGGGCGTGGGGCTGCACGCGCTCCCAAACGATGTAGCGCTGTTCCAGCGTGCCCCCCAGCAGGCTCATGAGCAGGTTGACGGTCATGCGGCGCACAGACATGTCGTCTTGCAAAAAGGCATATAACCGCTCGTAACGACGGTCAAGCTCTGGGGCGAGGCAGGCTAACAGAATGTAAGCGTCGAGCGTATCCAGGCCAAAGGAGCTAACCAAGCGCAAGAAGGGCAGGTCGGGGTCTTCGCCCTCGGCAAGGTCTAGCGTGAAGTTGAGTTCACCGTCGGGCGTCCACAAGCCGGACATCGGGTCATCTTCAATGATGCTGTGAATCTCATCCCAGGAAACAACCAGGCCGCGCAGAGCGTCACCGGGGTTCTGGTCGCTTTCCTGTGTAAACGTGACGACACGACGAACGAGATCATCAATTCGTGAGAGCGACGTTTGTAGATGATGCAGACTCTGAATGTTCACAGCAAAAAAAGCCCTAGATGACGGCTGGCAGCAAATATGGGTCTAAGCACAATCTCATAGTAGACTAATTCTTAAATTCGTGCAACGCAACGCACTCCCGGCAAAAAACCCATAACAATTCCGCTATACGGCGTAAGGTTTCGTCTTGTGTTAGCGGGGCTATTCCGTGGTGATGTCTACTTCCAGCCGTGCGTAGTAGTCAACCGTGCTGGGGCCAAAGGTTAGCACATCGCCTGTAGCAATCGGAGCCGCCTGCCCCGTTAGCCGCACCGTGTTGAGATAAACGGGCACCTGCGCCCGCTCTGCGGGACGCACCCACCACACACCCTCTGTTGCCCGGTAAATCAACTGAACGAGGAACGGCGAGTGCAGCCGATAGCGGTGTGGCGGGTGGCCATTGGCGGTGAAGGTGTCGTAGAGGTCAGCGTCAAGCGCTTCCACGAAAGCGCCGGGTTGCAAGCGCACCCCGACGAGTTTTTCGGTGGTGGTGGTGCCAGCCGCCAGCCGGTAGGTATGCGTGACCTGACGCACGTCGCGCAAAATGAGGGTGCTGTGGGCAATCTGCGATTTAAGGGGGGCGTAGAGGAACTCCCCTGGCTGCAAATCCAGCGCGGTGATGCGTGCATCGGGCGGGACGAGGCGGGTAACGTAGCTTTGCGCATCGGGCGGGACAGGCCCACCGCCATTATGACGCATCAGGGACGCCAGGACGGTTTCTAGCAGTACGGATGGCGAGACGCGCACCGTTTGGGGCGGGCGCTCTGTGCCAAGGCGCAACGTGACCTGCTCCTGACCGCGTTCAAGCCCGGCACCACTGGCAATTTCCTCTGGCTGGGCGCGCTCTAAGGTCGTGACAAACTCACACAGTGGATAAGCGTGGAGGGGGTCGTCTGTGCGGCGGTAGAGCCGCAGACGCTGGCCGTCATTGAGGGGAACGCGCTCGTTTTGCACTTCGTATTCGTCCAGCATGACGCGGTTTTGCCCTGTCCGCTGGACGTACCAGGTGGGCGCTTCGTAGTGCAGCCACATGGCAGAACGGGACACGTAATCGAGGTTTTCCGGCGCGACGGCATAGCGCAAATCCACATCAGGAATGACGCCCTGTACATCGTCAGGTTTACCGGCAAGCATCTGCCTTTTGCCTGCGGAGCGTACTGTGAATTGTTTTGCCCGTAGCTGCAACAGCACGTCTTGCTCGCTGACGGGCATAGGCAGCTCATTCGTTCTAGGCGGGCGGACGAATACCAGCAGGCGATCACCACCCAGCAAATTCAAGTCGCCTAAGCGTTGTTCAGGCAGCACAGGCCGGGCCAATTCTAACGTTTGCACGGTGACGCTGGCTTCGACGGTGCCCAGGTAGCGGGCTACGTCCGTGACCGTCAGGCGGCGGCTGAGTCCGGTTTGCATTTGGCGGCTGGAGTAGCTAAAAGCGGTAACGAGACGGAGAGGCATGGGGTTACGTTAACCGATAGGTTCAGGAATGTGTGATACGGAAACTTGGCATGTAATAATATGCCAAGGTGGTGCACAGAAAATTATGTCGTAGGGGCTTGATGCATCAAGCCCCTACGACATTGGGTCGGGATACATGCGTTCGTCTGCAATCGGTAATAGAGCCGATCGCCATTACAAATTCGTCTTCACCAGTTCGCTGACGTCCTTTTGGGCGCTAGAGTGGAAAATTAGCAGTGTGTTGCCCACTTCGATTTCGGTGATAGGCGTCAGGTGAACCCACACGAAACCGGTTTTACGCTTGCCGTTGATGCGTGTGACAGCGCGGCGCTTGCGGTTGCTGTACCACCACTCCCCTTCACGGTACATGATGACACCGTGGTTACGCGAGATGTTGGGATCGTCACCGAGGTTGATATCGTTGTTGGTGCCACGCCCGATGTTGATCGTCTTTTTGGTGAGCGTGTGCTGCTGTTTGAGTCCCTCACGGCGGATGGTGAGCATGAGTAGCTGCGCGGGCAGTTCCCAGTTGTCTGGGCGGTTAATCAGGCGGCGCACGCGGCTGCGCCCCACAGAGCGGAACAGCAATACGTTGACGAGCAAGAACACCAACGAGAACCCCCACGGGATCACACTGAAGTTGAAGGCATTAAAGGGCACCCGCGTCAGCGCGCCCTGGTTTTCCTCACCGATGACGGGGTCAGGTGCGGGCAGCGGGATGAACACGTCAAAGCTGTTGCTCACCGCCTGGCTGGGATCACCGGGGCTTATGCCACTGACCCGCGCTGTGACGATGAAGTTTTCCTCGTTGTTGCCAGGGAATAACTCGTTAACGGCTGCACGGGCGTCCTGCACCACCTTGAGCGCCACACCGTTGACGAAGGGTTCGCTGTCCCCCAGGCGTTGTGCATTGTCCGGGTTGCTGGCAGGTGCGATGAGAAATTGTGCGGGCGGCAGGTCAAATTCTGGGTCGGCATTCACCTGGTAGCGTTGCTCCCCTGGTGTGAGTGCAACACCGTCGATACCCGCCACCACTGGCGATAGATCAACATCGCCCTGCACGTAAAAGTTAATGGCGCGATCGGTCGTTGCAAGCAGTTCCCCATCGCGGCTGCGGAGCTGCGCGCCGATGCTGTAGTAGCCAGGTTGAATGCCGGGGTCATTGAAGCGCAGCACGGTTTCGCCGTTGTCTTGTACCACATCATCGTTGACGAGGAACACGGGCACCACCTGATCGCTAGCCAGATCGGTTTCAAACTCCACTAGAATATCGACTGGCCCGCGCACGGTGCTGTCTTGCACGTCATCGCGGAAGGCTATGGAGTGTTGTAAGGCCTCTACCGGGCAAGCGATGCGGTCAGTAATGATCTCTTCGTTATTCGTTGAGACTTGCACGCGGAAGGTGATAAAGCCACTGGCATCTGGCAACTCGCCTTCCAAGTCAACGTTGACGAGGATTTCGCTGTTGAGCGTTTGCACGTACTGGGTGAAATTATCGCCCACACCCTCTTCAATAGCATCCCGGCTGATAATATTACTGTCCCACACCCACACATAGCCGCCAGTGCGATTGGCAATTTCGGTCAGGTCACGCACATCGGGCACGTCAGCCCCGGAGTTAAAGCCCACGCCATAAACCTGAACGTTCTCGCGGTCAGCCCGCTCTACGATTTCATCCACAGTGCGCTGGTCATCGAAGCGGCGGCCACTGTCCGTCACCACCAGGATGACCTGCCGATCATCCACACCCAGCGAGAAATCTAAGACCGTGTCGTACAACACATCGTAAATGCGGTTGTCGCCCTCGCGCACACTCAGGTCTAGGATGTACTCATTCACGAGGCGGTTTTTGTCGGTATAGAACTGTGTACGCGGCGAGGCAGAATCGGTAAAGGTAACAAGCGCGACCCGGTCTTCGACTTGTAGCTGCGGGAGCAGTTCGTCAGAAATGGCGTTGATAATCGGCTGCAAGGGCATGGTATCTGTTACGTCTAGCAGCAAAATCATTTGCAGCGGGGGCCGTTCAGGTAGGGTGATGACTTCGACCAAATCTGGCGGGACGACCTGGCCTGTGTCCGCATTGCGCACTTCCACGTTGTACGTTTCCCGAGGGATGGGCAGGCCGTCAATACCTTGCAGGCTGGCGCGTATGTTGGCGCTGTAGTCATCGCTATTGAAGCGGCACTGATATACCACCATCGTGACGTTGGTATTCGGCTCCGGTAAATCTTGGGCCAGGGCAGGTATAACGGTCAGCCAACCCAGAGCAAACGCAATAAGAACTTTTTTCATCATCGTTATTTCACCAAGGGATACATGTCGGCAAATCATCAGCGTGGGCGCTGGGTGCTGGTTGGCGGGATGGGCGTT
>CAWUJQ010000409.1:0-4367 GCA_963922445.1 uncultured bacterium
CGGTGAATCACGAGCGGCTGGTCTGCCGTGAGCATGTCCGACACGGAGTATATCTGCGTGACCTCGAACGCCTCAGCGAACGTCATCGGCGGCAGTATGGCCGGCAGCGCCCGCGACAGCATACTCTTACCACTGCCGGGAGGCCCCACCATTCGCACGTTGTGGTTGCCCGCTGCGGCGATTTCCAGCGTGCGCTTGACATGCTGCTGGCCCTTCACGTCCGCAAAGTCGATAAACGCACCGGGGGCGGGCAGGCGGTCAAGTGCGAGGGATTCGCGCTCAAACGGGGGGATAGGCGCGAGGCCGTACAGGTGCTCCACGAGTTGGCCCAGCGTCTCAACAGGAATCACGGTAATGCCCTGCACGAGCGCGGCCTGTCCGGCGTCCTCGGCTGCCACGTAGATCATCTCATAGCCGAGCTGTTGAGCGGCGTGGGCAATCGGCATGGTGCCCTTCACATGACGCACGCGCCCGTCGAGTGACAGTTCACCGACGAAGATGGCGTTTTCGATGCTTGTCAGTGGGATTTGATCCGTAGCGGCCAGCACACCCACTGCTATCGCTAAGTCGTAGGAGGTGCTGTGTTTGGGTAGGTCTGCCGGTGAGAGGTTGACCACATAGCCCTTGTTGGGGAATTGCAGCCTGGAGTTCTTGATCCCGGCTTTGACGCGCTCGCGGCTCTCACGCACGGCGGAATCTGGCAGGCCAACGATGGAAAACGAAGGCAGGCCCGCACGCGGGTTGAAATCGACCTGCACTTCGACCAGCACGCCGTCAATGCCAATGACGGCGCAGGTATGGGTGATGGCGAGCATGAGCGGGGTGCCTCACTGGTTACTCACGGACAAAGGCAATTGTAGCTGTGCATCATCGGTATCGGTGCGGTTGGGATCGCGCCGCATTTGCAGGACACCATGACGCTTACTGAAGATAAGGTTGTTGCTGTAGGAGAACCAATTGGCGGTGCCATCGCCGAAGTCACCGTTTTTGATCAGATTGCAGTCATTCGCAGTGATGCCTGCGCTAGGTTTGTATTGCAGATCGGCATTACCCATCGAGACAGTGGTGCTGGTGTCTGGGCTAAAAATGTGGAGACGCGCCCTCATCCTATCCCAATCCACCGAACCTGTGCCCCGTAGCGTATAGGTTTGCATAGTTGGCGTCAGCATGACGGGGCAAGTGATGTTCGACTGTGCGTTTATTGGCTGTAGGCTACTGTTTTTCCCCCAGGTGGTTGTTCCATCGCTGAAATCGCCATTCACCAGCAGATTCGTATCCGGTACCAAGACTGCTGGGGCTTCTGTTGGCGTGGGTGTCGGCGTATTGGTCGGAGTGGGCGTCGGTGTATTCGTAGGCGTTGGGGTTGGTGTGCTTGTAGGAGTGGGTGTATTGGTTGGCGTCGGTGTGAATGTCGGAGTGGGTGTGTCCGTGGATTCTTCGGTGACTTCCACCGCGGGCGTTTCGGTTGCCGTGCCCTCGCCCGGTTCCAGACCATCGGCCAGGACGTTGTTGACATACACCGGGAGATAATCCGTCAGCGCATACGTGTCGCTGATGCCAGTATGCCACCAGTCATTGCCGCTATTGAAGCCGTTAACGTAGTTTTGCAGGTGCATTGCTCCGTTCAACTCGTAACTGGCGCCCGGTTCCAGGGAAAAGCTACCGTAGTCGAGCGTGAAATAGTAGATGTCACCGTCCCATTGAGTGGGGCCAGATATCGTGACCGCGTTCGTTTGATCAAAAAGCTTGTCGAAGACGTAGTTGGAGGCGGGCTGTGTGTCGTCTAGAGTGAAGTAGAGGCGGAGGGAAATCCCCGTTTGTGCGGAATTGTCCGTGTTGGTGAGCGTGTAACGGATGGCGGATTGACTGCCGTCGCCCTGGCCGTCAATGCGGGCTATCACGTCGAAATTACCTGCGACAGGCGCTGAATTATTCACAGCATCTTCGACCAATGATACAAAATTCCTATCAATATAAGATATTTCAAATGAAATAGTATTAAAGTCCACAACTGTTGATCCACCCTTGGTGGCTATCAAATCACCGGTCTCAGTTGACCATATTTTGACCTCGCCACCATTCGTAGCGGCAATTAGAGAATCATCGAAACTCCATGAGATTGAGAATATACTAGGGGGTGTTAAAATTTCCTGTACAACTTCGTTAGTGACAGGGTCAATGAGCTTGATGTTTCCTCCAGCATACCCAACAGCGAGTATTGCACCATCATTACTCCACTTCATAGCTCTTGCGAAGTCGCCCGAACATTCTGTAGGGCACAGGATATATGCATCCTGAGTTGCACCTATCCCTGGAAGAAGCACAGGAGCCTGCGGAGAGGTCCAATTATCGTAGACGGTAGCAATCATATTTGTAACTGGATTCCAATCAATCAAATCGGCATTGATGCTACCTCCCGTTTGATCGATAAGAGTGTAAGTGGTGCCATCATAGAACTGAATCTGTGGGGGGGTTATGGAGTCACCTGCAATTGCCAAATACTGCCCATCGGGACTCCATGTAATCGCTGAAACTGTTGGACCGCCTCTAGCAAAAGGATCAATTTCACCAATTAATTCCCCTAACTCGTAGGGACTTTGTGAAACATTCCAAATCCTGACTCGCTGATCATCTGATGCTATGGCAACTTTAGAGCTATTGGGACTCCATTCAATATCTTCTATTCCAACGTTAGAGTCAATATATGGAACCAAATCAAAAACTACATTTCCGGTTGTAGATTCCCAAATCCGAAAATAGTTGTAACGTATATTTCCTATAGCAGCGATAAAGTTTCCATCCGGACTATATTGTATTTCATGGGTATTCAGAATACTCTGTGCAAAAACAGAATTGTGCCAAATTCCCAAACAAATCAGTGAACAGAGTACGGTTAAGGTTCCGAATTTTTGAATTCTCATGGTTGCGAGGACTTGGCCATTTGTACCTGTCACTATCTCTACCGTGCCATTCTGTTGTATTCGTGCATAGACATCGCCCACAGGATGCCAATCTATACCTAAGATTGCGTCAGGCGTATTGGTCTGGGATTTTGCAACCGACGCTGCACCGAGCACTAGAATCGAACAAAGTAGAGGCGCAATGTACAATCGTGCGTTGCTTATCATTGTGATGGTCATGCTTTACCAGTCCTTTTCAGTGAAAATCTGTCGCATCACAACAATCATCCACCTGAGGCGAGCATGAGCGGGGTGCCTCACTGGTTACTCACAGATAGCAACAATTGTAGCTGTGCGTAAAAAGTGAGGCAACTGCCTTACACCGTGGTTAAGCGTAGCTTTCGTACCACGTCTCAGCGGATTCCGGCGCGGTGTAGAAGTCTGACCAGGGTTTGGACTTTTCGGCGGCAATGTCCAGCAGGCGCTTAAGGCGGTCAGTGGCAGTGCCACTCAGGAAGGCTTTACGGTCATCGGGGGTCATGGTAGCAGCTTCCTTCCAGATGGCGCGCCCCGCCAAAAAGCCGCTGGCCCCGGCCTCACAGGCAATGATCGTCTGCCGCTCAAACGTGTCGAAGTTGACGCCCGCGCTCAGCAGCACCCAGGGAACCGCGCTGGCCGCAGTGAGTTCCTCGCAGCCTGCTTTCCACACGGCCTCGTCCGATTCGTACTTGTGGTCGTAGGGGAACTCCATCTTGAGCACGTCGGCGCCTGTCTTGCTCAGGCGGCGGGCGGTTTCCACCACGATGTCCTTCTTCATGGCAGCGAACTCAGCACTGTCCTTGTCGATGTTTTCGTCAATGCTGTAGGACATCGGCTCCAGGAAGACGGGCAGGTCTTGCGCGTGGATTTCGGCGGTCTTCTGGGCGACAAGGTCGTCCAGTTCGTCAGCCAGTGTGCCGCTGTTGGGGTTGTAATAGACCAGCAGTTTGACGGCACTTGCCCCCATCTTACGGATTTTCTCTGGCGTCCAGGTGTCGATAAAAATAGGGCGCCGGTAAGTGCTTTCTCCACTGTAGCCGCTGTATTCAAGCGCCATGAGCAGTCCGGCCTTACCCGTCATTTTCATAGCAGGGCCGAGGCCGTAGGTTGGGTCTAGCAGGATGGCGCTGGCATGGAGCGTCATGGCATATACCACGTCCTCTTTAATCTGGACGGCGGTGTCGTAGGGTGTGTCGTCCGGGAGCATTCTGCGGTAGCTGCCGCGTTGGTCAAAGGCGACGATACCGAAGATGGGTTTCTCCTTGAGGCTCGTCATTTTCAGCCCGCGATAGCGGCCCGGCGTCAGTTGAAAGGTCATCTTGGGATGTTCTCCTGGGTGAGATGAATAGAATTTCGTGGGATGGTAGCGCAACAATGTTAAGCAACACTCACAGGCCACCGTTGGCCTGAATAAACGCGTGAACGGCA
>CAWUJQ010000410.1:0-4342 GCA_963922445.1 uncultured bacterium
GTGTGGCTATCCCAGCGCGGGCAGCGGGCACGGATAGCGACGGTTGCGCTTGTTGTGGCGATTACCGCCGGACTCGCGGTGCCGTACACGCTTCAGACGGCGGCACTCGCCCGCGAGTATGCCCTGCCCGATACGAATTTGCTGCTGTGGCAGTATGCTGACGCCAGCCTGCCACCGGAGGGCAAGGTTCTGATGGCGCGTGACAGCCGCACCCACCTCGTCTGGAACCGCCCCTACAGCGGCTACACGGGCGCAACCGCTTTTGACTGGGTTCACGACGACAATCCCCAGGATGGCACGCCGCAAAGCGCCTACGACGCAGGCATTAGTTACTTCGTCGTCACACAGCGTGACCGCCGCCGCATCTACCGTGAAGCGGAAGCATTCATTGCGCAGTTGTGGCCGCTAAAAACGATCCGGGCGCGGCCAAGCGAAGCGGTGGGTGAAACGACGACGGTGTATCGGATGGTGCCGCCGCAGGTGATGACGGACGCTGCCTTTGGTGAGGCCATCACACTGGTGGGCTATGACCTGAGTGCTGAGACCGCCTCGCCAGGAGATGCGCTGCGATTCCGTCCGTATTGGCACGCACAACAGACGCCCGCCGCGAATTACTCTATGTTTGTCCATCTGTACCCCGCAGGCGACCCAACGGCTATCGCCGCGCAGTTCGACGGGCCGCCCGTTAGTGCAGCGCGCCTGCCCCTCACATGGACTGATTCCGGCGAGTTTCTCATCGGCGCAGATGTGACGCTCACCGTGCCGGATGACGCCGCGCCAGGGGATTTTGTATTGGCGGTGGGGCTGTACAACTTCGAGACGGGTGCGCGCCTGCCCGTCGGTGAGGGAGACCGGTACGAAGTCCGCGTGGTGGTGGAGTGAGATGGACGTTACAGCCACAAGCAAGGAATCACGTCAACCGCGTTGGGAAAAGATACTTTTTACAACCGGAACCGCGTTGGTGGCGTGTTACCTCGCTCTGGGAATTTATGTTCCATCTGCACCTTATCGCAGCGATGGCGCTGTGTTGTACCCTTTGCTCGTGTTGTATAAATCTTCTCTCCTATTCCATGTGAGTGTATTTCTGTTCGCTGGCGTTTTAAGCGTCATCGCCCTCACCAATGTGATTTTGGGGAAGCTGTCGATAAGCACCTGGGGTGGTGGGCTTCTTCTCGTTAGTTGCAGCTTGCTCGTGTTGATCCCGCAAATCATTTTGGCACCGGATTATCTGCACCATGACCGTGTTTATCTCAACGGAGCTGTCTATCAGTTGGGAACAAGCACCGGGCCAGACGCGCACGACCTGCAATATCTGGTTTATCGGTGTGACGCGAGAGGTTTGGTGTGTCGGCTAGTGGATGTGCCGCATCGTGGAATCAACCGAAGTCATTTACCGGGTGGGACACAATCAGACCGTTCCGCTGAATTCTTGGACGCTGACGATGGCACGCTATACGCAGCGATAAATGGCGAAACCTATCTGGTGAACAAATAGGCTTTGCAAATCCCGCCGCGTGCTACAATATCCGCAAACGCAACGGAGGTATCGTCATGGCGCTGCCCACAAAACAGACCGTCACGCTAGAGGCCCCCGCAACGTGAACCTCACTGCGGTACGTGACCTGTACGACACCCACATGCGCCGGGACTCCGAGTTTAGTGGTAGCCAGCGCTATGATGCGCCGCCGTTGGTGCGCTACGTACACGAGGAAGGCGGCTACAACGTGATTCGCTACGGCGAGCTGCACCCGGACGACGCCGACCCGATTATCCAGCGTGAGATTGATTTCTTCACGGGCATCGGCCAGCGTTTTGAGTGGACGGTGTTCGACTATGACACGCAGCCCGACTTGCGTGAGCGGTTGGCGGCGCACGGCTTCCGGGTGGGTGAGGAAGAGGCGGTGTTGGTGCTGCCCACTGACGCCGAGATCAATGCACGCCCGTTGGCAGAAGGCTATACGGTGCGGCAAATCACTGACCCCGACGCGGCGATCCCGATTTTGCAGACGGTGCAGAAAACCGTCTTTGCGGATAACGACTTCGATCCTGATGTGGATACGCGGGTGGCTGGCTACCTGCGCGACTTCCCCGATACGCATGAGCTATACGCCGCCTTTCACGGGGAGCAGCCCGTTGCCGCTGCGTGGATGGACTATATCCGGGTGGGGTGCCCATTTGCGGGGCTGTACGGCGGCGCAACCTTACCGGAGCATCGGGGCAAGGGGGTGTATACCGCGCTGGTGGCGGCACGGGCGGCGTCCGCAAGGGGGCGGGGCGTACCCTACCTCACCGTGGACGCCAGCCCGATGAGCCGTCCCATTCTGCTCAAGTTGGGTTTTGTGCAAATCGGGACGGCGTGGCCGTGTCACTTTAAGCCGTCATAGATGCTAGTGAGTGGATACAGGTTGCCTGACGTTAGCCCCCCGGCGTTGACCACAACATGACTGTGGATATATACGGTTCGATACCCTGGGGCCTTTTTAGGCTATGGTGATGGTATCGCCCAAAATGACACAACGGAGGATCATCAACTGTGGACAAAGCCGCAATGCAACACCTCATTGAAGGCTACATCAACGCTTACAACCGGTTTGATGTGGACGGAATGCTCTCTGGGTTGCATCCAGACATCCAGTTTGAGAATTATTCTGGTGAAAATGTAACCCTCGCCACTATAGGCATTGACGCATTCCGGCAGGCTGCCGAGCAGGCCATAACCGCTTTTCAGAGTCGGCAGCAGCATGTAGAACAGATCGGATTCGGAGACCACAGTGCTACTGTCCATATTGACTACGAGGCTGTTCTAGCTATTGATCTGACAGATGAACTCAAGGCCGGGGATACTCTCCGACTCAAGGGGAAGTCTGTTTTCCGTTTTCAGGATGATACAATCATCCATTTGGCCGACTACAGCTAGGCCTTATAAATGAATACGGGAGGGGTAGTACAGCACCATGCTACCCCTCCATGTGATTAAGCCGACGGATACGGCAGCCAGTCGCGGTGATCGTCAATGAGGTCGTAGGTGTGCCCGTAGATAAACGGGTTGCCCGCAATAAAGCCCTGTGGGAAGCCAAGCTCAAAATCGCTGACCGTGTCCAGCCGTTGACGCTGCTCCTCGCTGAGTGACCACTCCAGGCAGTCGAGGTTGGCCTGCATTTGCGATACGCGCCGCGCCCCCAAAATCGGAATCACCTGCGCCCGTGGATTTTCCCGCACCCAGTTGATGGCCACCTGTGCAGGCGGCTTGCCGATTTCCTCCGCGATGGCCACCACCTCTTTCACAATGTTGATCTTTTGTTCGCTCAGGTTCAGCGTCTCTGGATTGACGCGGGTGTCTTCGTCCAGGTTGTTGAGGAACTTGCCCGTCAACACGCCGCCATTCAGGATGCCCCACGGCAGCACCGCCATCTCATGATGACGCGCCATCGGCATAACGGCCCGTTCCAGGTCACGTTGCAGCAGCGAATACGGCGCTTGGATGCCCAAAAAGCGTGACCAGCCCATGAGTTCGGCGCGGGCATTGGCCTCACTGATAATCCATGCGGGCGTGTCCGATGCGGCGACGTACAACACCTTACCCTGCCGAATCAGGTCGTCCATGCCGCGCATGACCTCTTCTATTGGCGTCATGAAGTCCCAGGCGTGGACGTACAGGATGTCGATGTAGTCGGTATCCAGGCGGCGCAGGCTGTGCTCAACGGCCTGCATCATGTTTTTGCGGCTGTTGCCCACCATGTTGACGCGCTTTTCTTCTTTGTTCTGGTTGGGCAGGGGCGTGAGCGTGTACTTGGTGGCGACGACAAAGTTTTCGCGCTCAGATTTGACGAACTCACCGACGTATTCCTCACTGGTGCCGTTAGTATACAGGTTGGCTGTGTCGATGAAGTTGCCGCCCGCCTCCGCGAACAGGTCGAACATCTGCTGGCTGGTGGCTTTGTCCGCGCCCCAACCCCAATCCTCGCCAAAGGTCATGGTACCAAAGCACAATTCGGAAACGCGCAGGCCGCTGCGACCGAGTAGTTTGTAACGCATAGGGTGTCTCTCTCCGCTGGTGAAAGTCATGGGTAAGCCACCATGATACCGCTGTAAGGTGGGCCGTCACACTGCCTATTCGGTTGGGATTAGAAGGGGGTAGCGGGTTTTTCCGCCAACAACTTGCGGAACTGTTCTGTCCGTGCTTTTTGCTCCGGGGTGTATCGTGCCTCCCATTCCTGACGAATACGCTTTGCTTCAGCGTCCACCTCGGTGATGTAAACCTGGTAACTGCAACGTGATCGGTTGAGCCTTAAGAAAAGATAAGCTTTTAGCACCCACTACCAACATCGTTTGTCAAATTTTA
>CAWUJQ010000411.1:0-4319 GCA_963922445.1 uncultured bacterium
TCTAGTGCGCATGTCCCCGCTGCCACCACAGCGCTTCGTGGAGGCCATCCATCAGTTGGCCCAAACACAAACGTGGCGCGTGCTGCTCATTATGCAGGGGATGCGCTTCGCGCTAGTCGCCGTTGCGTTCACGGTTGGCATCATGGTTGTGGGCATGGTCGTGATTTTCACGTTTGGCGCGGGTGCCCTGTGGATCGTGATCTTGCTGGCGCTGATGCTATGGGAACCCATCTGGCGCTTGCAAATGATGACTGCTATCGGCGTGATGGCTAGTTTGCGCTCACCGACGGGCGGGGCAGCCTGGGGTACTGCCCTGGGCATGATGCTGGGCGTTTGGGTGGTGCAGGGGTTGGTCGCGCTTATTCCCATCTTCACCGCCCGCATGTTTATTGTGGGCAGCAGCGGGTTTTTATTTGTTGTGCCCCTCACCATCATCCTGGCTGTGATGACGTG
This sequence comes from uncultured bacterium, assembly GCA_963922445.1. Classification (GTDB taxonomy): domain Bacteria; phylum Chloroflexota; class Anaerolineae; order Aggregatilineales; family Phototrophicaceae; genus DAOTTY01. Next base: position 454 of record CAWUJQ010000411.1, read on the forward strand.
GGGCATCCGTAGCGGACAACACTGGCTGCGTAACTTTTGCTTGCAACTGGCGGCAGACTCCCTGATTTAAACGCTGAATTTTAGACGCCATGCCTTGTGCCCCTACATCTTTGGCTCTAGGCCGACGCGTGCTAGAATGCGCCCCAACCGTCACGCAATGTAGATGAGGTAACGTGCTTATGGGCCGCCGCTGGATTGCCCTCCCGGCGTCGATTGTGCTGCTGCTGCTGGTGCTGTGGCTGCGCCGCAACACCGACCAGATGCGCTTTATCGTGCCCTCTGGCGCACGCGATGTTTTGTACGCCACTACTTTTGACGCGCCCGACTATACTGGCGACTGGTCACCAGAAGCACAGCGCGGCGCAGACATCACCACCGACGGCGACCAACTCAGCCTGTCCTTTGCTGAGTTCGTACCCGATGGCAACCTGCTGCGGGCCACCACGCCCTACCTCTTCCGTGACTTCGACTATCGCGTGCAAGCCGCCGCCACAGGCGGCCCGCTCAACAACAGCTACGGCGTCGTCTTCCGCCAACTCAACCGGGATACCTACTATCTGTTCTACATCAGCAGCGACGGCTATTACTCTGTATGGCGAGAAACCCCCGCCGCCCGTTTCGCCCTCAGCGCATGGATACCATCCGACGCGATCAATCAGGGCGTAGACGGTGAGGCCAACACGCTGCGGGTGGTCGCGGAGGGCGACACGTTCCGGTTTTTCATCAACGGCGAACCGGTTGAGGTGTGCGTGCCAGACGACCCCGGCGGCGAAAGTACCTACACCACAGAGTGCGTCGGTGGCTCCATGCAGCCCTCACTCGTAGACGACACGATTCCTCACGGCGCACTCGGAGTCGTCATCCAACCGCTGGAAGACGGCGGTATGAGCGGCGTGTTCGATGATGCCGTCGTGCTGAGTCCATAACGAATAGCGATAACTGTCTGGCGCACGCAAAGTCGACCGAAGCCAACCGGGTGCTCTTCAAGACTGCTACTCGCTGTCAGATGGCCACCTCACCAACTGACGAACCGGCTTTGTAGGGGCGAGGCATGCCTCGCCCGCTATAAATTACCCCTGCTAAGACGGCATCTCACCCGCAGGCGGCTGCGACAGCACATGAACATTGCCGTATAGGTCTTTGAACACAGCCTGCGTACCCCACGGCTGCTCAGCGATTTCCATTGTGAATTCGACGCCCTTGGCCTTCAGGTCATTGACCAGCGCATGAATGTCATCCGTTTCCAGAATGAAGCCGGGCTGCTTGCCAATCTGGGCCTCACGTGCTTCCTGGACTTCGCCGTCTGGCCCCCACATCGTGGGTTGCAAAATGACCTCGAACTCTGGCTGTTCCTTCGGTGTAATCGTCACCCAACGGATTTCATCCATATTGGAATCCATCTTAGGAACAAAGCCCAGAACCTCCGTATACCACTTGTGAGCCTCATCAATATCGCGGACGTAAATCGATGTGTGGGTAATGCGCTTAATCATCTGCTGCCTCCATGGATAGTAGAACGTGAGGTGCTGTAGCACACCTGTATTATAATTGAATTTCCGTTCTAATCACATGAGCGTAAGATGAGTCTAGGTCGCACTCACTCCAATGGGCGGAAGGTTGCCCGGTAAGACGTAATCGCCCGGTCGCCGACTTCCGTTGTGCAGGGCGCGGCCACCAACTCCCGCGTAGACGGCTCCGAGCGGTCGGGCATGTCGATGATGTAAGCCACATCTGCCGTCATCTCGAAGTCGGCATAGGCCGGGCTGCGTTCTGGCTTTAATCCCGTAAAAAAAACATCTTCGCCGCCGTCCCAGCGCACCCGCACCGGCTCACCGGGGATGCCCGTCCCGTTGAAGTCCTGCACAAACACCTCAATCAGGCCGCTGCGCGCCACATCACAGAACGTGGCCACGTTAATCAGCACATATTCTTCAAGCGGCTGGGCCGTGGGGATAAATACAGCAATGGTTGGCGTGGCTTCCTTCGTCGGCGCAACCGTAGCCGTTTTTGTGGGCGGCGGCAGCGGCGTGGATGTGGGGAGTACGACCGTCACGATAGCTGTGGGTTCCGCCGCCACCAACACAATGTCATCCGCGCAGCCGGAGCGCTGCTGCAATTGATAAAACGTCTTCATGGCGCGCACGGCTTCAATGCCGCTGCTGCTGCTCACGTAGCCCGTCTGTGCCAACAGGCAGGCCACATCCGCCACCTCTTGGAACGGGTCTTTCCCCGGCGGCACGACGGTTAACAGGCGATCCGTAGCCAGTTCCAGGTCACTGTTGTGGGTGAAGCTCACCGCCACTGCTGCAATGTACTCAGAACGTGCGTTCGTTTCCATCTGGCGCGGGTGAATATCCACTAGCGTGCGCGGGTCAAACACCCACGTATACGTCAGCGCGAGTGCAGCCCCAACCACAACCCCCATGATAAGCCCCGTCCACGAGACGAGTTTGGTTAGGCGGGGGCGGTGGTAGCGTGAATCGGCGGGCAGGTCAGTGGGCACATCCGTAAACCCGGTCACTGGTTTTGCCCCGGTAATGTCGCTGGACGGTAGGGTTCCATGATGGGGGTCAGGCGGCCAAGCGCTTCGCTGAGCGCCACCAATGCCCGGATTTCTTCCAGGCTGCGCGAGTTGGTGATGTAGCTTTCGGTTACCGTTTGCACATGCAGCGGGATGTTGTCCACTTGCAACATACGCAGGCGGTCAAAGGCACCGTTGGCGTTGCCGTCCAGCAGGTAGCCTTCCGCCACCATCAGCGTGTACTCGTTTTGGTAGTCCTGGCGCAAAGCCGTTGATGGGCCGTTGGTGTATTCCACCGGGAAGACCTGCCAACCCAGCATCAACCCAAGCCCTACGCCAAGCGCTGCACCAACCACAAGGGAAATTAAAAACCGTTTCATCGGTTCATTGGCTCATTTGCAAATCAACGTTGCCTAGAATTATCGTGGATGGGCGGGGTGCGCACAAGTGACCATCCACAGGGGAGCGGGTGAGCAGCGGCGGCTCACCCAGCAAGGGCGTTATTCAGCAATCCATACGGGCAGGTTACCCAGCGCGACGATGTCTTCCCACTTGTCCTCGTCGTTGCCTTCTGTGAAGATGGCCGCCCGTGCCACGATGTTCGCTTCGGCCTGCTTCACTACGCTTTCCATGCCTTCTAGCGTGCTGCCCGTGGAAATCACATCATCGACCAGCACGGCCCGCTTGCCCTTGATGAGCTGGTGATCTTTCTCGTCCAGGTACAGCATTTGCGGCTTGCCCGTCGTGATGGACTCCGTCTCTGCGCTGATGGTCTGCCCCATGTAGGATTTGTAAGTTTTGCGCAGCACCACATACGGAACATGCAAATCAACAGCCAGTTGGTACGCCAACGGAATCGACTTGGCTTCAGCGGTAATCAGTACATCCGGCTGATACGCATTCAACTTGTCACGCAGCGACTGGCTCGCTGCCTGCACCAGTTCCACATCACCCAAAATGTTGAGGACGGCAATGGTCACACCAGGGGCCACCTCAAACTTAGGCAGCTCCCGTTCCACCCCGTTAATGGCAATCGGATGGGTTTCGCGTTGGGACAATAGGTTACCTTTCTGAAAAACGTCTCAATGGGATTAAAGGACTAGGCTTGTGATTCAGTGTTTTCACGCGTGAATGTCAGGCGCTGGTCACACAGGTAAACCACATCACCCTCATGGAGCGTATACGGCCCGTTGAGCGGTTGCCCGGCCACGTGGGTGCCATTGGTGCTGTTCAGGTCTTCCAGCACCAGCCGTTGGCCGTTGCGTTTGATTTGGCAGTGAAAGCGCGAAATGCCCGACGTGTGAATGACCACTTCGTTCTGGGGTGCCCGGCCGAACCGAATCAG
>CAWUJQ010000412.1:0-4313 GCA_963922445.1 uncultured bacterium
CTGCGTCGGGCACAGCCTGCACCCGCACCCGGTTGGAGATGGCCGCTGGCAAAATCCCCTGCGTCAGCAGCGTAGCGTTGTCGATAACGTCTGCCCCAATCGTTAACACACCGTCTTCCACAAACATCGCGTCTTCGCGCTCGTCAATGACAATGGTGCGCGTGAACAACGCGGCCTCGTCCGGTTCGGGCAGCGCGTCGTCGTCCTCGGCAGCCATCATGACGATGTCCGGCTGTTCGTACAGGTCGGCGGCAGCCGTGCCCACCACCAGCGCGGCCTCAGCTTCGGCCAGGGAGGGGTCTTCGGGTACGACAAGCGTCAATTGTGAAAGGGCCGCCGGGAAGAACTGCCCGACGGTTGTTGGCGGCTCAACATCATCCGGATAGACCAGGCTGGCATTCACTAAGTCCAGCCGCGCCCCGATCAACTGTGTGGTGCAAACATCATCGGCGCTGCGCAACCGTGCCTGAAAGGTGAGCGGCATCACATTGCCGTCAACAGCAGCGCCTTCCAGCGGCACCTCAATGCGGAACGGCTGTAGGCTGGTGTCTTCGTCAATGCGATACAGGGCCAGGGTGCGGTTGTTGCTGCGAACTTCTAGCGTGGCCGTTTCAACGTCTGGGGTCAGGTAGCCTGTGGCCACAAAATGGGTGGGGAGCGTTTCCCCCAGCACGGGCAGCAGCAGCGTCTCCTCGGCAATTTGCCCGGTCAAGCGAAAGGGCAACGCCGTGCCGCGCAGCAGCGTCAATGGCACTTGATAGGCACCGTCATCGGTGGTTGTGATGGTTGTGGCATCTGGCTCGTTGACGTATGTCGGTGTAAGGGTATCTTGTGCCCGCACCACCCCCACCGATGCCAGCAGGCATACCACAATGGCGGTTATCTGTCGTCTCATGGCGATGGGGCAATCCTTTTTATCCACTTGCGTGCGCTTAACCTGCCACAAGCATATCACGGTCTAACGATTTCGTTATATCGCAGCCTTGCATTATAGAGCAATTGACTGCGCACAACCGTAAATATCGTAAAAAGAATCCGTTTCGTAAGGTGGTATGGTCTTCATGGACGCGGAGTAACGCCCGCGAACCGCCGATGTGCAGCGCTAAAGGATGAGTTGTTGGGTGTCTTCGGGGTCATAGTCTTTCGTGGCTGTGGCCACAGTAAAGGAAAAGCGGCTGCCAACTCCTTTTTGGCTCCAGATGTCAATCTCACTGCCCATCAGCTCGACAAGGTTGGCAGTGATGGCAAAGCCCAGCCCGGTACCCTGTTGGCTGCGTGTGTAGGCGTCGTCTGCCCGCCAAAACTTCGTGCCCAGCATGGCAATCTGATCTTCGCTGAGGCCGATGCCTGTGTCTTCTATGGTGAAGCGGATGCGGTCATCATCGCGGGCCACCGTCACGGTGATGGTGCCGCCCTCTGGCGTGTATTTGTAGGCGTTGCTGACGAGGTTCGTCAGCACTTGCAGCAGGCGATAGTAATCGACCCACATGAGGGGCAAGCTCTGCTCCACATTTTCCACATAGGTATGACGCCGGCTCTCAATTTGCGTCAGGGTGCTGTCCCGCATACCCGCCAGCACCTTATCGACACTCACGCGTATGTCGTCCATGCGGAAGTGACCACTTTCAATGCGGCTGATGTCCGCAAGGTCACCCACCAGCACCTCCATGCGTTTGACGGTGTCGCTAATGCGGTGCAAAAACTCACCCTGCCGCCCCACCAAGTTGTTGTGCTCTCTGCCTAACATCATCGTCAAGTCCGCATAGCCCATGATGCTCGTCATGGGCACCTTGAGGTCGTGCGCAACGATGCCCACGAACTCACTCTTGGCGCGGTCAGCCGCTTGCACCTCGGCATATAAGCGAACGTTTTGAATCGTGATGGCCGCCCGGTCAACCAAACGGCCTGCCAGGTCCGCTTCCGCCTCGGTGTAGGGCGTGTCCTCGTGGCGGCACAACACAACCACCCCCAACACCTTTGCCTCCCGCCGCAGCGGTAAAATGAGCGCTTGCGCGGGGTCTTTCTCGTGCTGGATGGCCTCGGTCACCATTTCACCTGTTTCGATTGCCGTCTGCACGCCAGGATAATGCACGTCTAACCGAATGGGGTTGTCGGTCGCCCCATCTGGCCCGACGTGGCGCATTGCCACGACGACAGGCGAGTTCCCTTGCACCAGCCCCAGGTAGCCGTGGTCGGCCCCGGCCATTTTCAAAGCCCAGTTCAGCGTGATTTCTACAGCGCGGTCGGTTTCTAGCGTTTCGTTTAACTGGCGGTCAAAGCGGCGCAGTTCGCGCAGTTCGGCCACCGTCCGGGCAAGCTCCTGGTCGGTTTGCTCGAATAGCTGCGCGTTTTCAATCGCGATGGCGGCCTGGCTTGCCAGTGCTTCCATTGCGTTCAGGTCATCCTGGTCGAACAGGTCATGAATCACGCGGCTGTCCACATAGGCCACACCTTCTACATTGCCCTGCATCCGCAGCGGCACCGCCATAATGCTGCGCAGCGACTGCGACAGGATGCTGGCCTGAGCCGCGTAGCGCGGGTCTTCGACGGCGTTGGTGGTGACGATGGCCTGACCTTTTTCGATGACCTCGTTGGCAATGGTGTGGCTAAACTGCAACTGAGACTCATCGGCAGACTGGTCGTCCATGTGGCGGGCGGCCTGCACCTGAAACCCTCCGTCATGATCCGAAAGCATCAAAAAGCCGCGTTCCGCGCCAGTAAGTGCCAGCATCGCCTCCATTACCTGTTCCAGCACCACATCCAAATCGAGCGAGGTGCCCATAATCTGGCTAATCTTGTACAGGGCCTCAAAGCGGCTGGTGCGCCGGGCCTGCTGGCGATCCACCTCTAGCCGCTCCAACATGGCCTGCAACCGTTCGATTTGCTGCTGCAAAAATCCGCCGTCTACCGTACCCCTTTTGACTTGGTTGACCAGCAGTTTCAGGCCCTGGCGGGCGCTGTTGTATTCCTGTTCCGTGATGCCGCTGGGCTGGTTAGACATCGGTTGATTCCCCTGCGTTTTGGGCTGCGTTGTAGTCACATAGATGGGCGATGGGGCACGACTCACACTTGGGGCTGCGCGCCTTGCACACGGCCCGCCCATGCTGGATGAGTTGAATGTGAAACGCGAAGTAGTCGGCTGGCGGCACAATCTCTTCCATGATGTAGTGCGCCTTGTCTGGGGTGGTGCCATCCGGCGTAAAGCCGATGCGTTGGCTCACCCGGTTAACGTGCGTGTCGACCGGGAAGGCCGGGCCGTTAAAGCCAAAGCAAATCACAATGGACGCGGTCTTCAGGCCAATCCCCTTGATGCTGGTGAGCCAGTCGCGGGCGTCGTCGGCGTCCATCTCACCTAAAAACTCCAAATCGAGTTCGCCGCGCTCGGCCTGAATTTTTTCCAGTGAGCGTTGAATGCGCGGTCCCTTTTGATTGCCTAGCCCCGCCACACGAATCACGTCAATCACGTCATCAACGGGGGCGGCCAGCACCTCTTCATAGGTGGGGTAGGCGTCTTTTAGCTGCTCGAACGCCTTGCCGCTGTTCTTATCGGTTGTGTTTTGGCTCAATATGGTGCCGATGAGCGTGTCCAGCGTGTTGCCGCGCTGCCGCCAGGTGCGCCGCGTGTAAACAGTTTCTAGAATTTTGGCCACTTCAGGGTATTTGGCGGCGCAGGCTTCAATATCTGGCACGCCCGCAAGGACAGACTCACGATTCATTGCTTTGATTACCGTCACTTACAGTTTGTCACCGTAAGTGTACTCTATCGCGGCATTGGGTGCCTATAAACCTGTTAAATTTCAAGTATCAGTTAATGATTGTATCCAGGCCAATCGTGCCTAGCCAACGGGCATTGCTGATTTGCGTGAGCTGACCGCTTTCAATGTCCATTTTCCAGGTGCCGGGGCGCGTGGGACTGGTAAACAGCACCGCGTTGTTGCCCTCCGTCCACGCCACAGGCCGAATGTACAGCGTTTGCGGCTGGGTGAGTTGGCGCTGGGTGTTCGTGGTCAGGTCAGCCAATACAAACACCGTGCGCACCGTTTGGCTGGGCGCACCGAAGTTTTGCACCTGGGCCAACGCATAAACCGCCAACGTACCATCCGGCGAAACCAACACATCACCGCCCTGGGTGTAATTTTGTAGCGCCAACGCATCCAAGCGCCGCTCAACCGCCGCCTGCAAATCCACCACCCGCAAGTCAAAGCCGCTAAAGTCCGGCGCGAGCGAGAGCCGCACCATTGCGCCGCCGCCGAAGCCGCCCCCGCAGTAGCAGCCCGGTTCCCCCGGCAGGGAGGTGATGTCGTTGGGCGCGT
>CAWUJQ010000413.1:0-4310 GCA_963922445.1 uncultured bacterium
ACGTGTGCTCTTCCGATCTTCTACAACATGATACTGGTGCATCGTGCGGCGTGCGGCGCGCTTCTGCTCTGTTTCGTGCGCCTCAATCCCGTGTTGCATCTTTGCAGTTACCGGGCGCACATCTGGGAGGCAGACATGATAGTAGAAGATGCGCGGGCAATAGATGTACTGTTTGAGATCTGTCATGGTGAACATGATCGTCGTGTCATCCAGCATGATGGATCTCCATACGACAATTCCAATCCTTCTCGGCAATTGGTATCAACTGCACGATACCGCGACCCTCCCCCAGGATGCGCTCTATCTCGGCCATCAGTTCCTCAGCGTGATTGCGACTGAGCCGACCGGTAAACGAACTGTACTGGACACGGTCCAATCCGTAGTCCTGGCAAGCGTCCGCAATTTTGGCGCGTTTGCCATCATGTTCAATATCATAGATCAAAAGTAGCGGCTGCATCGTTGTCACCATGTCGCGTGGAATGGCTTATACTTTTCGGTGGTGCCACGCAGGAAACCGGCTAAGACACGCGCCTGATTTTGGATAATGTAACGAATCGGGTAGCGCTTGCCCTGGTAGCGTGTGGATGAATTGAGATGAGCCAGAACCTTCTCCGCATAGGATTTTCTGAAGTCATCGCAAAGCCGCCCCGCAGCATCCTGCTCAACGCTGTAGTTACGAGCAACCAAACCAAGCACGAGCCTGTCCACCGCTATCTGACGGAATTCCTCAACTAGGTCAAGCACGAGACTGGGCTTTCCGGCGCGGTCAGCGTGAAGAAAGCCAGCATAAGGGTCCAATCCAGCTAAAATGATTGCCTGTTCGACCTTGCCGTAAAGAATACCGTAGCCGTAATTGAGTAAGCTGTTGATGGGGTCGATGGCGCCTCGTCCGGTGCGGCCAGTCCAATCGTAGTCGTCTGGAATTACAGTTGCTACCGCATCCCAGTAGAGTCTCCCAGCATGCCCTTCGATACCCATGATCTCAGCGCGTATCTTCTCATCTATTGTGGCGTGACCCACATTCCGGTATAGACGATCCACTGCAGCCAGACCGTCTCGCAGGGATAACGCTGTCTCGTTCAGGTGTTCATAGGTAGGTGGGTCGGTGTCCTTGCGGTTCTTCGCGAGGTATTTGAGGGTTGCCTCCTGATTCTGGATTTTGGCATGGGCAACTATGAGGGCAATATGGGTGCCACGCCAATCATAGAAGGCAAGTAGTTGTTCCCGACGAGTAAGCACGGTTCCGGTAAGTCCGGCAGCATGTAGGCTGGCATAAGGGGTGCCATAGTCGGTCAAAAACAAAATGGGGATGCCATGCTCGCAGCACGCTTCGATAGCATCTGCGGAAATGCTCACACCCCGGCTGCACACTATTACAGATTGAAGGTGTAAGAGTGGCGCTTGAGCAAGGGTTTGGCCCTTCTGAGTGATTTTCAAGCGTTTGCTGTACTTCCCGATATGAGTGCCGAACGTATCGGCAATCAGATGTTCAACAATCATGCGATTACCTCAACTCACTTTGTGTTGTGGGTAATCTAAGAGAGAGTCGGCAGGTAATCTGCCAGCTTATTTACAAAGCGCTTTAGATTAAACTATCGTCGTGATTTGCTCATCCGAATCACCCACCGTGTACGTTCCCCCCGTGTTAGCTTGCCGTTCAGTCGCACGGGTTTGACCTTCGTCGTAACACGCTCAATCACGGCAAAGCCCTGAATCTCAACGCGCCCCTCGTCGTGCAACCCCTCTCTCATAACCTCAACAGCAGCTTCCAGCACTTCTTTGACTTGCTCGTTGGTCAGCTTTTTCTTCGGTGATTTGCCGCGACGAACACGCCGCCCCGTTTCTGCGATAATCTGCGTCAGGTTCATGGAACCTCCACCGGATAAGGCACCACGATGTTCTGCTGGTCGGGTGGCGGACTGTCGTCAATGACACGCAGTCGAATAAAGGTCGGTTCAGGTGCAGCAGTGGGCGTCAGACTGCCATTGATGTGTGGTTCTGCGGTTGATGGCTCTGGTTTCGAGTTCACCTTGCGTTTCGGTTTCTCGGCATGATGGCGGGTGAACAGGCGTGGCTTGCGCTTCTTCGTCTTCGCAATCGCGGCTTTCCAATCCCGTCGTTCATACATGCGGGTCAGCCGCGCCAGAATCACCGCGTTGACGGCATAGCTCTCGGTGACATAACGGGTGAAAATAATCACGTTGCCCTGCGGCGCGTGCGGCGGTGAAATGATCTGGTCGTGCGTCAGCAGCGGACGCTCAACCGCCTGCTGCTGCGGATTCTGATTTTTGTACACGGGGGCTTTGACCGTGATTCGAGTCTGGTTCCCTGCCAGCGATGAAAAATACTGAGCCGTTTCCTTGTCTGCACCCCCGAAAATAATCTGCGTCGCCATGCCCGCCAGCAACGTGGCGGCTCCATCCTTGCCGTAGATATTTTGCAACTGTCCGACGGTCTGACACGCCAGCAAAAACGAAATGCGCCGCTTGCGAACCAGATTAGCCTGCTCAACAATGACGCTGAGATTGCCCATCGCGGGAAACTCCTCCAGGATAAACTTAACCGGACGCGGCAGCGCTCCGCCCGGAATCCGTTCGCCGATGCCGTCCAGGTCGAGCAGGATTTTGGTGATGGTTGCACCGAGATAGGGAGCCAGCGCCCGCCGATCCCGTCCGGGCACAGACAGCACGATAATAATGGGACGCTTCGACGTGACCAGTGCCGCCGCTTTGAAGTCGCTCTGCACGGTTGAACCGCGCACGGTGCTGTCTGCCCACGCATCGAGCGCCCGCATGATGGTCGCGGTCACACCTGCTGCCTGCTTGGGGGCATTCTTTGCCGCGTCGATGAAGTCGCTCACCAGAAAACGAGCGTCGTCCTCATCGCGTTCCAGATCAGCAACCAATTCTTCTAGTCGCCCCAACTTTTCCACGATCTGCCCGATGGAGCCGTAGCGCATCATGCAGGCGGCCAGCAGTGCCCGCGCCGACCCACTCCAGAAGTCATTCCCATTGGCAGATGGCAGCAGCACCTCGGCCAGTGCTCGTGCGTTGGAAACACTCTCCACGCCATCGACCAGATTAAAGCGGGCACAGTTCGGGTCGGTTGGGTCGTGGACGATGACAACGTGCCCGGTGACGCGGGCGTAGTCCAACACCTGATGCTTGAGTTCGCCCTGCGGGTCGCTGACGACCAGACACTCGCCATCGCGCATACTGTCGGCAATGGTCGGCAGAATGATGCTCTGGCTCTTGCCGCTGCCCGGATTACCAATCGTGATAATGCCGCGTGCGGCGTCCTCGGCACTCAAGCTGAACAGGTCGCCCAGAATACGGTATTGGTTCGGCTTGAACTCCTCACCACGAAACTCGCCGATGAGCGTCACGCCGTGTTTGTGCTTCTCGGCAAATCGTTTATACTCAGCGCGGTCGGTGAAGTGCGCTGACCCCAATTCATCCTTACGACGGCGGACGCCACCCGTCAGAATGTTAATGAATTCGCTGAAGCCGCTGCCTGGACGTAGCAGTGTGACCAGTCCAGCGTAAAGCATGACGATCAGCACGCCCACGGCAATCGCTACTCGCCCTGCAACGGTCGGTGTCAAAACCCCACCGCCTCGCAGCAACCACCAACGTCCGGCAACGCTTCCCCACGATACCACGACCAGCGGCACGACCGCGATAATCAGTCCCAGCAATAGCAACGAACGACCACGTTGGGCGCGTCCGTCAGCCGAACGGCGGATGGCCTGTCCGCGTGCCAGCAGATAGACAATCGGTAGTATCAGTAGCGCGACGGTTGCCCCAACCGCAATCCAGAATGCGAACGGTGCGTAGCGCGTCAGCAGGAAGTCCACAACCATTTCGATTCTCATTCGCCTAACTCCAATCCCAGGTCTAATTCTTCCTCGATGGCTTTCAGTTCTTGCTCTAACACGGGTTCCGGTCGGCGCTCGACTGCAAATGCTGCCTCCAGCTCGCGGCGTTCGTGCTGTGCATCCAGTTCACGCTGATAGCGATCCCGTTCAGTGAGGTCTGCCTGGAGTTCGGCGTAGCGTTCAACGCCCAACTCACGTTCCCAGATGGCCTCCATCGCGTCACGTCCCGCCTCGTGCAGCCAGCCGATTTGCTTCTCGTAGACGCGGTAGCTCTCGCGCTCCTGCACCAGCCCCGGAACGGTCGGGGCGATGACGACGTGCGTGTGCAGGTAGCTTTCCGTGTGACCATCCTCTTTCATCCGACCATCAGGACGCTCGTCCCCCGGTTGGGATTCATGCACCACAAAGCTGTACGGGGGCGTGGGTAAGTCCA
>CAWUJQ010000414.1:0-4304 GCA_963922445.1 uncultured bacterium
GCTGCTGTACAGCCAGCCAGCGTTCGTTGCCGCCCGCGTGCCAGAGCGCCCGGCTATGGCTCACGTCTACCTGGACGTGTCCGGGTCAATGTCTGACCTATTGCCGCACATGCTCAGCCTGCTGGTGCCCTACGTCATTCAAAAGCAGGCCACCATCTACCAGTTCTCGACGGAGGTGCGTGAGTTGGAACCGGCCAAGCTGCGCAGTGGACGCCTGCGCACCACAGGCGGCACCAACATTAACTGCGTCCTCCAGCACATCACCGAATATGACGGCAAAGTGCAAAAGGCGCTCATCCTCACCGATGGCGAAGTGGGCGCGCCTGTTCACACGCTGGCCGCCAAGTTCGATCATCTGCAAATCGTCATGCACGCCGTGCTGCCGTCTGGCTGCCAGATGCACTACCGCAGCGCGCCACTCATGCGTTCCATTGTAGAGCTACCCCCCCCCGCCTAAGCGGGCTGGGCGTCCCCCGGGACACCCAAACAACCCCTTTTTACCAGGGAGATGGCTTAACCCACCATCTCCCTTCTTTTTGCCCCAAACGCTGCTATGATGTGCGCCGCAATGAAAACCTGACCCCTCGGATTGCAATTTGCACACGACTGAACGCAACTCAACCCTGTTTTTGTATGCCCTATGCGCCCTGCTGCTGACGATTACCCTGCTCACGCTGCCTGAACTCAATGACAGCATGTGGACGGACGAGCAGCGCACGTTGTGGTATGCAGGTGCGCCGCCGCTCTATGGCCCGGTGTCCGTTGCTACCTCGCTTGAGCGCATTGCGGAAAATCAGTGGCAGTCGCCGGGGTATTTCATTGCCGTTAAGGGGTGGGGCTACGCGCTTGGCTGGCAAGCCTTACCCATGCGCTTGTTTTCGTTATTTGCGGGGCTGCTGGCCGTTGCGGTGACCTATCGCGTGGGGAAGCTTTTGTTTAGTGCAGAGGTCGGGTTCTATGCGGCGTTCACCCTGGGCGTGAGTGCGTTCACAGTGCATTACCTGCACGACATGCGCACGTACACCCTCAACGCCCTTTTAACTGCACTCATGCTGTGGGCTTACTGGCAGATCAACACCCGGCAGCGCGGCTGGGGTTGGTATGCGCTGCTCACGCTCAGCGTTGCCGGGATGCTGTATACGCATTACTTCAATGTGTTTGCGGTCGGCGCGCTTGGCCTGTATCACCTGATTTTCCGCTTCCGGCAGCGGCAGTTCTGGCCTGTGATGGCGTGCTTTGCGGTCGGTGCGCTTTTGTTCCTGCCGTGGCTGGACGTGCTGCTGCTCGGTGCGGAACGGTCTACCGTGGATAAGCGTGCCCTCGGCAACATGGCCCCACTGGAGCTTATCAACACAGTGCTGAGCATGTTCTCGAATGAGGGGCGGGCGCTGGCCGTGATGCTGCTGGCGTTTTCTATTCGACCGTTCACGCAAGGACACCGCTTTGTGTGGTTCTGGCTGGTGACGGCCATTGCTGCGACCCTAGTTATCACTCGCTTCTTCCCCGCGCTGACCGAAATCAAGTACGTGATTTTTTTGTGGCCAGTGTTGGCGTTGGCCGTCGGGGTCGGCATTGAGCGGCTCAAGCAGTTTCGGGTAGCGCCGTTGTTTGTATTGGCGTTGTGGGCTGCCCTCGCACTGTGGAACCTTACCAGTCCCGAAGCGCAGGCGCGCATCCAATCACCAGACTGGCACCTCCCGCTTGTTCCGCTGGCGGATGCCCTCCAACAGCGCACGCGTGATACCGACGCCTTGCTGTTCCATGTGGCCGATGGTGTGGGCGAGATCGACCAGAATGACCTCATCGATTACTATACCCACGGGATGTCGCTCTATCGCAGTGACCTTGTGCTGGCAACCGACGCCACCCCCGACCAACTCTATTACGAGCGCATTCGTGAGTACGTGCAGTACACGCCACGTGTATGGATTGCCTACGAAACAGGCCGCCGTCACTGGCGCGTGGGGCCAGTGCAGGACGCTATCCTGCCGGAGATTGGCTATGCCAAGTGCGCCGTTGTTGAACAGAACGATGATGTGTATATGGCATTGTTTTCTGCGAGGCCAAAGCTGGCCACCGCTTACGAGTTCTTCACACCAGACGGCGGTGAAATCGACCTGTATCTCATCACAGAACCGCACCTGACCGACGGCGGCACGCTGGAAATCAATGTGGGCTGGGAGGTACACGACGAGGTACCACCGGACTTGTATTCAATGGCTGTTCACATCGAAGACGAAGGCGGCAACTTCATCGCAGGGGCAGACAACGGGATGCCCGGTCATGATTTCGGCTGTGCCTACAATCAGATTGCCCTGCCGCCATTGGCTTCTGGCAGTTATTTGGTGCGGTTTACCGCGTATAACTGGCAGACGGGTGACAGAATCCGCAGTGAGGCACCCGCCGATGACGGTGAGCGCCCCATTGTTACCACGTTTGATGTGCCCTAGCGTGCTAGCTGAGGTGCTGATTGGGGTGCCTCGTCACGGACGCGCGCCATTGTGCTAAACGTGAGCAGCAGCAGCACAATCCACAGCGCATCTGCCAGCAGCAGGTGCAGCACCTGCATATACATCGGCGCTTGCAGCGCAATCGTGAACACGCCGACCAGTACATTCGCACCGACGATACCCATCACGCCGTGAATGTAGGGCCGCATCGGTTGGAAACCGGCCATGTTGCGCGTCATCACGCCCAAAATGAGCAGGTACGCACTCACCAAAATCGCCATCATCGGGTGGATCACGCGGAGCTGAATCAAGAAATGATCCATCGCACCCTCTGTGCCAAACTGCCGCTCCAACGCACCAGACATCAACAGTGTATCTCCCAGAGCAGTCACCGCCCCGGCAGCACTCAGCAGCGCCATCCCGATGACACCCCCGACGAGTGCCCAGGCCCACCGTGACATGCGTAGGGTGACGGGTTCGGCTTGACTGGCCCACGCCATCAGTACGCTCCACAGCAGCAGAATGTAGGTGTTCACCAGGTGCAGTGCAATCACAACCGTCCGCAATGCAGACGCGTTATCCTCGACCAAGCGCAATTGCACGAGCATTGCGCCCAGGCCACCTTCAATTAGGATAAAGATAAAGGTCATGATAGCCCCGAAGCGCACCAACCGGGTATTCTCACTGAACTGCCGCCGGAACGCCCACACTAGCAAGGCAATCACGACAAACCCAGCCAACATACTTGTGATGCGGTGACTGAACTCGATTACAGTGTGAATGGATGCCATGTTAGGCAGCACTTCCCCATTGCAGCGCGGCCAATGACGCCCGCATCCAGCCCCACTCCCCGTGATGCGCACGGAAGCCCCCATTAAAATGACCAATACCATGTAGCCCACGTTAAACCAGGCGAACTTCGTAAAACGGCTCATTTAAACGCTCTCATCTTATACCAATACTGTTGTTTAGTATGGATGAGCATAAGAGGCACATTCAAGGTCAAAATTGACGCAATCTACGCGTCAAACACTCATAAGCACTGTTTAGCGCAGTAGATGAAGGTCGTGTTGGCAATTTATCGCTAGTTAACGCAATTAACCAGTTCATGATAGACTTGTGCAATCCCAAAGTCGTGTACATAACCAACGCAACTAGGATCAACCGTCTATGACAACCAAGCAACTTGCCGACCGCTCTACAGGCCGCACCCCGGTGAGTGTTGCCCGTGCCCTGCTCGAAACCATGCGCCCACGTCAATGGGCGAAGAATATGTTTGTGTTTGCGGGCATCGTGTTTGACCAGCAGCTATTGGTTTGGCCGTCGCTGCTGCGTGTCCTGGTTGCGTTTGTGCTGCTTTGCCTCACGGCTAGTTCCATCTACCTGATTAACGACCTTGTGGACATTGAAAAAGACCGCCAACATCCCACCAAACGCAACCGCCCCATCCCATCGGGTAGGTTGCCGCTGTCGGTCGCGTGGATTGCAGCGCTTGTATTACCTGTGTTTTCCCTGGGCGTGGCCTTCTATGTGAGTCGTGGGTTGGCTGTGGTACTTGTGCTTTACCTGGTGATCCACATCCTGTACAGCTTTTACCTAAAAAACATTGTTTTGGTCGATATTTTTGCGATTTCTGCTGGGTTTGTGCTGCGTGTGATTGCGGGTGTGGCTGTGATTCAGGTGCAGGCGTTTTCGCCGTGGTTGTATATGTGTATGGGCCTGTTGTCGTTGTTCCTCGCGATTGGCAAGCGCCGTCAGGAGTATTTGCAACTGGGCGAGGACGCGGCAAAGATTCGCCCGTCGTTTGCGCATTACAATATCAAGTTGTTAGATGACATGCTGCGCTTGGTGATT
>CAWUJQ010000415.1:0-4301 GCA_963922445.1 uncultured bacterium
CAGCGTCTTCCGCCTGATGACGGGCTTCCACAGCTTGCACGCGGTGGCCGTAGGCGCTTACATGGTCAACATCTTGCTAGATGTGCGCCACGCCCGTGCTGTTGACGAGGGACGACGCACAGACGACGGCGACGTGGTGCGCCACGGCAGCGGCAACTTCTGGGGCGTGGAGGCCGCGTCGAAAATGCTGGATTTTGTGTTCATCGCATGGCTTTTGTTCTACGGGGTGCTGTATTGGTGGCGCTCTTAATATGAGCGGCGGCTTGGCGTCCTCTCATGGATCATTTATACTTGTGCCAACTTTCACTTTTCAACTTTCAACGAAGACGACTTTGACGGAACATCTGACGGTTTTTAGGAAGGAATAAAGCGTTATGCGACCTGGAATTTCAAGGGGAGCGGTCGGCGCGTTACTCGGCTTTGCGGCGGGTGCGCTGGTTGTCACCCTGCTGCGGCTGGGGTTCGGCTTCACCCCATACTGGAACCTTGGCCTGGTATTGGTGTTGGGCATTTTTAGCTCAGCCGCTGGCGCGGTGTGGGGCATCGGTGGCTTCAACCCGCGCATGAGCGAACACCCCGACGACAGCGTCCCGCCCCCGACCATTGAGGAAATGGCGGCAGAATCGGGCTGGCGCGGTGTGCTAAGCAACGTGACGTGGCAGGTGACCGCCATTGTGACCCTACTCACGTTCGCCATCATCGTCATCGCGCTCATCCCCGGCTTCGGCCTCAATGTGACGCGCATCCCCGAAGCCAGCCCCAAAGGGTTTGGCACGTTTGAGTTAGAGGCCTTCGGCGAAGTATTCCCCATCAATCAAGGCTTTGCGCTGATTGGTTTCATCTTGTTCACTATGCTCTCCCTCGCCGTGACCGGGGCTGTGCTGGCGGGTGTGTTCTACCTGCTCAGCCGGGGCGTGACCGCTGCCGAAGCAACCCCGGTGCGCAAACAGGGCGAAGCCTACGAGCAGGTGAACCCGCTAATGCGTAGTGCAGGTAACTTCGCCGGGCGCTTGGCGGATCAGATTGCACCGCCAGAAGATAAAGAGACGACCGCTGTCGTCGCCAAAGAGGAGCCGCAGTCATGACGGACGCCCAACACATGAGCATCGCCGCCGGGGACGCCGCCCATGAGCACGACCATCACGACGACCACGGGCACTTCACGCCAGAAGAAGCGCTGGAAAACGCCAAGTTCGCGATGTGGCTGTACATCGGCTCAGAGATTATGATTTTTTCTGGGATGTTGGTGGCCTACCTGGTCTTCCGCGTTTACAACATCGAAGCCATCGAACTCGCCAAAGAGCACCTGAGCATTTCGCTCGTGAGCGCGAATACCTTCCTGCTGTTGGCGAGCAGTTGGGCCATGGTGATGGGCCTGCGCCAAGTGCAGCGCGGCAACAACGACGGTCTCGTCCGCTGGCTTAGCGTTACCGTGGTGATGGGCGCTATCTTCGTGGGCTTGCAAGTAGTGGAATACGTTGAACTGGCCCACAACGGCGTTGTGCTAACCGTTCCCACTGAGGAAGAAGTCACCGAAATTGTAGAATCCGGCAACGTCCCACACTGGATTGAAGAGGGCATCGAAACGTTCGCGGCATCCACCACTGCCGCCGAAAGTGAGCCAGTAGCCGAAGTGGTCGAGGACAGTGCCTTGACGGAATCACCCGCAGAAGTCGAGGCCGCTGCCGCCGTCGAAGGTGACCCCCTCGCTGAGGACAGCGAAGCAGGCATGGCCGAAGCACCCATCGTGGATCAATCCGCTGACGAAGACGCTAACCCTGCTTTCGGTGAACTGACCTTCGCCCAACAAGCGACCGTCGTCGCGCAAAGCCTGGG
The DNA here is from genome assembly GCA_963922445.1 of uncultured bacterium. Lineage (GTDB taxonomy): Bacteria > Chloroflexota > Anaerolineae > Aggregatilineales > Phototrophicaceae > DAOTTY01. The sequence continues at coordinate 1,837 of CAWUJQ010000415.1, forward strand.
CCAGTACGGGCAGCGCTTTTACACACCAACGGCCTTTCACGGCGCTCACGTCATCGTCGGCTGTTTGTGGGGCCTGTGGATCATCAATAAAGCCCACCGCAAGCAGTTCACAGCCCGGCGCTACGCCGCTGTCGAAGTATTTGGCCTGTACTGGCACTTCGTAGACGTGGTGTGGATTATCCTGTTTACGTTCATCTATCTGATCTAGGAGGCGATAATGGCAGCGAGAGAGAACGTCCTGCACCAACAGGCTGTTGAAACGGTCGAAAAGGCCGAAGTCCAAATCGAAAACATGTTTGACGCAACCGAGATCAAAGCGGCCCAGCATGTTGCTAAGCACCAAGCCAGCCCGGAGTCGGTCACTGAGGCGCGCAGCATGTTTGAATCGACCCATGCTGAAGCCACTGAGATTGCTGAAAAGGCGATTGCTCAGGTGAACGCGCTCATGGAAGAGGCCAACGATCCACAAGAGGCCCAGCGCCTGACCGCAGTCATCAACAGCGCTATCACTATACCGCCGGCTGGCATTCGCTTTAGCGAACACCTGCGCAACATGCCCTACGATGAGAACAACCCGGCCACCGTCCAGGCCATGAAGGTCGAAGCCGGGTTGAACGCCGTCATGCAGCCCTTTATGCAGCGCTGGGAAACCGCTATGGAGCAGTTTGATGTGCCGGCCTCACCCGGCCATGACCATGCGCTGCACAGCGACACCGTTGACCTGTTTGGCACGCAAATCGAGGTGCCGGGTGGCCTTTACACCGTGGTGTTTGCGGTGCTGGCCGTTGTCACCGCCCTTGAGGTGTTGATTGCTGAGTCTGCAATGCCCAACTCCATTGCCTTCCCGCTGTTGGCGGCCCTGTCCCTGGGTAAGGCCGTGCTCGTCGTGCTGTATTACATGCACCTGCGCGAGGACAGCCGCATCTTTGTGTGGGCGTTTGGCCTACCGCTGGCGATGGCATCACTCATCATTCTGTTTTTGATGATCGTTGACCCGGTCGCCTACGCTGGCTAGACCCAACGATCCGCAACGCCGCCTGTTCATGGCAAGGTGAACAGATACGTTGGGTAACAGCGGACGCGCTTCTGCGCGTCCGTACGGGTCGTGACGGGTTGTAGGGGTTTGGCGCGCCAAACCCACCGATCCGCAATTCCGTATCTTCTGGGCAAGGTGAATAGATACGTGTCACCCCGCGTCAGGCATCACAAAAGGCCAAAACAGGTCGTGGATGCCCGCTAGGCACACCAAGTCACGAGAACAGCGCTCAGCATCGGGTTGGGATGCGCTATAATGTGAACCATTCGACATCCCAACCAGAGTGCGTCCATCCATGAAACCCAACATCATCTACCTACACGGCTTCGCTTCTTCCCCCAACAGCCGCAAGGCGCAGTCCTTTAAGCAGCGCTTCAAGGACGAACTCGACATTGACCTTATTGTACCTGACCTCAATGTGCCATCCTTTGAGCGGCTGTCGCTCACGGCCATCTTGGAACATGTGGCCGATGTGGTACGCGTGTGCCCGCCGGGGCCAGTCTATTTGATCGGGTCTAGCATGGGTGGGCTAACCGCGCTGCACTTCGTCAACCGTTACAGCGATGGCGAAGCTCGCCGCGCCGAGGTCATGATGCTGTTAGCGCCCGCGTTTGACTTCATCGACAACCGCCAGCGCACCCTGGGGCCAAACGGGATTGAACAGTGGCAGCGCACAGGCTGGCTGGACGTTCACAACTACGCCACAAACGACGTGCAGCGCGTCCACTATGGCCTGTACGAAGATGTGGCCCGCTACGACTCCTACGCCGTTAACCTTGTCATCCCTACGATGATCTATCACGGCAAACACGACGAAAGCGTGCCCGTCAGCCAGAGTGAGCGCTTTGCCAAGGGGCGCGGTAACGTATCGCTCAAGGTGGTGGAAAGCGACCACGGGCTGCTCGATCAGCTAGATACCATGTGGGCCGACATGCTGAAGTTCTTCGCCCTGTAGCCTATGGAAACGCTATTCGACGTCCTCTACAAGAGCGATTCACCCAAGGCAGCGACGGCCCTGGCAGCCCTGGCCGATGCCCTGGTCGAAATCACACTGCACGATCCCGATTCGATGAAGCGTACAGACGCCGCCCGCCTGCTCACGTCGTTCCACAAAAACGAGATTGACCCGATGCGCCTGGCCGACGCCCTCACCGACACCTACTTTCGCGTGCGCTATTACGCCGTCCAGGTGCTGGGGGATGTCGATGACCCTGCGGTGTTGAACCGGCTGGCACCGCTGCTCGGCGATATTGACCCGATGGTGCGCCAGGAAGTGCTGGCGGCGTTCGTCAAGCACGGCGTTGGCAATGAAACCATCGTGCCAGAGTTGGTGCTGCTGCTGCGCGACAGCAACCCGGCCATCCGCACCAACGCCGCCAAAGTTCTCGGTCAAACGGGCAGCCCCCTGGCCGTGAGCAAGCTGCTGGCC
>CAWUJQ010000416.1:0-4288 GCA_963922445.1 uncultured bacterium
AGCGCCGTCTCACGGACGGCTTCCGGGTGCGCCAGCATCGTGATGACCACCTTTGCCCCGTCCGTGACGCCAGCGGGGGTGTCTGCCCAGGCCGCCCCCGCTTCGACAAGGGCGTCGGTTTTATCTTTGGTGCGGTTGTGGACGGTCAGCGTATGGCCGTCTTTTTGCAGGTTGGCGGCCATGCGGCTGCCCATGATGCCTGTGCCGATGAATCCGATTTTCATGAGGTCTTTCGCTCCTGTTGAGGTGTGGAGTCCCGAAGTATGAGGGTGTCGTCGCCTTCGCCCGCTTCCTGACGCTTGTAGCCGCTGATTTTGGTGTCCAGCAGGGTGAGCGTCTCGTGCAGCTCGTTGATTTGCGCCCGTACCGCCTCGCGGTGCGCTTCTAGCATCTCGCGCCGCTCGGTGATGGTGCCGTCACCGTCACGAAACAGGTTCACATAGTGCTGCATCTCCCGGATGGACATGCCCGTGGCGCGTACCCGCTTGAGGAAGTTGACCCGGCGCACGTAGGCGTCACCGTAGCTGCGGTGGCCACTCGGTTCGCGCCGGACGGGGTCAAGCAGGCCGATGCGTTCGTAGTAGCGCAGCGTGTCGATGCTGAGGCCGGTTTCGGCGGCCATTTGCGCGGGGGTGCGGCGGCTCATGATTGCGGAACTCCTTGTATGTAAGCAACGGTCACAGCATAAAACCTGGAGTGCGCTCCAGGTCAAGGGGTGGCTGGAGATTTGTGGGTATAATCAGCCTATTGGGATGTTGGGGCCGTCCAGCATGACGGGCCACAAGCATAAGGGGATTGCGATTGAATCAGAACATCATGCGCTGTACCGTCATCGGGCTGCTGTTTGCGGTTGTAGGCTGCACCCAACAGATTCGAGACACATTCACAGCGCTACAACCAACGGCCACCCCCGACTTGAGCGATGTTGACGCGCTCGAAGACCGAATTGCAGCGGCTTTGCTGGACGGCAGGCTGGTGCTCGACCTGCAAGACGTGGCCGTAAGTGATACCTGGAATGACACCTTCGTTATCTGGATTGAGGGCTGCCACCCGGATACGAGCCTGCGCCAAGCGGAGGCCATCTACGCCGAAGTGCAGACGATGATTCCGGCGATTGACCAGATCGCCATCACCCTGGACAACCTGGAACAGCCCATGCGGCACATCTGGCGCAGCGACCTGGATAAGTGGTCAACGTCGCGCATGACGTCTACGGATGGGCCGTGCTAGGGAGTAGGTGTTTCCGTTCCGTTGATGAGGATCGCCGATTCGACGCCACTGAGATTTGTTACCTGATCCCCCAACGTAATTGGATAAAACTGCAAATCGCCGGTCTCAATATTCGTGGTGTATATTCGATCAAATCCTAGATAACCCACTATCGTGTTATCGAACCAATAGACTCCATTACGTTCTGCAGGTAAGTCAACTTCTTCGAAATTGCCTGTACCGACATCTAATATACCGATGCGTCCCCCGACGTCATCCAAAGCTATTTTCCTTCCGTCTGGAGACCAGACTGGTGAGAAAAAATTTGTTGGCAGCAGATATGTTTGCTCAACAAGGCCAGTAGTCGTGTCAAACACGAATAATTCGTTTTGAATTTCATCTAACCCTACTACTGCCAGCGACGCCCCATCCTGGCTCCAAGACCCGGTATTATAGCTTCGATCTCCATCAACGAGTTGAGTAAGTCCCGTTCCATCGGACTTGATGAGCCACACGTCAGTGAATTCAGACGGACGAAGCGAAATATACGCCACTTGTGTTCCATCCGGTGAAATCGAAGGGAAATTGTCGTAGTCGTCATTTACGCTTAATTGCGTCTCTACGCCTGTTTCCGTGTCGATTATAAAGATTTCACTATCACCGTCACGATCGGAGGTAAACGCCACCCAGCGCCCATCTCTTGAACCAGATGGGAAAGTGTTGTTGTACGGCCCACTCGTCACTTGGGATACATTCCTGGATTGAAAATCATAGGCAAATATGTGCAAGGTGTTCGTCTGTGGGTCGGTACTCTGAAAATAGTGAGTTCCCGTTAACTCCACCTGGTTTTGTGCCTTCGTGACCGTTGCCGTGACAATAGTCAACGCCACAAACACCCACACGAGCAATCCAGGGAGCCGGTTTGTATGACACGCCCTATTCATCACAGAACTCTTTCTCCGCACGAGTCATGGCAACTGCTGCAACGCCCGTGTATTCCCGTCGGGATCAGCGAAGTAAGCGTACAGCAACCCGCCCAGGTCAAATCACATCAATGCACGATCAGTATATACCAACTTACGAGCAGTCTCGCATCACTTTTGACCCACTCAATGGTTTAGCTTTGAGATGCCTGCGGCCAATACGCCCGATGCACGGCTGCCGCTTCATCCTCCAGTATCGGCCCAATGGCCGCAACGGGCGGGGACGCGGTTCCGCGTGCAAAGACCTCCGCGCAGGGCAGATTTAGCCCACCGCCGCCCGCAATTTGCCTCAGTGTGCCCGCGCTGCACGCAAAAACAACCGTCTTGATCCCCGCCCAGTAGATGCTGCCCGCACACATCGCGCACGGTTCCGTGCTGGTGTACAGAATGCACTCGCCCAGCACGTCCACACCCAACATGCGGTGCCCCTCCCGCACGAGGTTCAGTTCCGCGTGCCCGGTGATGTCACTATTGGTATCGACCGTGTTTTCAGCGCGCAGCACAATCTCACCCTTACGCACGAGCAGCGCGCCAAACGGGTGATTGCCGTGTTCAGCGGCAGACTGTGATAGGCGAATCGCTTCGCGGATGTAGGGGGCGTGTTCGCTCATGGGGTGGTCTCTCATTGCCGGACGGTTACGCCCCTAAGATACCCGCAGCGCGTTGCCATATCAAATGGGCAAATGGATGCAGTGGGGATAGAATCGCGCTCAATTGCAGCGAAGGGAACCCACCATGACGGACTTTACCACCATCCACGACCTGGAAACACCAAGCATTCTCATTGACATGGCCACAGTTGAGCGCAACATCGCCGCTGTGCAAGCGCTGTGCGATGACCTGGGCAAACACAACCGCCCCCACATCAAAACGCACAAGATTCCCGCCCTGGCGCAAATGCAACTCGACGCGGGTGCAGTCGGCATCGCCTGCCAAAAGGTGAGCGAGGCGGAGGTGTTCGCAGACGCGGGCTTCACGGACATTCAAATTACGTACAACATCGTTGGGGAACGCAAACTGGGGCGGCTGGCGGCGCTGGCCAAGCGTGTCAAGATCACCGTGACGGCAGACAGCGCCCCTATCATTGACGGGCTGGCCGCCGCCGCTCAAGCCGAAGGTGCGATGATTCATGTGCTGGTGGAGGTGGTCAGTGTGAATCAACGCACGGGCGCACCGCTTGATCGCTTATTGGCGCTGGCCAAGCAGATAATGAACAGCGACGGCCTGCACTTTGCGGGCGTGATGTTTTACCCGACCGTGCCGGAAATCCGGGGGCAGATGCAGCAAGCGTTGGCCATGCTGGACGCGGAAGGCATCCCGGTAGAGACCGTGAGCGGCGGCAGCAGCGGCCTCATACTGGACGCGCAGCACATCCCGGAACTGACGGAAATCCGCATGGGCACGTCTATCTTCTGGGATTGGCGCAGTGTGCTGCAAGGGTGGGCCACATTTGACGACTGCGCTATGAAAATCCGGGCGACGGTGGTCAGCGCGCATGAACCGCACCGCGTCATCCTGGATAGCGGCAGCAAGACGCTCAATGCCGAAACGGTTGATGGCACCTACGGCCTCATTGTGGAATACCCCGACGCGAGCATCTACAAGCTCAACGAAGAACACGGCTACGTGGACTTTTCCAGTGTGGGGCAGGTGCCGCAGGTGGGTGATGTGGTGCATATCATTCCGGTGCATACCTGCGTGGTGACCAACCTGCACAATCAGCTTTATGCCCATCGCGGGCAGGCTATCGAAGCGGTGTATGCGGTGGCCGCACGTGGGTTGGTGTGGTAGGTATTTGTTCACGTCCCTGTGAGGTGTTTGGGGTGCCCAGCGGACGGGGCACCGAGCGTAGACACATCATATCTGTTCACCTTGCCGAGAACATACGGAATTGTAGATCGGTGGGTTTGGCACGCCAAACCCCTACAACCCGTCATGACCCGTAGGGACGCAGCAGGCTGCGTCCGCTGCTGCCCAACCCCGAATATCTCATGGATACGTGAATAGATACTGACACATCGGTTTGCCTCGTCTCTACGGGTCACAGTGGTATAATTAGGGTTCACGTCAACACTGCGGAGACGCCCCAAAATGAC
>CAWUJQ010000417.1:0-4254 GCA_963922445.1 uncultured bacterium
CAAAGATGGCATTGCTATACCTAGATTGGATTTGGACGCCGCCAGTACCGTTGATAGTGACTGGCACGTTGTTGATTTCAATTGGGCTGTTCAGCACGATCACGCGGACAAGCGCCGTGTTGAAGAGGATTTCCTGGTTAGGGTCCGCGTTCGGGTCATTTTGAATCGCATCAACGATGGCCCTAAGCGTTCCTTCTCCAGAGTCGTCTGGACTAGTAACAACTGTGGTTTGTGCGAAGGCCATCGGTACAGGGCGATGGACAGGAGCAAGGCTGGTAAGCAACAAAAGTAGGATAGCCGCAGTGAAAAACCACAGGCGGTGACGGATCGGCATGGGTAAGGCTCCGCTGTTTTTTACAGGCGCATTACACACAAGATTAGCACACTATGATAACGATACACCAATCGTGAACAGAGCCTGACAAAATGACCGTTGTTTACGCTTCCAGGTCGCGGGCAACGTTCAAAAACGCTTGCGACACGCGCCGCAGCGCCTGCGCGACCTCAGCCGGGTCAGTGCTGGTTTCAAGAACGGTGGCGGCGGCGGCCATTTCGCCCGATACCGCATCGAATAGGGTTGGCGTGAGCAAGCTCGGCGGCGTCACCGGGTCTTGTGGCGTTGGCTCCTCTGTCTCCGGTACGTCAGGGGTTTCAGGCTGCTGTGGGGGCGGCGTGCTGGATAGCGGAATCACATCGCGCACAGGTAGCGCCCCGGCATTCGGCTGGATGTCGATGCGACGGATATACATGCCACCGTTGGAATCGGCCCATTTTGTGTAGTAGACGATGTTCAGGGTGGCGGGTTGGCTGCTAGGGCCGTTGTTGATCTGTACAGCATAGGACTGATCGCCTTTTACACGTCCAACCCAGATGTTGTCCGTTTCAACCGTGCGGCGGCGCGTTCTGAGTTCAATGCGCCATGCGACTGTGAAATCATCGCTCCCCCAGGTGACGTGACTGGTATTGTTGACAATCAGGTAGCTCACACCAGGCGGCAAAATCACACTTTGTGACAGCGTGATTTGTGAGCGAATAAAGCTAGAGCTGAACTCAAAGCCAACGGGTTTGTGCAGCACGTAAGGCGCGGGTTCGCCGTCAATGTTGGCCACCTGCAATGACCAGTCAGATGGCTTTTCGATGGGGCGGTTGTCGCGATAACGGGTTTGCCCGTCCCAGTTGAGTTCGGGGTTACGAATAACAGCCATGAGTGCTCCTTTCAAACGCGAACAATAATAATTTAGCCGTGTTCCTCTAATGTAACCCTACTGTAGCCGTCACAGCAAATGCTTCAGCGCGTCTCGATAACAGAAATCGCGAACACACCCGCCTCTTCTGATGTATTGGTCGGTGAGTCAAACACCGAAATCAAAACGGTATGGACGCCAGACGTTTGCGGGCGAAATTGGTTAACCAGGCCGCTGTTTGGCCCAACCACACCCTCCGCAAGCGTGCCGCCGTCCGGGTCAATAACTATGACCGACAGCGAAAGCGTGCCGCCAATGTGATTCACAGACAGTTCCAAACCTGCCCCGCCCAACGCGTCAACTTCGTATGCCAGCGCACCGGAATAGTCGCCGGCAATCGCGCCGCTGCTGATGTTGCCCAATGCCAGGGGCACACTAATTGCATCTGCTGGGGCGGTTTGCGCTTCGGCTTGGGAGGGGGCGCTCTGTGCAGAGAAGTATCCAGCATCGAGGACCGTTGCGGTGAGGGTGCGGCGCGCATCACGCGAGGCGGTTAGCAGCGTACCGTCAGCGAGGGTGCAGCTTGCGCTGATGCGTAGCGTGCCCATATCCAGGTCGTAGGTGCGCACGTAGATGCGATATACCCCTGTAATAGGAACCGGGCCAGTATCGAGCGTCTTGAGTGCGTCCCTGAATTCAGGATTCACGCGGTCGAGTTCGCGGTTATCTGGCGCGTAGAAGCCAACGTCCAGGGTTAGGTCACTAAATTCGCCTTCCAGGGATTCGGCAATCAGGGTAAGCGTGTCGCCCGCGTTGAGCGGGATATAGTAGCGCTGAAGCTCATCAGTGCGGATGACTGGATTGTCGATTTCCTGGCCGCACTGGATACTCTGCACAATGTTATTCGCTGTTATGACCTGCCCGGAGCGCTCCACACAGCTTATGAATAGCTGATAGGCGGCCTGCTCTGGCACGCCAACACGAATCGTATAGGTTCCCTCGCGGAGCAGTTCGCCCGTTTCAACGGTCGGATAGGTGGCATCTGGCGCAAAGGTTGTGGTATCTACAATAGACCCATTATCCGCCCGCATGACAAGGGTCGGCTGTGGGCCAAACGGATCAATGGGCAGGTGTTCGGCATAAACGATCAGGTTGGTGCCTGAAAGCAGATCAATTTCGTATAGGTGTTCGAGCCTACCGTCGAACGTACCAGCCACAACGTCACCACAGGCAACGGGCTGGGCAGATTGGGCACGCGACGGCGTTACAACACTGACTACGGTAGCGGCCAAGCGCAGGGCAACAAGTTGTTTCATCGGCGGTGTTTCCTCTCATGAGGGGGGAAGTCGAGGTGGGGTGGGGCCAACCTAAGCAGCCCCACTACGGTTACGGTACCAATACGAGATGAACCTCACCCGGCCCGTGCATCCCGTGAATGAGTTCCATAGCGATGTCTGCGGATTTGCTCGGCCCGGAAATCACCGCGATGTTACTGTGATCGCGGAAGGTGGCACGGTTCGTGCTTTTGTAAAACGTTTCCAGGTCAGCCAAAATCTGGTCGTGCTTAATCACCGCCACATGGACCAGTGGCAGCAGCGACGCCTGCCGTGACTTGCCGTCACCGCTCACAACAACAATGCTGCCCGTTCCGGCAAGGGCGGCATCCACACCTGTGAGGCCCACACGCACGCTGCCGTCATTGAGGGCTGCTGATTTGATCCCCTGTTGGTTGAACGCGTCTTGCAGGCCAGCAATTGGAATGTGCGCGCTGTCCCACATAAGTGCCTGTTTATCATCCCCGATGATGTCTAGCACCACTTCGAGCGCGTCGCTATCGCCTTGCGTTTCGTAGATGATACAGTGCAGCTTGGTCGCTTCTTGCACAAAGCGCTCGTAGTATTCCTGTGGTGTAGCGTCCGTGAATGGCACGGTGTGGCGCTTTTCTTCAACGGGCGCTACGTCCTCAAAGGGAGTGCGAGCGCTGCGCAGCTTGTTCAGGATTGTTTCGCGCGTGTTAGCGGCCATTGTTGCCCTCTCCGTTTTGGCTGTCGTTGTGCGTGACCGTGCCGTTGACCGGCTTGCGCTCTTTCCACAGTTCGCGAAACGACTGCGGCGCAAATTCAGGGAAGTCGCGGTACTTCGTCCAGTTGCCCAGGATGCCGGGCAGTTGGTCGCCCATCATAAAGCGCTGCGCGATGCGCGCACTCAGGCCACCCATTTCGTACAGGCGAGTGCTGCGGTTGCCCACGCTCCAACTCTTGATGCCAGCGTCCCAGAACGGGCCGTTTTCACCTGCTTCGGCAATATCCCGGCGCAAATCCAGCAGCATACGCGGGATGTCAATATCAACCGGGCAGGCGGTCTTGCACGCGCCGCACAACGTACTGGCATAGGGCAGCGGCGATGCGTTTTCGATGCCCGTAAGTAGCGGCGTGACCACGGCACCAATCGGGCCGCCGTACACCCAGCCGTAAGCGTGACCGCCTGTGTTCTGATACACCGGGCACGCATTCAGGCACGCCCCACACCGAATGCAGGCCAGTGCTTCGGCGTAGTCCGTCGCGTAGATGTCACTGCGCCCGTTGTCCACGAGGATGACGTAGACGTGTTCGGGGCCGTCTTCTTCCTCGCTGCGACGTGGGCCGTTAATCATGTGGGTGTATACGGTAATGTTCTGGCCCGTGCCGCTGCGGGTAATCACCTGGGTGAGCAGCGCGTAGTCTTCGATGGTTTCCACAATCTTCTCGATACCGATGATGGCCACATGCACGTTTGGCAGGCTGGTGACCATGCGCCCGTTGCCCTCGTTCATCACAAGGCCGAATGTGCCTGTTTCTGACACAATGAAGTTGCCACCGCTTACGCCCATATCACTGCTGAGGAAAGCGTTACGCAGGTTCTCGCGGGCGTATTTGGCCATTTCCTGGGCGTCATCGCTGCCAGTGTAGCCATTCGCCCGGAACACCTCCACAATGGAGTCCTTGGTCTTATGCATGACGGGCGCAATGATGTGGCTGGGCGGTTCGTCGTTGAGCTGCAAAATCCACTCGCCCAGGTCAGTTTCAATCAC
>CAWUJQ010000418.1:0-4242 GCA_963922445.1 uncultured bacterium
CAGTATACACAACTTGTCGATTTTGACAGCATCTCATGGATAGGTGAATAGATACAGCCTGACAGGTAGGTGGGTAGCTCTCACACCTGTGTTGATAGGTTTTGACAGCCCCTTTCGGCTAACTTGTGAAGCATTGAACAAGTAAATTATGCAAACGAGCGAAGCGTAAGGAATACAACAATGCAGATCTCACGTCACTGGCGCATGAACGCACAACGGTATCGTTTAGAAGGTGTTTGCTACGAAGAGACTATGGTCAGTTTGCAAAACCGCCCTGCTACTGCGGTAGTTGAACGTCAACCGGAAGTGAAGTTGGAAACTGAGCATCACATGACCAAGGCACCACGGCTACCAAAGATCGCATCGTGAGCGACCAGAGTTCGCCTGCAGAAGGTGAAAAGTCTCGCTACCAATTCGGTGGTGGTGGTGAAATCTACAGTTTTACCGTCGTGCAGGAGGTTCCTGCGGGCTATGAGTGGCAAGCGCCATATGCACTAGCGCTTGTTAAGTTGGATGAGGGTGCGATGGTTACGGCGCAGATCACGGACATCAATGCAGATGAGCCGCTCAAAATTGGTGATCGGGTGGAAATGGTAACGCGCAAACTCACGTCGGAAGGCGACACCGGCATAATTATCTATGGGTACAAGTTCCGTCGCGTTTAGCTGCGTGAAAGCACCGCAATCAAAAAGGGCTGTCTTTGCGACGGCCCTTTTCGTTCAGTGCAGAAACGCGCTATCTAAACGCGGGCTGCGAACTCTTCTTTCTTCGCTTCGTAAGTCAGTGATTGCTCTGTATCTGCGTCGAAGACGTGAACGTTGTCGATATTCACAACAATGTCCATGCGCCCACCCACACGCGCCTGTGTCCGTGGGTCAAGGCGTCCGATCAGCGTCTTGCCCTGTTCCTCGAAGTAAACGATCATCTCGTTACCCATTTGCTCAATCACATCCACAGAAGCCTCCAGCGGTACCGGGTTGATATTCGGTGGCTGAAAGTTTTGGTCGTGGATGTCTTCAGGGCGGACGCCAAAGGTGACGCTTTTACCCAGATGCGGCTTGAAAATTTCCGTGCGGTTGGACGGGAGCGGAATCTGGAAGATGCCCGTATCAACAGCAATGCCTGCGTCCGTCTGGACGAGCGTCGCATCGAAGAAATTCATGGACGGGCTACCGATGAAGCCGCCGACGAAAACGTTGGCAGGGTTGTGATAGAGATCATAGGGTGAGGCGAGCTGCTGCAGGTCACCAGCGTTCAGGACGGCAATACGCGTCCCCATCGTCATGGCTTCAACCTGGTCATGCGTCACGTAAACGAATGTCGTTCCAAGCTCCTGATGCAGCTTGCTGATGAATGCGCGCGCTTCCACACGCAGCTTAGCGTCCAGGTTTGAAAGCGGCTCGTCCATCAAGAACACTGCGGGATCACGCACAATGGCGCGGCCTACAGCCACACGCTGACGCTGACCACCCGATAACTGGCGTGGGCGACGGTCAAGATACTTTTCGATGCCCAAGTTCTGAGCGGCATCACGGACACGCTCGTCGATAATGTTTTTGGGTGTTTTACGCAGGCGCAGGCCAAACGCCATGTTGTCGTAAACCGTCATGTGCGGATACAGCGCGTAGCTCTGGAACACCATGGCCACGTTGCGGTCTTTAGGGGCGACGTTATTCACGACATCATCCCCAATCAGGATGCGCCCGTCTGTGATTTCCTCCAGGCCCGCCAACATGCGCAGGCTAGTGGACTTGCCACAACCTGACGGGCCTACGAGAACGAGAAATTCTTTGTCCTCGACGTGAAAATTAAGATCTTGAATCACGACGTCGTTGCCGAACGCCTTCTTGATGTGTTCGAACGTTACACTTGCCACAGGGACTCCTCCGATAGGAAACAAAACAATTTTGTCAACATAATTGGGCAAATTGCACAAACTTTTTGCGTTGTGCCACTGTGCCACACTGCAGGATTATAAACACTCTACTCACAAAATGCCAAAATAAATACGCTCTCGCATCTTGGGCGGGTCAAACGCAAAATGGTGTGAATTGAGCTTTGGTCAAGAGAGGCAACACATGCGATGGGTTCAGTAAACCTAGGGGCAGAAATCGTTAGCATTGGTACTGAGATTTTACTAGGAGAAATCACGGATACCAATTCAGTGTTTATGGCACGGACGATGCGTGATTTAGGTGTGAATGTGTATCACATGGTATCTGTGGGGGATAACAAGCAACGCATCGCAGATGTGATTCGTACTGCACTGTTGCGCGCAGATGTTGTGCTAACGTGCGGCGGATTGGGGCCTACGGTAGATGACATGACGCGTGACGCGATTGCCCTGGCTACAGATCGTGAGCTTATCTTTCACGATGAGCTATTGGCCATGATTGCTGAGCGATTTGAAAAGTACCGAGTACAGATGACGGAGAACAATCGCCGCCAAGCATACTTACCGGCTGGCGCGCGTGTGATCGAAAACGCGGTGGGTACTGCCCCGGCATTTATTGTTGAGTACGGGAGTGGGGTTGTTGTTAGCTTGCCGGGGGTGCCCCGTGAGATGAAGTACCTGATGACCGAGAAGGTTGTGCCTTATTTGCGGGAACACTTCGGCATTACCGAGCAGATTATTCTAGCTCGCATCCTGAAGACGGCGGGCATCGGTGAAAGCATGCTTGACGAGATGCTCGGGACGGAGCTACTAGAGCAGACGAACCCCACGATTGGACTTGCAGCGCACAGCGGGCAGATTGACATTCGCATTACAGCCAAAGCGGATACGCGTGTTCAGGCAAGTTCAATGATTGATGAAATTGACCATGTGGTACGCGAACGTGCAGGGCAGTTCATTTTCGGTGTGGATGATGATCGGCTCGAAAATGCTTTAGCCAAAATGCTAACGGATAACAACGCAGGTATCGCGCTCAATGAGACGGGTATCGGTCAGGTGATTTATGATCGTTTGGCTGCTGCCGATGCCGACCTAATTGTGCGTTCCGACGTTTATGAAACGCCTGAAGCGCTCAGTGCAGTGCTAAACCTGAATAGGGAGACAGCGCTTAAGGATATCGCAGAGGCGGCTGCGGCCAAATTACTTGCGGAAACGGATTGCAGCGCTGCTTTAGTAGTCGTCAGCCGCCCCGATGTTGACGAAAACAGTGATAAGGAAGCAGGAACAGCAGTTGTCGTTGCCACACGGGAAGCGTCTCGGCACCGCGTTTACGGGTTTGGTGGGCGTAACGAAAACGTTCAGCAATTCGTAGGGAATTGGAGTACGGGTATCGCCTGGCGGATGTTGAAGGAACTATTCGATGAGGCTTAGCTACAACGCCAAGCTTGACGCAGCCAAAGAGCGAGCAGGCTCGAATATCGCGCTCCTGCTGCGTCCATTGATGTCCGAAATGCCTGCTCCGATGCACTACTACGATGATCCGTTCTTTCCGTTCAGTAAGGCAATCATTGCCGCGACACGAGATGTGGTTTGCGGCTACGTGTTCGACTTTGCAGCGTATATGGCTCATAGCGCTGCCGGAGCTGTGGCACTAGAGCGATCCATGGCGTTTGCGGGGACAGATGTGGTGAAAATCTTGCATGGGGCATTTGCAGGGACAGACTACATTGAGATGATCTATGAGAATGCGTTCGGTGCAGATGCTGCGACAATTGCGCATAGTCATGATTTGAAGACTTACACTGGGGTAGAAGAGCATGGGGCATATGTTGTTCAGTGGGGTGATGATGAAGTCGTGCCGCCAACGTATTGGATAAATAAAGGTGAATTTACTGTAGATGGGGTGGTGCAAATCCGTGTTGCAGGTGAGCGTGTACTTTACGCAGGCTATGGTGACGACCACGCGAAGCAGTGCCGCACCGCATTAGAGGCTATGCGATGACAGAGACGTTCGCGTTTGAAAACCTACTGCTCAAGTATGGAATTATCCGGTTTGGGCGCTTTGCTGACGGCAAGGGGGAGTGGATGCCGTTCAAGCTCAACTTGGACTGGATGGTGTCGTATCCCGATGTGCTGAAGGCGACGGCATTCGATGTACGGAACCATTTTCAAGTTCACAGCGAATCTATAGACCAGTTTGAGCGGATACTTTGCCCGGTTGATGCGTTGCCTGTGGCTACGCTGGTAAGCGCAGAAACAGGTATTCCAGTAGTATACAGTTGTGGGCAGGGTGAGCCTGCTGTTGATGACCTTGTGGGAGCTTATGACATCAATCACCCCACGCTGCT
>CAWUJQ010000419.1:0-4235 GCA_963922445.1 uncultured bacterium
TCACAGAGCCAGCCGTGCTGCTCCTTGATGAGCCACTCAGCAACCTGGACGTGCATCTGCGCGACGAAATGCGCCAACTCATCCGGGGTGTGCAAGAGCGGTTCAAGATTACAACCATCATGGTCACGCATGACCAGCAAGAAGCCGTTGTAATGGCCGACAAAATCGCGCTGTTGTTCAAGGGCAAGCTGCAACAGTACGACCCGCCTGCGTCGTTCTATCGTAGCCCAGCTACAGAAGCCATCGCCCGCTTTTTTGGCGGCGTGAACTTCATTCAGGGAACGGTAGCAGACTGCTGCATCGACACCGACTTAGGTCGGTTTGTAGTGCAAGACGATAATCAAATACGCGGCGCAGCGACCCTTACTATCCGTCCAGAGCAAATCAAGTTTGTGGATGGTGAAGGGCCGAATACTGTATGCGGCCACGTGGAAACACAGCTTTATGCTGGGACGTTCACACGCTATCACGTGCGCACAGGCGAACACACTATCGAAGTTCTGCGCAGTGCAGACCTGCCCGGTCAGATTAACGAAGGAGATGAGGTTTACCTCCACCTCCCGGCAGATCATATCTGGTTGCTGCCGCCAGCCTAGCTTAAGATGGCCGCGTTTTTGTAACGAAGTCCCGTGAAATCGGCCATGCAATCTCACTCGAACCAAAAGCGGCTGTTTTGGGTTGTGCTGCTGCTGATCGTAGCAGCGGCTGCCGTCCCGCGCCTACTAATCTATGACTTCAGCTTGCCCTACATCGACCACCCCGACGAACCCAACTACTACCTGGAAGCGCTCAAATGGCGCGGTCTGTACGAACCTGGTGGCGAAATCCCCGGTTACCCGCCCGCATTCCTGGCCGTCAACTGGGGTGTACAACAAATTACCGAAGCCCAACTGGGCGGCCCTACGAGCCTGACGATCCGCGTATTACGGTTGGGGTCTGTAGCAGCATCGCTGCTCACCCTGGTGACGATTGCCTTAACTGCACAATACCTGGCTGGCCCAACAGCGGGCTGGTTTGCAGCGGTGCCGTGGGCCATCTCCCCGATTGTTGTCACCCATAGCGTCTACGCAACGGCAGACCCGTATGTGTATCTATTCGTTGCGGTGGCTGTGGGGTTGGCGTTGGTGCGGCGGCCCTGGTTTGCACTGTGGAGCGTGCTTGTGGGGCTGGTTGCGGTGGTCTTCAAGTACCCGGCCTTGCCGGTGCTATCAGCCGGGGTGATTGCTGCACTGTTCCACCTGCGCCATGAGCGTAGGCTCGCGCTGCGTGTGCTTGGCCTGCAAATTGTCGCGATTGTGCTGGTCGCAGGCTTTCTGTTTTTGGTTTACGGTGCCAATCAGATGGACATCCGTGAAGCCGAGAGCTTCCGTGAATCGGGTTTACGGAATTTGCTGTCTTTTGAGCGTGTTTTTGGCAATATATGGCAAGTTTTTGAGCCACTCAATGCCTATGTAGCTGGCTTTGTTATCTTCGGGATTGGGCTAGTCACTGCTTTAAGCCCTGCCAACCCACGACTCAAAGGCCCCGAATGGCTGATCCTGCTTGTACCGCTGTTGGGCATCCCCTGGCTGGCAAGTTCATACAGCTCAACCATTGTGACCGAACGCACCAAGGATTTACTGCCTGCAACGACAATCGCGTGTAGTCTGTTTGGCGTCATGATCGTACAGGGGGTCGCCCTGGTGCCTGGAAAATTGCGCGCTGCTGCATGGGCTGGTGCGCTGCTGCTCATTGTGGCGGTGAATGCAAAACCCGCCGTGCAGACGGCCACTATGATTGCGGACTATCGCCTGCCCGATACCCGCGTGGCGATCCGCCAATGGGCCGATGTGAACCTGGAACCGGGTACTGTAGTGGTGGATCAATCGAATCACAAGACGTTCAACCCGTTTTGGGGGGGCATTGAAGGGCGGCAGTGGTTCGACTGGTGGCTAACCGAGGATTTCACGGAGTACAGCTTATCCGAATGGCGCGACGAGCGCGGCATGAGTTATATGGCCGTGCCAGTGGATGTTGCTGCTGAGCTACCCGCTGCTTACACCGACGACATGCTCCTACTACGCCGCTTTGATCCAGCGGAGCCAGTACGGGGGCCACACGTAGCCTTTTACAGCACACAGCGCATGGCACACGAGCGCGACATAGCCTTCGGCGAGACGATTCGCTTGGTGGGGTACGATGGCCCTGCGACGGCTCAACCCGGTGATACGCTGACGTTTCGCTTCTACTGGCAAGCGGATGCAACCCCACCCGCAAATTACTCTGTGTACCTGCACTTGACGCCTGCCAACTCGCGTGAGGTGATAGCACAAGCAGACGGCGCTCCCGCTGCGCCTGAACGCCCAACCGTAACGTGGGAACACCCATCAGAGGTACTAATCAGCCAGCCCATGACGCTCACCGTACCGCCTGACCTTGAAACGGGTACCTATCGCGTTATCGTCGGGCTGTATGACTTCAACACGTTTGAGCGGCTGCCCGTCGGCGCAGGTGAGCTTGGTGACGGCTACGAGCTGTTTGCCTTCACACCATGACGTGCCCGTGTTTCCCCATCGAATTTATACTGGCTTTTTACTGCATTTGACAACGCATCACCCTTCCAGGCAAATCCACAGATTACAATGAGAGCAACACGGCACGCCAACAGTGTGCCCTTTTTTCTCTATTGATAGGAAACGCCATGAACAGCAGATTGTTTGTCCGTATTTTTATTGGATTGGCTGCAATACTTGCAGGCTCGTTACCCGCACTGGCCCAACAAACCACCGCCGTTGGCGACACGGTCACCGGACAGGCCAGCGGCCTCGCTATGGAATACTTTATCAAGTTGAATGCCGGTCAGACGGTCACAATAGATTTGATGTCTGACGACTTTGACACCATACTCAGTGTGTTTGACGCATCCGGCACCGAACTCAACAGCGACGACGACGGCGGCATTGGTACGAACTCCCAACTGTTCTTCCTTGCGCCAGAAACGGGCAATTACATCATTCGTGTGGACGCCTTTGCTGGTTCCCCGGTTGGCCCCTTTACGCTAACGATAACCCCTGACGAAGCGGAGCCAATTGCCGTGGGTGATCGTGACGAAGGCGAAATCACGGAGGCAATCACCTATGAGATTGAACTGGAAGCGGGTCAATGCGTTGCGTTCCAATTCGGCTCACCCGATGGATCGTTTGACGCGACGCTGGCGGGATATGACCCGGAAGGCGTGGAGGTATTTAGTAACGATGATGGTGGAAACGGGCTAAACGCATACGTTGACTATTGTGCGCAGCAGACCGGGAATTACAGCGTGGTCGCTGGGATGTATTCAGGAGGGATGCCGGGGAACTTCGTGTTTGAATCGGGCATTACAGAACCGATGACGCTTGTAGCAGCAGACGGAACCGCATATTCCGACGGCATTGCCTCCGCAACGTTAACCGATGCCACAGCTGACTACACTGTAAAGCTCAGCGCGGGCGAGGGCATTCAGGCGTCGGTCTCGTCTGATGACTTCGATACCAAGATTGCCCTGCTTGATGCGGAAGGCACGGAGGTTGCCAGTGATGATGACGGTGGTGAGGGCACCAACTCACAGCTCTATTTTGAACCTGTTGCAGATGGGCCTTACACGATCCGCGTAACTAGCTTTAGTAGCACCGTGACAGGCGATTACGAACTGCGCGTTGTGCGTCCACTTGCCTTACTGCCCTACGGAAACGACGGTGAGGAGAGCGTGGAGACCATCAACGCGGGTGACATCCTGTTAGGGCAGGCGGTCATGGGCACGGTCGCGGCAAATGAACGTCGGAGCTATGACGTTGACCTCCCGGCAAGCACAACAGTGACCATCACGCTGGAGTCTAGCGACTTTGACGCCTATCTCCGCTTGAACAGCGGCACCTTCGAGTTGGCCGCAGACGATGACTCCGGCGGCTTCCTTAACGCTCAAATCGTATACGATGTCGAATTTGTTGGGGATTACCAAATCATCGTCGGCAGTACGGGTGACGGCGGCGCTGGTAGCTACACACTGACAGTCGAGTAATACAATATTTAACCGGGCCAGACGGCAATCTGGCCCCTGTTTGCAAATCCGGTAGCCTGCGCTATAGTGCAACACATCCACAAAATAATTTGCACTTCAACTGGAGAAGCAACATGTTAGAAGATATTAAAGGGCGCGTGGCCGTCATTACGGGGGCCAGCCGTGGCATTGGCCGCGCCGCAGCCCTGGCCTTTGCGCG
>CAWUJQ010000420.1:0-4226 GCA_963922445.1 uncultured bacterium
TGCTGCTGCTGAAAAATCCGAGTGTGGCACAGAGCATGGGGCAGGCCGGGCGCGACCACGCCAAAACCTGGACGGGGCAGCGGGCGGCGGCTGACTTGTTGGCGCTGTATCGGGCGGCGGCTGACTGAAAGCGGCTGGGGCAGACGAGGCGCGGTCAGTTGACGACGCACCTCGCCAGGGTTGATCGTTAGCGCGTTGAGTCTGTCATGCGGGGGCGGTTGGGCTGCGTTTCTATGTGCAGCAGCCAATCCACAGCCTCGTCCAACGTGCCATCAATAACGAACTTGCGCCGCTCCTGTGTGCGGAACAACTCCATGAACGGGCGCATAATCGGGATCATGCCGCTGTCGGCCAGCATATATACGGCGCGAACGTAGGGCAGGTTGTCGCGCCCGATGGCCTGGTACACATCAGAAAGCTGCTGATAAAGATAGTTCACGTTCGGCACCCCATCCGGGCCGAAGTCTGCTAACAGGCGGAAGGGCCGCCCCTGCTGGTGGTTGAGCAGAACGTCGTAATAAATCTCGCAGAACTCATCTACCGACTGCTTGGTGCTACGCAGAAAGGTAAAGTGGTGGATGCCATCGGGCCGGGAGTCGTATTCGACATGCATTATCTTAAGTCCGTACTGTCATTTCAGGTGATTACAGGCATAGTGTACACCAGGATGCCCGTGAATAACGTGAAATCTTGTTCACAATGGCAATGGTGACACGGCATTTGTTCCAGTTTGCACAAACCCAGGCTGCACGGAACGGGGCTGGATGCTATAATAGCCGCGCTTTTTAAAACAGACGCTCTACAAAACCAAGCTCAATAACACGGAAGGCACCCCATGACGGAAGAACAGGAACAACAATCCCCCGTGCGCAATGTGTACATCACAGGCGGCACCACCCGCTACGGGCAGGGCATTGTGCGGCAGTTGACGCAAAACGGCCACATCGTGAGCGGCCCGGCGGCAACCAGCGCCCAGGCTAACATCCTGCGGGATTGTGGGGCGCTGCCCGTCTACGGCGAAGAGGATAACGCGTCCGTTGTGCGGCAAAACCTGAAAATTTCCGGTGCAGATACGATTGTGCATCTGGCACCACTGCTGCTGAACACCCCACCTCACCTCCGCCGCGACTGGGACGCAGACGTGGCCCAAATGCGCCAGCAAAACGACGCGCTGTTCCAGGCGGCCAGCGACGCCGAGGTGCCATACATCGTGCTAGGGAGCTTTGCGTTCATCTATGAAGACGCACCGGGTGACACCGTTGATGAGATGGCCCCCGCCCGCCCTGCGGATGGGGTTCCGTTGTTTGAGGTGGCATTGGAAGCCGAGCGGCATACCCTGGAGCGCGGCGGCAGTGTGCTGCGGGTGGGCTACCTGTTCAGCGACGACAGCGACGACGCGCTGCGCCACCTGCAAGCGCAACTGCGCCGGGGCATACCCCAGCCGGTCGGTCATGTGAACGCAATGGCCAACTGGCTCCGCTCAGAAGACCTGGGCGCGCCTGTGGCCACCGTAGCGATTGAACAGCCAGAGGGTGCCATTTACAACTTGGTGAGCGACACACCCGTTTCGACCTACAGCTTTTTAGAGCAGTTTTGCGCTGGGGCAGGGCTGCGGATGCCGCTTGCCATGCCCACGCCTGTCGCCGGACGGCTGTTTGGCACGACGGGGGTCACGCTGCTGAACAGCAACGCGGCGCTCAGCAACGCCAAGGCCAAGGCCGACCTCAATTGGACGCTCAGATACCCACAGGTAGACCAGGCACTGGACGATGTGCTGCTCACCTGGCGGGCGACCCGCCAACCGGTATAGGTTCCCCATGACGCAACTCAAAGCGGTACTGTTTGACCTTGACGATACATTGATCGACTGGAGCCAGTTCGACGGAGACTACTACTCCGTTGAACTGCCGCACTTCCAGGCGATACACACGCACCTCACCGGGCTGGGGCACACCCTTCCCCACGTGGATGTGCTGCTAGAAACCTTCCGCGATATTGCCCAGGCCGACTGGGAAAGTGGCCGCCAAACCCTGATAGCGCCGCATCTGCCGCGCATCCTGGCCACCACGCTCCAAAAGCATGATGTGCCCGACGAGGTGTTGGATGTGGACGAACTGGTAGAAATTTACCAGTGGAACGCGGTTGACGGCACGATGGTCTTCCCGGAAGTGCCGCAAACGCTGCAAACCTTGCTGGACAACGACGTCAAAATCGGCATTGTGACCAACGCTTTCCAGACGATGACAATGCGTGACCGTGAACTCAACGATCATGGCCTGCTGGACTACTTCAAGACATGTCGCTTTGCTGCTGCTGACGTGGGCTACCTGAAGCCGCACCCGGCCATCTTTGAGGCGGCGCTGGACTGCATCGGCACGCAGCCAGAAGAGACTGTGTTCGTGGGTGACAACCTGAATGCAGATGTGGCAGGCGCGCAGCGGGTAGGCATGAAGGCCGTCTGGCGCGATACGGGCTATCACAACTCACGCATTAGCCTGGGCGTTATTGAGCCAGACGCAACGCTCACCAGCCTGGACGCCATCTTCGCCCACCTGGATGACTGGTTCCCTGGCTGGCGCGATGACCAGTAACCTTAACCTCCTTACCAATGCGGATAGCAACCTTATCCTGACGGGCTACACCGGCCCAAACCAGCCTGCTATTGGCCGCGCATTGGCCAGTCGGCTTAATCGCCGTCTGGTCAACGTTGATGACCGCCTGGAAGACCACACCGGCATGTCCCTGGGGGACATCCGGGCGATGTATGGGCAAACCCGCCTCAAGGACATCGAAAGCGAAGTCATTGCAGAAATCCTGTTGAACCGGGGCACGGTGATTCGCGTGAGCGGGGACACACTCTCACGCGGGGACATGCTGGGGCGTTTCGCAGCGACCGGGCCGGTGATCTGTTTGGTGGCCTCGCTGGATGCGATATTAAAGCGCCTGCACCTGATGATGGGCAACCGCTTTCACATCCCGGCGGAGCGTGACCTTGCGTTGGGCGAACTGCGGCGGGCTTGGTCTGTGCGGGGCCACCCGGATGTGTGGGAAGTAGATGTAACCTACCTCAACGAAGACGAAACCATTAACGCTGTGGCCACGCTGTGGCAGGAACTCACGCTGCAACGGGGTTAACCTCGCTCGCTTGTTGTCACACATGGAATAACACTACACTACAGAATTAGAGTAAGTTGTTTACTGTGGTGGCTTTTGTGGTAATCTGGTGAGGTATTTCAATTTATTGCAAAGGGGTTCAGTCATATGACCGTAGACATCGAACAACGTTCTGACATGCCTTTAATAACGGTTCACTTTACTATGCCGTTTGATCCTGTTGGAGAAGCTGAGATCGTCGCTGAAAAGCTGCAAGAGATGCTCGACGCCACCGAGGGTAAGGTTTACTACATTGCCGACATCACTGCCCTTGAGTTAACGTTCAGTCAATTGATGTTGGGAATGGGCGCGGCTTATGTTGAGGGCAGCCCGTATGCAGACCCGCGTATGCACATTTACACTATTGCTTCGGGGGATATGATCAAAATGGCCAGTGAAGCCGTGAATACTCAAGAGCAATACAAGGGAAGCGTCAGGTTATTTGCCACGGTAGACGAAGCGATGGCAGACATTGAAGCAGCTATGAAGGCATAGTCTGCCAATCGTAGTTTAACGAATGGGTTAAGCATCTGAATTGCACGTGCCTCTTTGCTACCACTATTGCTCAGTTTTGGCCCGCTCATGGAGCGTGGTGAGTAGGCTGTACGCCTCAGCTTCGTTCGTCGCCAGGGATAGGTTATAGCCGTGGATGGGGCGCAATATCGTATTAATGATGGGCACGAGGACGGGGCTGGCCCCATAAACGATCACAAAGCGCGCTTTAGGGTGCGGTTTCGTCACATATTCATTGAGCTTGCGCATACTAAAGCCGCTGCCCAGGTTGCGAAACTGCGATAAGTTCACCAGTACATCCGCTTGACCCTCAATCGGCTCGACCATATCGGCAAAGCGGGTTTGTACCGCATACAACTCGTCCCACGTCCACTGGCGTTCAAATCGAATATGGACGATGGGTTGGGTGTCATCCCATGCCATCTGGATGCCCATGCCACACTCCTATTCCCTTTGACTGACTAAATAAGAATCATAACACGGAACCTGTTGCCGCGTTGTAAAGGCGCCACAAAAAATTCACTACGCGTGTAAGCTGGCTTACACCTTGGCGCGATAGG
>CAWUJQ010000421.1:0-4215 GCA_963922445.1 uncultured bacterium
GGCGGCGTTTGGCGCATTCATCCTGTTGACAATGGGCACCGCGTTTTTTGTGTGGCGCTACATGGAAGCGCCGCCTGTGGACGACACAGCGACTGCACCCTACGAGAACATCCGGTTGGGCCAAACGCTGCGCGACAACCGCGCCGTGTTCGCCACGGCTGGCTCCGGGCAGATATTGGCGCAGTTGACGCGGGTAGGCTGGCGGTGGGCCATCCCGTTGTATGCGGATAGTGTGTTGGGCCTGAGTGTGGGCACCATCGGCTGGATTGTGAGCATTGGCGGGCTGTTCGATTCGCTGCTGTTCTACACATCCGGTGTGATTATGGATCGTTATGGGCGCAAGTGGGCATTTGTGCCGTCGTTTGTGTTTCAGGGGCTGGGGCTGGCGCTCATTCCGTTGACGGGCGGGGCAGTGCCGCTGGCGTTCGTGTCGGCATTAATCGGCGCGGCCAACGCCATGAGCAGCGGCACCATGATGACACTCGGCGGGGACTTCGCGCCGGCGGGGTCACGGAGTGAGTTTTTGGGAACGTGGCGCTTCATCGGGGATATTGGTTTTTTTGCCGGGCCGGTGGTGTTGGGCCTGATTGCGAACGGGTTATCGCTGCAACCGGCTGTGTTCACAATGGCGGCGTTTGGCTGGGGCACGGCGCTGTGGTTTAGCCTACTCGTCCCAGAAACGCTGGAGCGCAAGCGCGTTGCGGCAGCAGAGGTGGGGGACTGACGTGATTGCAAGGGCGACCGGGTAGGCCGCCCTCGTGCGCTTCGGTGTGCGGTTAGTTGGCGTTGGGGCGCGTGAACTCGCGGCGGGCGTTATACGTGAGCGTCAGCATATCGTTGTCAATGTCCAGCGCGACAACCCGGCCCGGATATTGCTTTTTAATGTAGGTGCGCCACGACGCGGCAATGAGGTTGTTGATCTGCTCAATTTGCTCGTCGCTGGCCTCGAAGCCGCCATCGGTGGCAACTGCCGTCACCGTCCAGAAGATGCGACTGTTCTCGATAGACGGCACATAGGTGGTGGTAATCACCACGGACTCGTCATTGCGGAAGTTGGCAGTGGCCGTCACCACAGCGGCATCGTCCTGCAAATCCACGGACAGGTCACTAATGCGGGCACGGCGCGGGTTGTTCACACGGAAGCTGTCGTTGATCTGGTCTTCGGTCAGTTCCACGGTGTACGGGCCGACTGCGGGGTCGTCTTGGGCGAAGGCGGGTACAGCCAGCAAACCAGCAGCTACCGCCACGATCAAGCTTACGATTAGGGTACGGAAGAGCGTCTTGTGCATGGTGTCACATCTCCTTGGGTGTTGCCTTCAGATGCTCATACTCTAGGCCGCAGATGTTTCAAAAGTTTATGCTATTTCCGTCTATTCGTAATCCGCCTGTAAACAATGTGTATTTCCCCGCCGCTAAATCCGAAAAGTTGTTCATAAGTGGGCTAGCGCAGGGCGGGCGTGGTTGCTTTTGCCGCTGTACCCCGCCTACAATAGTTACATTTCATTTCGGTAATTATTGAAGGACAACGCGATGAGCCATATCGCACTCATCACTGGTGCTAACCGGGGCATGGGCTACGAAACCTGCCGCCAACTCGCTCGTCAGGGCTTAACCGTCATCCTCACCAGCCGCGACCGGCAAAACGGCGTGCTGGCCGTGGAACAGCTTCAACAAGAGGGGTACGATGTAGCGTTCTATCAGCTTGATGTTACCGATCCCGAAAGCGTGGATGAGGTGCGCAACTGGGTCGAGAACGAATATGGGCGGCTAGACGTGCTGGTGAACAACGCGGGCGTCTATCCCGATGAAGGGGTGAGTGTGTTCGCCATCAGCCTGGACACGCTGCGCGATACCTTTTCGGTGAATACGTTTGGCCCGTTTATGATGTGCCAGGCGTTTGTGCCCATGATGATGGAAAACGACTACGGGCGCATCGTCAATGTGTCGTCGGGCTACGGGGCCATCACGCAGATGGGGGGCTACACCGCCGCCTACAAAATGAGCAAGGTGTCGCTTAACGCGCTCACGCGCATTGTTGCCAGCGAGACGCGCCGCTACAACATCAAGGTCAACGCGGCTGATCCCGGTTGGGTGGCGACGGATATGGGCGGCAAGTTCGCGCCGCGCACCATCCAGGAGGGGACGGACACCATTGTGTGGTTGGCCACCCTGCCCGACGACGGCCCGACCAACGGCTTCTTCTATGACCGGGAAATGCGGACGTGGTAACCGATACAACTGCTGCAATATGCTTTGCATCCCAAGGGATTTTCGACTACGATTAATGCGATCACGTAGCGGGGAATCGCCACATGCCAAAATCGATCCTACGCCTGGATATATTTATCTCGTCGCCCAGCGATGTCTCGCCGGAGCGTGAGATTGTGCTGCGTGTAATTGAACGGTTGAACCGGCTGTCGTCCATTCGCGAGCGCTACTTGCTCTATCCGCTGGTGTATGAAGGCGAAGTGCCGCCCGCTGTTGGGGTTCCCGCGCAAACCGTTGTCGATACCTACATGACGGAAGCGAAAGACAGCTATCTAGTAGTGTGCATTCTGTGGGCGCGCATGGGGACGCCGTTCACCCACCCCGGCACCAACGAACAGTGGCAGTCCGGCACGCAGTACGAGTTCACTACTGCTTACGAGTCTCGTGTGGAACGGGGCACCCCGCAAATTCTGCTGTATCGCAAAACGGCTGAGCGTGCCAACGCTGACCCCGACCAACGCCGCGCCGTGAACAAGTTCTTCGCGGACTTCAAAGGTGAGGCCAAGCTGTTCGACGGGCTGTATAAGCGCTACCAAACGCTGGCGGAGTTCGAGGAGATGGTCTTCGAGCATATTGACCGCGTGCTGCACGAGCATCCGCCGGAAGCCGCCACTGCCCAGGCCACGCCCATTGAACTCGACCGTCCGACCATCAAAGAGGAGCGCCGCCGCCTGGACGCGGCTATGCCGGGGTCGGTGAATGTCGGCCATCCGACGGAAGTGCGGGCGATGCTGGTGCTGCCCGACAGCGAAGGCTTACGCGCCCTGCTGCCCGATACCACCGAGGGCGGTGAAACCATCCGGCGCAAAGATGTACGCGTGGGCAGCCTGTCTGTGGCCTACCCCGTTGACCCCGAAACTGGCCAGCCGAAGCCCATCACCGTGACGGTAGCCCTGCGCGGGGCGGACTTCGACATTCCCGAACCGGAACAGCGCCTCTATTTGCACGCAGGCACCGACAGCGGCCAACTGACGTTCACGCTCACGCCGACGCAGGCGCGCCCGCACAGCATTGTGCATGTAACCGTGAGCGCGCATTCGCCGGATGGCTATTCGGTCACGTTGGGGTCGGCGGCGTTGAGTACGGCGATTCAACCCGTGGGGATGAAGGCAGCGGCGCGGGTGATCTGGTCGGTGTTGAGTTTGCCGCTGTCTGCCGTAGCGGTGTCGCTCAAGCCAGGTGAACAGACGCTGCTGCCGTCGCCCGTCGCGCCGGAAAAACCACCATCGAAAGCCGTGGGCGGCCTGCTGCCATCTGATGCCGACGGGATGATTCACTTTGGTGAGGTAGAGCCAGAGCCGTCCGATGGCAGTGCGCCCCCGCTGGAAACAGAGGAGATGATCTCGTTTGGCGATGTGGATGATGACGAGGAAATCAGCTTCTTGGGCGTGAAGTCGATACCGAAAGGCGCTAGAGACGCAGGCGAAACAGACATACCCGCCTTCGATGACAAGCCGCCAGCCGCTGACATACAAAGCGGCTCTGACGACGCGGATGAGGAACTCATCACGGGGACGCACGCCGCCGTCCGGGATGAGCAACCCGACCTAGACCAGCTACCGCCCGGTGCGTCTTTGACCGCGGCTGGCAATTTGCAACCCTCAGATGGACAAACTATCGCGGATGTTATCGAACAAAATAGACAACAAAAACGCACTGCGGAGTTAGAGCGAAAAGCGCAGAAAAAAGTAGAGATGCGGCGTAGGGCACATGCGCCTGAAGTCGCCACTGCGCAAAAGCACCGGCCTGCCTACTTCCTGATTCCGTCCGGGTTGGCGCTGCTGATTGTGGTGTTGGTGGCGGCCCTGTTTGTGGTCAATGAGTCGTCAACCGTTGACGCGACGGCCTCATCCATTGCATCAACCAACGATGTGGCCATCGCGGAAGCAACCAGCACCGCTGTCGCGGTCACAGCGACCGCACAGGAGCAAGCCACACAGACGGCGC
>CAWUJQ010000422.1:0-4202 GCA_963922445.1 uncultured bacterium
CCTAAGTCCAGCTTAGCGGAGCGGTCGAGCGTGAATGAGGCGTAGTACTCCTCTGCAATGTCCGCGCCCTTTTCGATCCACAGGGTGTGGACGGTGTGCCCTTTGATGTCCATGCCCACGATGGCTGTGGCGTGTTCGCGGGCTTCGTCGGCGTTGTTGGCGATTTTAATGCCGCCTGCCTTGCCGCGACCGCCCACCTGCACCTGCGCCTTAACTGCCACCGGATAGCCGATTTCCTCAGCGACAGCGACGGCTGCTTCTGGGGTGGTGGCCACACCCCCTGGCACCGTCGGGATGTCGTACTGCTGGAAGAACTGCTTTCCCTGATATTCAAATAAGTCCAATTTCGCCTACTCCTTCATATCCAGGTCAGAATGCCAAACGACGGTAGATCATACCGCCGTTTGTGCAAACTTTCACCCGTCGAAGGTGGATGTGCGCGATGTTGCGGGGGTGCGGGCGAGAAAACGCCGCCGGGAGGCGAGATATTGGGTGTTTTGCCTCCCGGTGGCGGAACGAACGTCGCTAGTGAACAGGGTAGTCTTCTGGCAGGCTGCTGACCGTTTGTACATACTGGGCACGCTCGAAGGCGGCAGCGTTGGGGCTGTTGATCTGGCTCATGCTGCCGCGCATCTGGATAACGGATGCATACTCGTGGTCTTCGAGCCACTGGCGCATATGGGCTTCGACCGTCGTAATGTGGTCAATGCCGTTTTTGAACAGCGCCGAGGCCATCATGGTGACGTTGGCCCCGGCCATCACCAGCTTGATAGCGTCTTCTGCGGTATGGATGCCAGTCGTCGCGGCGAAGTCGAGTTTGAGCCGCCCGTACAGAATACCGATCCACGTCAAGGGCAGGCGCATTTCCTGCGGGGTGCTGAGCAGTACTTTGCGGCTGACTTCCAGCGCTTCGATGTCGAGGTCAGGCTGATAGAAGCGGTTGAACAGCACCAAGCCGTTCACGCCTGTGCCCTCAAACTGTTTGGCCATGTGGGCCATGCTGCTGAAAAACGGGCTTAGCTTGACGGCGACTGGAATCGTCACCGCCTCGCGCACGGCCCACGCGATGTCAATGTAGCTGCGCTCTACGACAGAGCCGGGCGTGTCCAGGTCGGTTGGGATGGCGTAGATGTTGAGTTCCAGCGCGTCGGCCCCAGCATCGGCCATTTGCGTGGCAAAGCGCGTCCAACCGCCCAGTGACGACCCGTTCAAGCTGGCAATCACGGGAATATCGACCGCGTTTTTCACCCGCCGGATGTGTTCAAGGTACTGTTCCGGGCCGGTGTCGAAGTCGTCCGGGTCTGGGAAGTAGGACAGGGCTTCGGCAAAGCTCTCGGTGCCGTGCGTGAGGTGATAGTGCAGTTCGTGCTGCTCGGCGACGAGCTGTTCTTCAAACAGTGAGGGCAGCACCACCGCTGACGCGCCTGCGTCCTCCATGCGTTTGACATTGTCGAGGTCTTCTTGCATGGGCGTTGCCGATACCACCAGCGGCGTGCGTAAGTTCAGGCCCAGGTAGGTTGTGCTCAGGTCAACCATTATGCGTCTCCATTCTTGGTTGTCGTGTCGTCGGCTTCGCTTGCATCCGAACCGTTGGTATGGAACGAGCGCGACGCGAGATATTCGTAGGTGGCCCAGCGGTAGTCTGCATCGGACTGGGCAGCGGTGGCTAAGGCTTTGGCCATGTGTGGCTTGCTCTTGGTGAGCATCTTGAAGCGGTTTTCCATGTACATGAACTTCTCGACAGGCATCTTCGGCCTGCGGCTATCGAGCATTAGCGGATTTTCGCCCGCGTCTTCGCGCTCTGGGTGATAGCGGTACAGCAGCCAGTTGCCAGAATCGACGGCGGCCTTCTGGTTTTGCATGGAGGTGCGCATGTCAATGCCGTGGGCGATGCAGGTGCTGTAGGCGATGATGAGCGACGGGCCGTCGTAGGCTTCTGCTTCCAGGAAGGCGCGCAAGGTGTGTTCGTCTTTGGCACCCATCGCCACGCTGGCCACATACACGTTGCCGTAGCTCATGGCCATCAGGCCGAGGTCTTTCTTGCGGGATGGACGGCCACCCGCCGCGAACTTGGCAACGGCACCGCGTGGTGTCGCCTTTGATGCTTGCCCACCTGTATTGGAGTAGACTTCTGTGTCTAGCACCAGCACGTTGACGTTGCGACCACTTGCCAGCACATGATCCAGGCCGCCGTAGCCGATGTCGTAGGCCCAGCCGTCACCGCCAATGATCCACAGGCTGCGCTTAACGAGGTTATCGGCCAGGGAGCGCAGTTGGGTGGCTTCGTTCCCGTTCAGGTTGAGCAGGCGCTGCTTCAACTGCTCAACGTATTCGCGCTGCTGTTGGATGTCGGCCTCGTCGCGTTGAGGGTTGCTGATGATGGCGTCAGTTAGCTCTGTACCGATGTCGCTGGACAGCTGTGCCAGGAGTTCAGCAGCGTGTTCAAACTGCTTATCGAGCGAGACGCGCATCCCCAGGCCGAACTCGGCGTTGTCCTCGAACAGGGAGTTGTTCCAGGTGGGGCCGTGTCCGTTGTCGTTGTAGCTCCAGGGGGTGGTGGGCAGGTTGCCGCCGAAAATGGATGAACAGCCGGTTGCATTGGCAACGACCATGCGGTCACCGAAGAGTTGGGTGGCTAGCTTGATATACGGCGTTTCACCGCAGCCTGCGCACGCTCCACTGAACTCGAACAGCGGACGCTGCACCTGCTGCTGCCGGATGCGATTGGCGTTGATGTTGGCCCGGTCGGTTTCGGGAATCGCCATGAAGAAGTCCCAGTTGCCGCGTTCTTGTTCACGAATTGGCGGCTGCGGTTCCATGTTGATGGCCTTGCGCCCCACAGCAGATTTGTCCTTGGCTGGGCATACTTCCACGCAGATTCCGCAGGCGGTGCAGTCTTCTGGCGCGACCTGGATGGTGTATTGCAGGCCGTCCCAGTTTTTGTCGCGGGCAGCCGTGGCTTTGAACGTATCGGGTGCGCCGTCCAGCACGGCTGGCTCATAGGCTTTGATGCGGATGACAGCGTGCGGGCACACAAAGGCGCACTTGCCACACTGAATGCACAGGTCGGGCTGCCAGACGGGGATTTCGTCGGCCAGATTGCGCTTTTCCCACTGTGTGGTGCCGGAGGGGTAGGTGCCGTCCACAGGCAGGGCGCTCACGGGCAGCAAATCACCTTGCCGGACGACCATCTGCTGCTGCACATTGCGATAGAAGTCAGGCGCGGCGTTTGGCACGAGGGCGGTCAGTTCGGTGGTGCTGGTGACGGCATCCGGCACATGGATTTCGTAGAGGTTGTCCAGCGTGTTATCGACGGCGGTCAGGTTCATCTGGACGATGCGGTCGCCCTTTTTGCCGTAGGTGGTGCGGATGGACTCTTTAATGTTCTCGATGGCTTCGTCTGCGGGCAACACGCCGGAGATGGCAAAGAAGCACGTTTGCATCACCGTGTTGATGCGGTTGCGCATGCCGCTGTCACGGGCGACCTTGTAGGCGTCAATGACGTAGAGCTTCAGCCCTTTGTCTACAATGGCTTCTTGCACCGGGCGGGGGAGCTTGTCCCACACGTTATCTGGCGACCAGAACGTATTCAGCAGGAAGGTGCCGCCGTCTGCGGCGCTGTCCAGCACGTCGTAGCGCTCAAGGAAGGTTTGCTGGTGGCAGCCGACGAAGTTGGCTTTTGAAACCAGATACGTTGACCGAATCGGGTCGGGGCCAAAGCGCAGATGTGACACCGTAACAGAACCGGACTTCTTCGAGTCGTAGACGAAGTAGCCCTGGGCGTAGTTATCGGTGTTTTCCCCGATGATTTTGATCGTGTTTTTGTTTGCGCCCACCGTGCCATCAGAGCCGAGGCCATAGAAAACCGCACGGATGACGCTGTCCGGCTCAGTGGAGAAGGCCGGGTCATAGGCGACGCTGGTGTGCGTCACGTCATCTGCGATGCCGACGGTAAAGTGATTGCGTGGGCGTTCGGCTTGCAGGTGGTCGAACACGCCCTTAATCATTGCCGGGGTGAACTCCTTTGAGGAGAGGCCATAGCGCCCACCGACAATCGCGGGCATGGCGGCTGCTTCTCCACTGGCAACCGCTTCGTGGAGCGCGTTCACGCAGTCTAGATAGAGCGGTTCGCCGCCTGCACCGGGTTCTTTTGTCCGGTCGAGCACGGCGACGGCGCGGGTGCTGGCGGGTAGGGCGGCTGC
>CAWUJQ010000423.1:0-4198 GCA_963922445.1 uncultured bacterium
GTAGCGCCACTGCAATCCTGAAGCAGCACATCGTAGTTGGCTGCTTCCAGTTCCCATGTGCGCTCGTCCCCGGCACCGATAATTTCACGGCTGCCGAGTTGATCTTCGCCCCAGTTGCCCGCTGTACTCGGTGAAATGAATACATAGCAAATGGACTCGGTTGACGCATTCTGCACGGTGAGGGCCACTGGCCCGGTAAGGTCACCCACCGCCAACTCTAGCGACGCACCGTCGAATCGGCCCACGGTCTGCTCTGCAAATTCCAGGCTACGTATATCCTGAAGCGTTTCCCCCGCGCAGTCTAGCATCAGCACGTCGTATGATCCGGGAGCGAAGTCAAAGTCGAAAGAATCCCCACTGCGGATGATGCCACTACCGCCAAGGCGGTCTTCGCCCCAACTGTTGGCCGTTGTAGGCGAAATGTACACCTGGCAAATGGTCAGGTTCGATTCATTCACGAGCGTGAAACTGCCACTATCGTCAGTGTTATCCGCAAATGAGTTGGGTTGAACTGGGGCACTATCGCCAAGTGAGAAGCCATCCTCAAGCATTAGCCCTTCGGCAGCGGTTAGGGGGAGAACCCCACCAAGGCGGCCCGCCGTCCGCTCCTCAGATACGACCCACGTCGGCATCCCGATCCACTCACCCGCCTCGTTTACCGCCAGTCCGCCACTGTTACCACCGCTAATCTCAGCATCCGTCCAATACCACACAGGCAAGCGCTGCCCATTGACGGAGCCGTTTTGCACGGTGACAACTTCGCCTGTCGTCACGACCATGTAACCATCCCCAATGCCCGGATAGCCGTAGATGCGAATGGTATCGCCAATGGTTGCTTCTGTGCTGGCCGGGGGCAGGTAAGGCAATGCCTCACTTGCCGCGTTCACGGCACGCTGGCGGCGGTCACGGTCAATTTGCAGGATGGCAAAGTCAATGTCAAAGTCGTCAGATACATAAACCAGCGAAGCATAATAACTCAACACCGGCAACTCACGAATATCATCAAGCATGTAGATTGCGAAGTCGTCACCGTCCTCAATCACGTGACGGTTGGTGTAAATGTAGCCCTCTGGTGAGATGATCGTGCCCGATCCTGAGCCGATCCCCCGCCGCCCGCTCAATGTCTCGATCAACACCACGCTTGACGCCACGTCTTCGATGGCCCCCCCCGTCATGTCCTGCGCCGCCACCACCAGGGGAAGCCCCAGTACCAGCATTATCAGCAGCGTTAAGCCAAATCGCTTCATCTTTTTACATATCCTTAAACAGTCTGCTCTTGTGTTACTCTAATAGTATATCCGAAAGACGGCCCTATCTGAGCAAGAGTTCCGTGAATAGGCGTAAAAAATGATAAATGCGATGGGCTACAACAACGGTGCCTTTTCCATATCATCGTAATCGCAGGCCAACTCGCGCCAGGCCCGGCCCAATCGCCTAAAGCCCTCCTCAATTTGCGCCGGCTCCTGCAACGCATAATTGATGCGCAGGTGATAGGCCCCGCTGTTGTCTGTATGGAAGACGTTGCCAATGGCATAGGCCACTTCCATTTGAATTGCGGAGATGAACAACTCAGCAGCCGTTGGCCCGCTGGGTGGCAGTTGAACCCACAAGTACAACCCGCCTGTTGGCACCTGCCAACGTGACCCCGGCGGCAAGTAGTATTCAGCCGCTTGCAGGGCGACATCCCGGCGATAGCGTAGCTCTCGGATGTTCTTCTCGATTTGGCCAGCCAGCACGCCGCGCTGCAAAAGCAGGTGAATCGCGCGCTGGTTCAGCCCCGGAGTGGATATATCCGCAGAGGCTTTGACCCGTGCCAGCCGCTCATAGTGACGACTATCGCTAATCAGGTAGCCAATACGCATGCCTGGCAGTAAAATCTTAGTGAATCCGCTGGCATAAATCACCACACCGCTTTCGTCTAGCGCTTTGAGCGGTGGGATTGGCTCACCCTCAAACTGAAGTTCCTGATACACCCCGTCTTCAAGAATGGTGAGGTTGTAACTTTCGGCCAGCCGCAGCAGTTGACGCCGTCGGTGCAGCGGCATCACGTTCCCCGTTGGGTTCTGGAACGCGGGGGTGATGTACAGCAGGCGCGGGCGGTGATCCAGCAGATAGTTTTCCAAGCAGTCTAGCCGGATGCCTTCGTCATCCATTGCAATGCCAGAAACCTGCACCCGCCGTGTGCTGGCTACATCCAGGATACCCAGATACGTGGGGTTTGACGTGACAAGGGTGTCTCCCTCACTCAGCAGTGCCTGAATGACCAAATCAAGTGCCTGCTGCGTGCCGCCCGTCACCAACACCTGCGATGCCGCGCAGCGAATGCCCCATGACCCTACATAGTCCCGAATGGCTGCCCGTAACGGGCCGTAACCTTCTGTGGCCTCGTAGGTAAGGGCGTCTGCGCCGTCCCTCTCCAGCACAATGTTGATGGCATCGCGCACATGGCGCACGGGGATAAACGACTTCGGCGGTATGCCCTGGCTAAAGTTGATAATCCCTGGCTTGCGCGCCAAGCGCATCATCTCGCGAATCGAGCGATCTTGATGTGTGCGCGACTCGCTGGCCTCCATCCGTGAGGCAGGGCGTGCCGCCTGGGACGCAGACTCCCCCTTGGCCACAAACGTACCCCGCCCTGCATGGGCGCTCAGGTAACCCTGGGAGCGCAGTTCGGCGTAGGCGTTGACCACACTAATGCGGCTGATTTCGAGCTGGCGGGCGAGGTCGCGGCTGGCGGGCAGGCGTACCCCGGCGGCCAGCGTACCACTGTCAATTTGTAGTTGGATGTGGCGGATCAGTTGGCGGTAGATGGGTTCTTCGCTGTCACGATCCAGTGAGATGGGCAGAGTTTGAGCATCAACCATGGTGGCATCCATCCGTTCGCTTCAAGTGCAATGCAAGGAATGCCTAACTTACCATGCTCTCAGGCAACTGCCCACAACCGGCTATAACCAATGCAGACCATTGGCTCTATTCGGGGTCGGGGGTGTCGCCATTGGTCTGCGGCGGCTCGAATGTGACGCGTTCGTACACGTCGGCTAGAGCCAGCGTGACGCCGATGGATGGCAGTTCGATGGAGGCGTCCAGGCCAATCGCTGTATTGATCGTCCATTCACCATCTTCCTTTAGTGAAAAGCGTTCGACCCGGGGCGTATCTTGCGAAATAAGGACATATTCTCGAAGCGTAGGAATCGTCCGGTAGTTGTCGAATTTTACAGTGCGGTCTTTGCGCTCTGTTGACGGGGACAGCACTTCGACAATCAGCGTGGGATTTGCCAATATGTCTATCGGTTGATCTTCAGCATAATCCGGTTCGCCGCACACAACCGTATTATCGGGATAGAAGTAGTTCCCGGTAGGTACACGAACGGGCGTATCCGAGTCGAAGGGTTCGCAGCCCTTGGCCTTCAATGCAACGAAGAACAACCCCGTCAACGTCGTCGTCAACACCTGATGAGAGCGCTTACCCCCCACCATCGCGTAGACATAGCCGTCAATGAGTTCGTACTTTACACCTTCGGATTCCGCTAACAGCGCAAAATACTCGGCTTCGGTTATGCGGTCGTCGTGTTTTGGCATCTTGGACGTGGGTTAAGTTCCTTTCTGATTACGGCTCGTCGTTTGATTGGAATGATACATCACGGTAGACCCGTTCAAGGGACAGCGTCACGCCGATAGATGGCAGCTCAACACGGGCGCTTATGTCTTCCGTTCGCGTGAGTATCCACGCGCTGTTGGCGCCGCGTGCGTAGTGGTCAATGCGCGGGTGGTCTTGCCACACAATGATGTAGTCTTGCAGGGTGGGATTGGCTGTGTAACTGTCGAGCTTGAGGGTGCGGTCTTTGGTTTCAGTGGATTTTGACAACACCTCAACCACCACCACCGGATTCGCCAGAATCGCAATGGGGGCGTCCGGCACGTATTGCGGTTCGTCGCAGTGAACGCTTACATCCGGGAAGAAGTAGCTGTTTTTGGCGACAACAGCCATATTCGATGTGCGCGGTGAGCAGCGTGTATCTTCCAGGGCACGCGCAAACATGCTCACCAGATTCATCTCAATCGCGGCATGATCTGCTGAACCGCCGGACATGGCATACACGTAGCCGTCAATCAGTTCATAGCTAACGCCGCTGCCCTCGGCTTCGCGCAGCAGGTCGAAATACTCGGCTTCGGTTATGCGCTCATCAGTTTTTGGCAT
>CAWUJQ010000424.1:0-4193 GCA_963922445.1 uncultured bacterium
GTTGGTTGCTTGCGCTCCCCTTGCAAACTGACCACCCGCTGTACCAACTGAACATGCGGCGGCGGCGCTGGTGGGCCAATGGCACCTCCCCGGCGCGTTACGGGCTGGAGGTGGTGCTGTGGACGGTGACCGTGCTGCTGCTGGTGTGGTTGGTCTTCGTGTTGGCGCGCTATGCCTGGATGGTGAACAGCTTTAACAACGGCGGTTCGGTGCAAATGTGGCGCGTCTCCAGTTCCATTGCACAAGTCCTGTTGTGGGTGGGTGGCATTAGCCTTGCCCTCAGCTACCTGCTGGACTTCATCGTGATGGCCATCACCGTCAACAGCATCAACGGGGAGCGCAACGCCCACCGCTGGGACTTAATCCAACTGACGCCGCTGTCGGGCCAATCGGTCATCCAAGCGCTGTATCAGGCTAACCAACTGCGCCTGTGGCGCATCACCATGATGGTTGTTGGCACACGTGTGGCCGTGGTGAGCGCCCTTGGCCTGCTGCTGCTCGTCCTGATGCCCGTCATCGAAGACTACAACCCGCTCAGTTTGATTGAGGCGTTTTGGGAATACCCGCTGATGTTTTCCTATGCAGCCCTGTTGATGGGGCTAGTTGGTGTGGTGTACATCGTTGAACCCATCTGGCGGTTGCGCGCCATGACCGCCCTTGCGATGGGTATCTCCGCCCAGGTAAGGCGCTTTATCACCGCGCTGCCGCTGGCCTTTATTTTGATGCTGGGCGTTTGGCTGGTGATGCTCGGCGGCGTGATTGGCATGGGTGCGGCGCAGTTCTGGATAGTCAACAGGATTTACCTCTACGCCAGCTTCAGTTACGACGTGGAAGAAATCCTGACCATGTTGGCGTTTGTCAGCTTTGTCATCGTGCAAGCCACCTTCATTCAGGGCAGCTTCCGCCTCGTCCGGGGTTTATCGCTGCGGTGGGCCTTACGCCGCTCAAGCAGCTTCCGTGAGCCGTGGGCGGTAACGTACCGGCCTACCAGCCGCGCCTGGTGGAAGCGCCTGCTGTGGTGGCAGCCCACCAATGGCTTAAACGGAGAAAACCCGCTGTTTCGCTTCCTTGCCAACAGCGTGCCCTGGTATCGCAAGGTGGGCAAGCCCATGCGCCGTGGCCTGGTCGTGACCGCGTTGGTATCCGTGCTATCCCTGCTGATTTACGCCATCGTGATGGCCGCCTTACTTTCGCCCCAATGGACGGGCAATGCCGCGTCCAGCTACCAGTCGTTTTCCAGCAGCCTATACATTAACGTAGCGGCTGGCATTGTGATCGCCGTCGGCCTGATGCTGGTGTTCACCGATGTCCTCATCTCCCAAATTACCGTCCAAGGGGTGCGGCGCAGCCAACGCGCCGTGTTAGGCGACCTGATTCGCCTGTCGTCACTCGCCTCAGATGACGCCGTCGAAGCGCACCGCGCTGCCGCCTGCGTGCGAACGTGGCAGGTCACGGTGCTGATGATCGTTGTGGGTGCCTTGGCCGCGCTGTTGTACGCCACAACCTACTTCACAGCCTTCATGTTTCGCGGTGACCGTGATTTTTGGAGCCAGCTCTATAACTTCTTCTACAGTGACGCGGCAATATTGGCAGCCCTATTCGTCTTTTTGCTGGTTATTGTCCCGGTTAAGGCCCGCATGATTACCGCGCTCACGCTGCTGCCTGCACTGGGCTTACGCGGCGCTGCCACGGAAGCGGTACGCATCGGCTTGCTGGTTGTGCTGGTACCCGTCCAACTTGGCATATTGTGCCTCGTGTGGGCGCGCAGCTACGACGTGAATTGGGCAACCGTCATCGGGGCCATACTACTGCTGGCCTTCCTGATGACGGTTGTCGAACAGGCGGCCCTCAACTGGACGAAAGCCATACTGCGACGCACGGATGGCTGAGATTCCGGGCAAGCCGAACCCGTTAACGCACTGGCTGCCACACAGCGCCGTTGCGCCCGCTAATCCGCTGTTTGCCTATGCCATGCGCAAGGTTAAGTGGTGGCATAGCTGGGAAAGCCCGCTGCTATACGGTGCCTACATCGTCGCCTGGACGGTGGGCACGCTGGTGTTTATTGGCGCGAACGGGCTGGTCAACATGATGCTGACCACGCTGTGGCCGGGGTTTGGCTACAGTGCCGGGGAGTTGCAATTCATCACGGAAGAACACTCGACTGTCGTGCTGTGGGCCTTCCTGGGGTCGGTTTTTGCCGCGCTTTTCCTCGATTACGTCGTGTTGGGGCGCACCCTGCACAGCCTGATTAGCCGCCGCACGTCAGAACTCGGTGACCTGCTGCACATGACCAACATGACCGGGGCGCAGGTCGTGGCAGCGCAGCACGCCATAGCACGGGTGCGGGTGTGGCGGCTGACGCTGCTGCTGTTCGGGTGGCGCTTGGCCGCCCTCACGCTGATTGCTGCCAACACCTTTTGGGTAGAGCCACTGGTAGCGGTCAGGTCGCCTAGCGCCGACTTTATCGTCTTGTCGCCATCCGCGTATGGGTCGCGCACAGCCCAAATCCTGTTTGGCGGCCTTGTCCTGACCTTTTTGACGCTGGAGGTGTTATGGCGTGTGCGCATGGTCACGGCATTGGGGGTTACATTGGCGACCCGCTTTCGCTCTCTGAGCGCCGCCTTCGCGGGTGGGGGCACAATCCTGGCGCTGGCTGTGACCGCCCCGCAAGTACTGCTGGCCGTGCCCGTCTATTCAGCACTGGCCAGCATTACGCTTGTGAGTCCATTCCCCTACTTTGGGGTTTTAGCCACTGCAATCATGGCAGTCATCATCTACTTTGCTTACTTTTCGCTGGAAAACGTCGCCTTGCGGCGGGCACAGCGCTATGTGTTCAGGGAGGGACGTGAATAAATGCTATCTCGGTGGGCCAGTCCATTTGAAACGTTCGACTATCAAAATCCGCTGCTGTCCTACGTCATCCGAGAGGTGCGCGGCGGGCGCACACCACAAGGCTTAGTGCGCTACACCTGGCAAGTGGCCGCCGTGGTCGGTGCGCTGATACTGGCCGGGGCCGTGCTGACGCCGCTTGTCTTCTGGTCACCCCTAGCCTATCGCGGGGAGTACTGGTTTATTCAGGTATTCGTCGGCTACAGCATTGTTGTGGCCCTTATCAGCATTTTCTTGTTCCCAATCGTTGACCTGGTCACACTGTTTTACGGGGCGGTCACCATCCGCACAGAAGTCGCCCGCGACGTGCGCTTTGACCTGGTGCGCGCATCTACCCTCAACCCACAGGACTACGTGCAATCCCGGCTGGCGCTGGCACAGGTACGGGCTTGGCGCGTGTTCATCGTTATGTGGATTATGCGCTTCTTCGGGTGTTTACTGCTGGCGATTTCCGGGTTGGTCGCGCTGGTGCTGCTCATATTCGAGAGCGGCCTATTCATAGACGATGTGCTGCAACCGGAAGTGCTGTACGGGGTGTCGTTCGTCGTCGCCGGGATTGCGATCTTTTTGCCGCTGATGCTGCTGGAACCGCTGTGGCGCTTTCGCATGATGACGGCCCTGGCAGCAGCCCTGGCCGCCCGCATACGCGGCGGCTTTACAATGTGGCTGGCGCTGGGCGGGTCAACGCTGCTGGTGCTGTTTTTGCAGGGCATGTTCGCCGTCACCGTCGTGTGGATGGGATCGCTCATGAGCAGCTTTGTCAACGAAATGTGGTTCAGCTACGACTCCAACTACACCTATCAGTTCCGCGACATGGCGGCGACGACTGTGGGCATCATCCCGTGGGTGGCCATGCCGCCTGCGGTGTGGGCCTTGCAATGGGCCGTCACCCGCTGGTGGGAAGACACCGCCGCCGGGTCGATATTTACGCCACGCGCAAGAGATCGCTAATGCCCGGACTGCTACCCCCTTTCCTCAGAGATGTAACCAAGAACTTATGGCTCTATCGCTGGCTGGCCCGCAATGTCGCCGCCGCTGGAACGGTCGAGCATCTGGAGCGCTTCGGCCTTCAGGTCACGATGGGCGTCATCTTTATCACATTGGCT
Organism: uncultured bacterium; assembly: GCA_963922445.1. Classification (GTDB taxonomy): domain Bacteria; phylum Chloroflexota; class Anaerolineae; order Aggregatilineales; family Phototrophicaceae; genus DAOTTY01. The sequence goes on from CAWUJQ010000424.1 coordinate 3,996, forward strand.
GCGCTGGGCCTCTGTTGGTTAACCGATTGGGAAGTAGGTTACACGCTTATCATGGGCGCAGCCGGGCTATCGTTTGTGATTGTAGACTTTGCGTCTATCTTCTTCGGCGTCACCGCAGCCCGTTCACACTCATCACAGGTCGATCTAGTGCGCATGTCCCCGCTGCCACCACAGCGCTTCGTGGAGGCCATCCATCAG
>CAWUJQ010000425.1:0-4190 GCA_963922445.1 uncultured bacterium
CACCGCAGGCGTGTCGCCGTTGCCCACAAAGCACCACTCACGGTCATCTTCGCCTGACCGCCCGTCCCCGCCGACGAACACCGCCTGCGTGTTTTCGACCTGCCAGCGCAGCCGGACGCAGTCGTTGGGTAGGGCCAATACGCTCGGTTCGGCTTCAATGCGGACGGTCGTCCCGGCTTGTTCATCTTCGATGATGATGGGGTCGGTCGGCAGGCGGCTTTGCAGGGTAAGCAGGCGGGCTGAGGCCACGCCCGCGAGAATGACACTCGCGATGAAAAGATACAAACGGGGCGATTTCAAAATGGCACGCATGGTGGCAGCAGTCGATAGCGGCATGAACAGCGGCGGATTATGCGAGTGGCCAAGCGCAAAATCAAGGCGACTTGTCAAAACATGCTCACAATCGGGTTACCAACATCTCATGTCACGTTTAGGCGGCATTCGGTTTTGCCCGCTATTGTCAAAATCATCACACAGACGACCGCACTGGAGCCACCCATGATTAAGCGCCTTGCCAACATCACAGATGCCCTCGAACACTTCTGGGAAGAGACCTTTATGAAGCGGGCTGCTGGAAGCGTGCTGGTGGTGGCCTACTTGATTACCATTGGTGTGATTGAGTTGAATCGGCGCGGGTTGCTGCCCGGCCTCATGGCGGAAGTCCTACCCAGTTCCCACTTTTTTGCGGTAGAAGTGGCCTTCACGCTGCTGCTGTTCACAGAGGTGGTGAGCCTGGTGTTTGGCCTCACCCGCTCCTTTTCGCGCTCTATCGGTATTCAAATCGAAATTCTGTCGCTAATTTTGCTGCGCGACACGTTCAAAAAGTTCACCGACTTCCCGGAGCCGATTGAGTGGGGGCCGGAGGTCATTGCGGGGTTAGGGCCGATGATTGCCGATGCTGCGGGGGCGTTGGCCGTCTTCGTGATTTTGGGCATTTACTATCGCATCCAAAAAAGCCGCCCCATCACGTCAGACACCGTCGAACAGCAGGAGTTCATCAATGACAAAAAGGTGATTGCGCTAGGCTTGCTGATAACGTTTGCGGGCATTGGCTTTTTTGACTTGTATCGCTTGCTGGCGGGGCTAGAAACCTACCCCTTCTTTGAGTCGTTCTACACCGTGTTGATCTTCACGGACGTGCTGATGGTGCTGCTGTCCCTACGCTACAGCATCAACTACGCGGTGACGTTCCGTAACTTTGGTTATGCGGTGGTGACCGTGTTCATCCGGTTGGTGTTGGTGGCACCCGTTCCCCTTAACGTAGTGATGGGCATCGGTACGGCGCTGTTTGCCCTGTTCATGGCCTTTGCCTACAATGCCTATATGGAAGACATCGACGGCGCAGCTCAACGCGATGCGCATTGGTATGACGAAGAACCAGAAGCCGACGCCCCCCAGTCAGCGCATAGCGAACCTGGCGACAAGCACACGACAGCAACTGGTGAGGCCTACGCCCCCGGCGATTAGGGGGCTGCCTCGGCGGTGGCTTCTTCAGTGGCTGCCGCTGCTTCGCTTTCTTCTTCGGCTGCTGCTGCTTCAACCGGAACAATCACCCCGTCACGCACCTCAAGCAGCGGCGCGTCCGATGCAACGCGTGGGGCGTAGCGCTCCTCCCAGCGGGTGAGGTCATCGGGCGTTAACAACACCTCTTCCACCACCAGGTGAAGTTGCACACTATCGTCACCGATGCGGTCAGCAATCGCGTCGCGCACAACGGCCACCGCATCTTGCGAGATTTCGTTCGGCGTGCGCAGCGTGGCTGTAATGGTGTACGGTGACAGCGAGTCAATCGACATGTCCGCAATGCGTACAGGAGCCAGTAGCTGCAAAATTTCGTCTTCGATGACGCGGTTGTCGCTGCGTTGGCTCACATAGCCGATTGACCCGATCAGCGGCAGCAGCAGCAGCGCGAAAATAACATACCCGCCATAGCGATCCCGTCGGCGGGCATCGTCGTGGGGCCGCATGCCCAACCACCAAAACAGCAGCACCGAAATCACGATAATTGAGAACATATTCGTCAAAAACAGCAGCATCGCGCCCAGCGCCCAGGTGAAGTGCCCCTGCGCCAACTGCAAGCCAAATGTGCAAATCGGCGGGACGAGCGCGGCGGCAATGGCGACACCTGCCAGCGCTGCCGGGATGTCTTTGCGGGCTGTGGCGTAGGCCCCCACAACCCCCGATGCCAACGCGACGAACGCATCCAGCAGGGTGGGGCTAACGCGAGACATCATCTCCGGCGTCGAGGATTCCAACTGAACCAATAGGCCCATCCCAATGCTGACGAAGGAGGCAATGCCGATACCGATCAGGACGGTTGACCCGGCCCGAAGCACCATTTTGAGGCGGGCGGTTGTTAGGCCAATGCCTATCGCCGTTAACGGGGCAATCAGCGGGGCCACGAGCATCGCGCCGATGATAACCGCAGCACTGTTGAGCAGCAGGCCCAGCGTGGCAATTGTTGCTGAAATCAACATCAACATGGCGTAGTCCAGGTTGGTTTTGGCGTTGTCGTCCGCCTGCCAGCCGATTTGCTCCTGTTCGATGTCTGTGAGCGTGGGCTTAAGCCAACTGAGGGCACGCCGCAGCAAGCGCCGCTGCTGGGTCGCCGCTTGCGTGGAGCGTACAGCAATCAGCATGGGGCCGGGTGCTCTGTCCAGCAATTCGCGCATTTCCTTGTCGCCGTCGTTCAGCCAGCGCTGGAATTCGCTGTTTTGCGTGAAGCCAACAATCACGAGGTGGTCTTCGTCTACGCGTGAGAGGATGGCCTGAGCCGGATTGTAGGCTTTGATGACGGTTGTTTTCACGATGCCGCGTCCGGGCACGCCTTCTAGCGTGTGCTGGATGCGACCAAGTCCCTCATATTCGGGGCGGTGGCTTTCTTGCACATAGACGGCCTCTACCGGGCAGCTTGGCCGGGAGTTGGCGAACACAATGCCCATACGCACCGCCATACTTGCGGCAGGGCTGCCGTCCACGGGGATGAGAATGCGGTTGAACTCTGGTGATTCTGAGTAGCGGTAAATCAGGATGTCACACGGCGGTGCGCTCATGATGGCCCGTGCCACCGACCCCAACACGACCCCCTCACGGTTGGGCCGATATGCCCCCAGGATGAGCAGTTCGGCACCACTCTCACGCGCTTCGTCCAAAATGCCACGGGCGATGCTCATGGCCGTGCGCGTGACAAAATCTACGGCGATGGTGGGTGTTTTTTCTTTGTTTTTGGGTTTGCTGTCACCCTCGGTTTTTGGCTTGCCCTCTGGCACGGCAACTTTCTCATCGGCGTTCAGCCCATCCATAGCGTCTGCTTTAACGTCTTGTTTGGGTTTGACCTTGTGTTCGTCCACAATAGCTTCCAGCGTGTCGAGGCGGTCGCGTTGTTCCTCGGCTTCGCTGTCACTCAGGGTGATGGCCAGCGCAATCACCCGCCCGCCGTCTCGCTGCACGGTTGCTTTGGCCAGCCGGATAAGTTCCGGGGCGGTTTTGGGGTTGGCGATGGGTACGACGACCACATGCGCGTAGCTGGGTAACTTCGATTTGGGCTTGTCTTTGTCTTTTTCGGCCTGTTTGGTGGGTTCAGGCGCATTAGCCGCTTGGGCCAGGCTCGCTGGGACGTCTGTCATGGGGGGTACGTTGCGCTCCGTTGTAGCGATGAACAAGGATATTGTAGCACAGCGGTTGCCTTCAGCAGATGAACGGCCCCTCGGAAACAGGCCGCTTTCCCTATAGGTGTGATGGCCATCTAAGTCAGTTGTTGGTGCAGCCGGTCGAACAAGTCGATTCCAAATTGGCGGTACAGGTCGATCATATCCACGAACACCCAGTTCTCCACGATTTTTTCGTCATCGCGCACCCACACGTCAATCCCGTTGAAGCGAACTTGCTTGCCGGTGGCGGGGACATCCAGGTATTGGCCAGTGTGCGTAGCAATCACCCCCGCCCAGCCGGAAGCACCCATGTAGCGTCCTTCCGTAAAGAGCGAGTCCAGGTCTTGCACCTGCCGATTGGGGAAGGCGTGCAGCCAGTGCTGCTGATGGTTCTGCTCAAATGCGGCCAGGCTGCGGTTGCTGCCGATGCCACACGGCCCATACCACTGCATGTCTTGCCGGAAGAAATCGGCCATGCCCATCGATTCAAGCTGTGTTTCATCGAAGCTGTTTAGCCCCTCATAGACCATGCCGCGAATA
>CAWUJQ010000426.1:0-4153 GCA_963922445.1 uncultured bacterium
CCCGCATCCTGTGGCTTGAGCGCATCATGCTGCGTGGCGTCTGCCATCTGCTTTTTCTCGGTGACCATTGCTCGCAGTTGCACCGGGTCATCGGCGTTTTCCATCAGTTCGTTGACGAAATCCAGCTTAAACGCCTGCACCCGTTTAAGTTGAGCGGTGCCTTCGGGCTGGCCGTCTTCGTTGATTTCTTGCTCCATCTTGCGGATGGCGCGTTCTAACTTTTCTGTTTCGTTTTCGAGTATGCTTTTGTAAACTGTCATTTTAGATCCTATGTTTTTTACAGTCATAAGATACCAACTGCGACTTGGCTGCGACTGAACTGCGCGTAGGAATTTCATCAAGCCGCTGCCATGGAGTGTTATAATCGGCACACGCACCGCTTACGACCAAAAGGACGACAACATTATGCGAGCAGCAAGACTCTACGGCCCCAAAGACATCCGCCTGGACGACGTAGCCGAGCCGACTGCCCCCGGTGAAGGCGAGGTGATCGTCAAAATCGGTTCAGTAGGCGTGTGTGGTTCTGATTTGCACACCTTCGAGGACGGGCGCATTGGCGACACAGGCGTGGACTCCCCCTTGGTGCTGGGCCACGAGTTCGGCGGCACGGTGGTCGAAGTTGGCCCCAATGCCAACGATGGCGAAAATAAGCCGCTCCAAGTGGGGATGCGTGTGGCAATTGACCCGGCGACTCCCTGCTGGCGCTGCGAAATGTGCGAACGAGGCGACCCCAACCTGTGCCTCAACCTGACGTTCTATGGCCTGTACCCGCACAACGGCGCGCTGCAAGATAAAATGAAGGTCGAAAGCCGCAACTGCTTCCCCATTCCTGACAGCATCAGTGACGCGGGTGCGGCTATCCTGGAAACGCTCGGTGTCGCTATCCACGCCAACGACCTGGGCAAAATCCGCCTAACAGACGACGTGAGTGTGTTCGGGTGCGGGCCAGTCGGCTTGCTTGTCACCCGGCTGGCCCGCCTGAGCGGTGCCAACAACATCTACGTGTTTGACAAGCACCCGTGGCGGGTCCAAAAAGCGTGCCAGTGGGGCGCTACCCAGGGCTGGACGCTTGACGACGGCGAACCGGGTGATCTTATCCACGAAGCGACCGACGGGCGCGGCGTGGATGTGGCTTTCGAGGCAGCCTGGGCTGACCAGTCGATTAATCAAGCAGCGGAGTCGCTGCGGCTGGGTGGGCGGCTGGTGCTGGTGGGCATCCCCGACGACGACCAGCTTAACCTACGCCACTCGTTAGCGCGGCGCAAGGGCCTCACCATCATGATGTCACGGCGTATGAAAAACGTCTATCCGCGGGCGATCAAACTGGCCGAAACCGGCATGGTTGACCTGGATGATATGGTTTCCCATACCTACTCGCTTGAAGACACCCCCACTGCCTTCGATTTGAACTTTCAGTACGCTGACGGGGTGCAAAAAGTCGTGATTGACCTGGAAAAGTAACCGACTGCAAGGGACTGGGCCATGTCACATTCACTCAAACGCTTTGACGCTGTTGCACTGTTGGTGATGTTTTTGCTGTCGCTCAACTTCTTTTTGCAGGCGTGGCGTGGCCCTATGGATCGGGTCTTGCGAGACGATGCAGGCAACGTACTCATCGTGATCGCTGCCCGCGCACAACCGGAGTTCTTCGAAAACGACTACATGCTCAGTGACCCTGACAATGGTGCCTATTATGTAGCTGGGCCAACCCTTCTCATTCCCCTTGTGGCGCATCTGTTCAAAATCGACTACGGTTCGGCCTTCTTCTATTTATTGCTACCCATCACGCTGGTGCAATTGGTCGGCTTCTACATTCTGGGGATCGTTATCTTCCAGCGGCGTTCGTGGGCGCTCTTCCTGGCGGCGCTGTCGATGCTGTTCATGTTTCTAGAGCAAGGTGAGTACTGGGGCCTATGGGAGGTGCCATTATCACGCGTGTTTTACCAAAGCTTGCTGCCTTACCTGCTGGCGGCGGCTGTGGTGTGGGTGCGCCGACCCTCTCGTTGGCCGCTCATCATGATTGGCGCGGGGCTGCTGGTATGGGTTTACCCGGTCAGTACCCCACCGATTGGGTTTATTCTATGGGTGAGCTTTTTGCCATTTGTGCCGCATGGGTGGGTATGGTGGCGAAAAATTAGCGTGCTAATTGGGTTAGGTCTGTTATTTGTAGCGGTGACCTCACCATATTACATCAACACTTTGGGGCAGGGCAATAACCTTGTGATTACCTACGAAGAGCTATACAGCGAAGTGGATGCTTTTCGTGAAGGTTGGGACTATCAACTCAATTTACCGCCTGCCTTAGTAGAAAACGATGCGTTTTTGCAGGCGACGTTTGTGCAATTCCAGCGCCTTCTTATCCAATCGGGGCTGCCGTTATTTGGACTAATTGGCATGGGTGTAACCTTCTATTGGGTAAGGGGTGAACAGCGCGACAAAGCTGTGCAACTAGCGGTGTGGCTGCTCGGCCTATATTTCATTACGCTCATCGTACCCGTCCTGGGCATTTTCGACCTGTTGCCTGCTGATGTGAGCCAACTGCAACGTGCGTTGCAGCGCGGCGCACGCTACTTATTTGTGCCATTGATTGTCTATTATGTGTGGCAGTTTATCCTGGTGAAGCAGCGCAGACTGCGACCCATAGCACGGGCTGCGATTAATGTAATGATGGTGGTTTCACTCGTGTTCCTCACTATATTGAACCTACCCTTCGTAACCGTTAACTGCCTTGGTCAAGGTCGTTGGTACTGTTATGACCCTGAACAAGACTTAACCGAACTACTCCACTACTTGCGCGACGAAACGCCAGAAGGGTCACAGGTGCTTGTTAACGAGCAAATGCTTAGTGTTCGCTACTACGCCCAACGCCCAATGGTGTTTGACCAGCGGGATGAGTTCTTCGTGCGATATGCCGAACCGCCCAGGGTGGAACGCTTCTTCGAAATTAATGCGCAATATCGCACGGCAAGTGATTTGGCAGACCCCGATGATCCCACTAGTATGGAAGCATCTGCGGCAGCCTTTCTCGAAATCGCCCAGACGTACGGCAGTGACTATTATGTCGATACGCGCCCCCTAACTGAGACACAATTTGCGGTTCTTCTGCCCCCAAATGCAGAAATCGTACTTAAAAATGATTCGTACACGCTGGTAAAAATGCCGACGGACGACCTTGTCGATTAGCGTTGGCGGTAGACCACAACGGTGTAACTAATGACCGGAGGGTCACTCCAATGCACGCCCTCGTGAACAGGTTCATACTGCTCAAGCAAGGCCTGACGGAACAAGGTATCATCAGCACGCGGCCCAAGTTCTGTTGACGCGTTCGGATCATCAATTTCAATATAAATGACCTGCGTCGCTCCACCTACAGAAGTGAAGAATTCAGACACACCAGCCTGTGACGAGCTACGAAATGTAGGACTGTCGATCACCAGTGCCTCCAGCGCAACTGACCCCATCATGCGCTCAATTTGCGGGGCGACAAAGCGGATGTCCTCACGACTTAACGCATGAGGCGACATTTGGCGCAAGTACATGGCCAGCGCTACCGCATGAGCGCCCGCCGTTTCTGGCACTTCGGGCGCAATCACGACGACATCGCCTGATGAGTAGTAATCGTCCATCTCGCCCGCAACCGCAGTAAGGGGCATTGTTACTTCCCAGCGAGAAGTGCCGACAAAAGCCGTCACGATGAAGCCGATAACTGCAACTGCTACCCAGGGCATCCGCCAGCGGATTAACAAGGAACCCACCCACAAAGCCAGCAACGGAAAAACAGCGCTAAAGTTGCGTTGCGTAACAATGGGTCGGATGGTGTTTAGGGTAAAGGCGATAACAAAAATCAGTGCCATCGTCGTCAAGATAAATGCTCGCGGGGCAATTCTCAGTGGCAAACCTGATACGTCCGAGTTGAGTCTACGCCGATTGATGAACGGCCCCACAATCAGAAATAGAATGAGAAAGCCAGCGAATAGGAATGCTCTGTTCAATACAAACAACAGCAGAATCACGCCTTCAATACTTGTTGAGAACGCGTAAAACAGTCCATCTGGGCGTACCAACTGATAAGGTAAGGTGAGTACTATGTACATCCAACTAGAAAGCGACACGGCGACCAAGGCAAGCAGCACCATCGCCTTCACCCAACGCC
>CAWUJQ010000427.1:0-4100 GCA_963922445.1 uncultured bacterium
GCGGCCAGCGTCTTGCTGGCCAGCAGCAGCGCCACACCCGCCCGCGTCGAGGCACCATGCGCCAGTTCAGCCCCGTTGCGGGTCGCGTGGGTAATGGAGGCGATGTAATTCAACACGCCATCCTCTACCGTCACCTGCTGGATGATATTGCGAATCTGCGGCAGGTGTTCCGGGCGCAGGACGGGTTGCAGCCCAACCGCATCCAGGTTGCCAGCACTAAACCCATTATGATAGCGGCGCAGCACCTCGGCTTCGGCCTGCTGCGGCAAATAGTCAATGATGATCTTGAACAGGAAGCGGTCTAGTTGGGCTTCTGGCAGCGGATAGGTGCCGTCCATTTCAATAGGATTTTGGGTGGCAATGACGATGAACGGGTCGGGCAGTTTTTCTGTGGAGCCTTCAATGGTGACCTGTCGCTCTTCCATTGCTTCCAGCAGGGCGGCCTGTGTTTTGGCCGGGGCGCGGTTGATCTCGTCCGCTAGCAGGATTTGCGTGAAGATGGGGCCTTTTTTCAGGTTAAAGCGACTGGACTGCATATCATAGACGACCGTCCCGACCACATCGGCAGGCATTAAGTCCGGCGTAAACTGAATGCGACCAAATTCCGCCTGTACCAGGCGCGCAATGGTTTTGGCGATGAGCGTTTTGGCAGTGCCGGGTGGCCCCTCTAGCAGCACATGTCCTTTTGTGATGAGCGCTACCAGAATCAGTTCGATGGTGTCTCCCTGGCCGACGAGTACGTGAGATGCCTGTTCGCGCATCCGTTGCAGCAGCGCCTGTATGTTCTGTACGGACATAGCCCCTCTTCGTGTTAATTACGTGCGAATAAAGCCAATTCTAGCGCGTGCCTACCCGAACCAGCCACTCATCCACCTGCGTTGCCAGGTTGAGCAACTCTGATTCTGACGCCTTCGGGTTGCGCAGCCGCGTCAGCAGCTTGCTCAACTCCGCCTCGTCAATCGTCGGACTGCGCGAGGCAGCAACGCTGGCAAACTCGGCATCGCTGAGCGACGCATCAATGCTGTAACGCTCCGCTAGGCGGCGGCGCAAGCGTGTGTGATAGTGGTCAAGTATATCGGTTTGGCGACCACTCCGCCGGAACAGGTTGGCAATCGCTACAATATACTCAACGGGTTCACGCCGCAAACGGTCTTCCACTAACGGCACCGGCGCACCTAAGCGCCGTCCGCGTGAAATCATGTAGACCAGCACCAACCCACCCAGCAGTAGCACCCCGCGCCCCTCGGTTGAGCGAACCATCCAACCGATGAAACCGGGAGCGACGGGGCTATCATTACCAGCCGTTGGCAACTGCGCTTCATCAAACCCGATAATCGTGCCTTCCGTGGGCAGGCCGCCCATCAAGTTTGCCACCAGTCGCTGTGACTGTGGGTCTTCGATGCCCCGGTTGGTGAATGGGTACGGAGTTCCCATAACGACCACCATACCCTCCCCTTGGGCCAACGACAGCAGCACGGCATTTTGCCCGTCTGCCATGTGGACAACCGCATCGCTACGGTCTGTTTCAACGATGTTGGCAAATACCGTCTGTACTTGGTCAAAGGCGGGTGCATCGAGCGTGGGCGCGGTTAGCGACATGCGATTGGCAAACACGGTTGCCGGGGTGATGCGCGTGTCGAAAGCCTGTAGTAACGGATTGACCTTCGTATCGTTACTGGCCACGATTAAACGACCACCGCTGTTCACCCAATCCACTATTGCGGCAATCTCGCCGTCACCATGACGCCCCGGCGGATTAAAGATGAGAATCACATCGTAGCGCGTGGGGTCGATTGGGTCGCGAGTGATGCGGTTGACCTCAAACCCTGACCGCTCAAACCATTCGCGCAGGATGCTCACCCCACTGCCCCGGCGGTTGGTCACGCTGTTGGGCTGCTGCGTTGGCTCTGGCAAAAAGATCACCGCCAGCATACCAATCAGCACAAAAGACACGGCGGCAAACAGCAGCAGCTTGAGTTCGGTACTCATTCGGTTGAGTAGGCGCATCACGGGGCACGCTCCGCAGTCAGGCTCAGCAGCTTGTCAACCTGCTGCCGAAAGCGCTGATAGTCGGCTTCGGTAATGTCTGCAAAGCCATACCAGGACTTGTCGAAGAAGTCGATAATTGGGGCCAGCAGCGCCCCCAACTGCGGGCGATCTTCTATCTGTATAAGATGCTCACGGTTGGTCAGCGTAGGGTCATAGCGAATGAGGCCGTTTTCGTCTAGCTTGAGCAGGCTTGACAGGTACAGGTAGCGCACCGCCGCCCGGTAATCACGCACCTGCTCAGACGAACTGGCCCGCTCCAGTGCATCACCCGATGTTTGCGGGTCGTCGTCGCTATCCAGGGCCAGGGGTGCCAGCGCAGACGTAAAGCGCAACCCACGGGCGATAAAAAATAACACCGCCACAACGATAATCACGGCAATGGTAATGAACAAAAATTGCAGCACCCCACCAATCGGCGGTAAATCCAGGTTGGCGTTGATGCCGCCGCGTGGTTGGCTCGGTTCGGGCGTAGGACGTGGCGTTGGGCGCTGTTGGGGTTCGTCTACCAGCCCCTTCAAGCCCTCAAGCGATAGCCCCGGCCCTGCTTGAAACTGCTGCACCGCCACAATCCGATCCTGCACCGTTTGAATGGCGAGGCCGTCAGATGTAGGAGCGAGTTGCAGCCAGCTTGTGTCGATGATGATTTGTTCACCGCTTTCGAGGCGCACCGCGTTGACAGGCTGCCAGCGCGCATTGATTTCGTCAATGATGGCGGCGCGTTCACTGCCGGACGCGCTAAGCGCACGCCCAAAATCGGCCTGCGTGAGGCTCAGCCGTTCCCAAAAGTCTTGCTCCTCTAGCACAGCTTGAGCAAAAACAGCCCCAGGCAGCCATGCCGTGATTGTCAGCAGGAGACAGGCAATGGCGATAGCGCGAATCATAGGCCGAGTGCAGCTATAATGCCGTAGAATAACAGGAAGAACGCGCCTACCACCCCCGCAACAAAAACGCTCAGAATGAGCATATTCACCACGTCGCGGCCATCCATGAAGCTGCCGGACGGCTTGGGTGAAGGCACCAGTTCAGGCCGTGGTGACTGGTATTTGGATAGATAAAAGGACACATCCAATGCTTCCAAACGGACGCGGGTGTCATAGTAAAACACCACCAACACAATCAGGCCCAGTGGTGCGGTAAAAATAGACAGCAGCGTTTGTCCGCTGTTCTGCGCAACCAGCAGGGCTTCGGTGTAGCCCGCGTTTTGCAGGGGTAACACAATCAAGCCCAGCACCAACCCAAACGACGTTAGAATCGTCAGCGAAATCAAGCCAATCAACGTGGACAGGCCCAGGCCACGCCAAAAGCGCCGTTTACCCATGTGCCACGCCCGGTTGATCGCGTCAATCGAGCTGACATCTTCAAGCACCAACACGGGCAATAGGAAGTAACCGACAGCAGCCGTGAAATATGCAATCACAATGAACCCAATAACGCCCACAAAGCAAAACAGCAGCACCGCACTTATCGCCGCGACCCCGGCCAGGATTGCGATGTAGATGAAATAGGCCAGGAATATCGTCAGGATGCGGCTGCGGGCGCGCTTGAACGCTTCTTGCAGCGTGATGCGATTGCCGAAGTGCAGTTCGGAAGCCAACACCGTCAACGTGGGCTGCGCAAGGAGGACTTGAACGATTGTTGACGTGATGCTGACCACAAACACCGCAAGGTCAAGTGCGGTGATGTCATCTGAAAAGGGCTGCCGCTGCTGCTGAATAGACAGCGGAATTTGGATGATGGCAACAGGGAGCAGCACCGCCGCTGTGACTGCCAAAAACGGCACCAGCCCCTTGCGGTAGATGCGAAAGGCGCGGTCAATCATATCCATAACAGTCAGGTTACCGCCCACAACGACCTTGCTTGCGTCTTGTGGGCGATCCTGCGAAAACCCTGATGGCATGGCCGAATCCATGACCCGTCACCCCCTGATTAGCTGGCTATGTCAGTCCGTAGTATAGCATGACAACCCAACGGCAGGCTAACACGGACTGTAACCTGTTAGGGCTTTTGCAAAGTTGAATCGTTGCTATTTGGGCGCTGCCCAAACCCGTCAC
>CAWUJQ010000428.1:0-4072 GCA_963922445.1 uncultured bacterium
ACAACCCGAAGGGCGTGGACATGGCGGTGGTGCGCGAGTGCCGTCGGCTGAAGACCCCGGTGATCGTGGCGGGTCCGGGCAACTTCCCGCGCAACGGTGGTTGCAAGCACGGGCAGTACGTCAAGGTTCACCGTGACACGTACCGGGCAGCCAATGGGCATCTGCTCAACCGTTACACGGTGCGCGATCGTTGGCTGGCGGACACGGCTCAGATCGGTCTCTTCGTCTGGGACGGCGCAAGTCCGGGCACGAAAGCCGGGTTCGATTACATGCGTGAGCGCGGCAAAGACGCTCACCTGATCAACTTTGATACCGGTGTTTGACTTCGGAAATTCTAAGTCATCTGATACTTTCAGTCTCCGGTCGTCCGCCATATGATTACCGGCCCTGTGTGATAAGCGGCGATGTAGGGTTGCCATTCATCGAAATCGACTACCACAATGGGTGATTGTCCTCGTCCAAGAACTGTCGCAAACTGAGTACCGTCTGGTGACCAGGCCCAACCAACAGAGTCATGGATACACAGATCATAGATAACTTCATCTCGTATATCTATTATGTACGTTTCACCAGTGGACAAAGTAACACTTAGATAGTTGTTGTCCGGTGACCACTGCCCAAGTCTAACTCGACCCTCCATAACACTGAGAGGGACGGCAACAACATTTCCGTCTTTATCAAATATGGTCAACGTCACTGTACCAGTAGTCCTATCGGTTACAACATCAGCAAATAGTGATGAATCTAAAGTCCAGACTGATATTATTCCATCCCAGTCTGTTCCGACCAAATCTTCTTGAACCAGACTGTGATCGGACAAATCGTATAATCTTCCAAATGAAACTGAACGGGTCAGGTCTGGTGACAAAGACAATTCACTATCTTCAAATCTGATACCCTCCCAGGCAGTAGTCTCATCGTTCCGTATGTCACCGATTTTAGTATCACCTGCCCACGTACCGTAAAAAGAAGCAAAGCGGTGGCTGTCGATCCATATCGGGCCCGCAGGTAGGGTCAACCGTGGGCGGCTAGACATTGTAATATTGGCTTCCCACTCAAACCTAATGATTTCATCGGTTGTGGTGTTTGTGGCAATGATGTCGCCAAAAAGCCAATAAGTTCGGCCCAGAGGACCAGGGCCAGATAATTGTTCATGCCACGAGTCAACTTCTTGATTTAACACCCACTGACCATCTGGCGAGATCGCCCCAGAACCCCAATGTATAACGTATGGCGTGTCCAGGTCGGCACTTACAGCATGTATCCCGGCCCAACCACGCATGAGTATCTCCCCATCAAACGCCCAATCAGGCGCAGTAAGAACAGGTTCTGGTAGACATCGCTCAACAATCGACCACGGCGTTTCAGGATCATCATCCGCAAAGACAGTCACGGCAGCCAAAAGCGCCGAGATTAGCAACAAAACGAGACGAATTTTCACAGCTTCACTCACTGGATAACTATTTATTGGAGTTAGCGTACCATGAACCAATCTGAAGGTACTCAACGATTATCCGACGAAAACCACATTATCGCCATCAGCAGTTACGGCAGTCATCGCGTGAAGAACACGCACACCGGGCAGAGGGTCAGTGCCCAGAAGATCGGTTACAGCAGTGCCGCCAGCGCGGTGCTGCTGGCGCTCTACGGCGACCGGGCACGGGATGTGTCTTCCAAACAAGCGTCGTACCACTACATCCATATCGACGCGGAGGTTACGATCCGGCACGGCTACATCCTGCTCAAGGTGTCCGACGCGGAACTGGCGAGTGTGGAAGCGATCACCCGTCAGACACACCGTCCGGCGGTCTACCGCTGGCGCGACGATGCCTGGGTCGAGTTTCCGAGCCTGAAGTCACCGGACTACGCGCCAGTGATCGGGCGCAGTGGGCCGGGATTCAACCCGACCGGAATGCGAGTCGTCTCGGCGGCCACCGGTGAAGCGGAGGCGGCATTGGCCGGTATTCTGGTTGAGAAAACGCAGCGCAGCGCCTCGGATCAGCCGTGGTGGTGGTTGCGCGGAGACACCTACCCACATCGTGAGACGCTCAAGCGCTGGGGCTGTCGCTGGAGCAAACGTCGCAAGGCGTGGTATTTTGTGGGAGCGGAGCTTCCCGACGCGGTGCAGCAGCTTATCGAGCAGGTGAACACACCGTCTGATGAGAGCGTGTCTGACGACGATCACGATCCGTGTTCGGTCGAGGAGGCGGCTGCCATACTGGGGCTGCGCGTGAAGGACAGCGCTCCGGTTGACGCTTCGTATAATGAAGAGCCGCCCGCCTATGAAGGGGCAACCGAGTCTGAGGAGGCCAAAATCCGCGTGATTAAGCCGGTGCTGTCAGACGATGACGCTGATCCGATCACGACGGCAGTGCGCCAGACACGCCCCGATACCATGCCCGTCGTACAGTCCACATTGACTACGAACGGCAGACGCAACCTGGTTCGCATCTCGCAAGTGGCCTGCGGTGAGCTAACCGGCAGCATCACCGGGAACGTGTGGGCATATGGTTGGGCGGTTCACGAGGAAATCTGTGTCTTCCTTAATACGGGGGGACCGAGGATGGCCGTCGAAGCGATCCGCGCGAAGATGTCCAAAGGGGACATCGTGAACTGTGTGCCCTGGGATGCACCGAGCATCGAACTGACGGCAGGTGAAGGCAACAGCAGCATGTACAGCGCTTTCATGCAGAACATCCCTGAGGCTAAGTTCACCTCGCTGATCCTGTGCCACGAGCTGCTGACCGCACCGAACTACGGCGGCAAAAGCACAACGTTCATCTTCCATGTGTCTGACGAACAGGCGATGGCACAGCTACGCCACCACGTCACGAAGCTGGTGAAGGTGCCGGTTTTCCCTGAGTGGACGGGCTATCTGTGGCAGGCGGGACAGAGCGCGATGCTGGTGCGTCCGACACGCGCGGGCGGTGATGTGAAGATGTGGACAATCACGCTAGATGATTCCGCATGGACGCGTTTGATTACGGGCGGGCTTGCCACATGCGCCATCACGCTGCCTCACGGGTAGTTGTTGGGATCGTCCGTGGTCAAGCCCTCAGCGCTGGCAATTTGCAGCAGTCTGGTATCGGCACACATAAAGGTGATCGGCGTGAGCTGCTGTGCAACCAGTCGCCGGTTGACCTGTACCGCAGCCGCCAACTGAACGGCATCATATGCGCGTAGGGGATGGGCGGTCAGCAGCCGAACCGCCACGCTCACCAGCGGCTCGCTCAACGGGATTACCGTGTACTGCTGCGAGAAGTGGCGCGTCAACAACTGGTCAATCCCCTGCACCACACGTTGATCGATCACGCCTTCACGCTGACGGCGTGTCACCGCCGACATGACCTCCACACGGGTGAGCCGCATGACAATGACAGCCGTTGCGCTGGCAATCTGCTGACGCAGCCAATACGTGCCCGTCTCGCGCAGGTAGCGCTTGACCAGGGCGCTACTGTCGAGGAACAGGTTGCTCATCGCCCGGTGCGGCGCTCTTCGATAATTAGATCGGACAGGGTAACACCCTGGGCGGCTTCATCAATGAACTGCTGCAAAGCGGCCTCGTCAAAGTCGGATACACTGCCCTCGGTTTCCGCTGCATTCTCAAGCAGATCGGATAACGCATCCAGCACGCGGCGGCGCTCATCCACAATTTGCAGCCGCACTTCCTGTCCCTCAGCAAGATTCACCGGATCAAGCGGATGAAGCTGTCCATCCCGGTACACCGCTCGAATTGACACCATAGCGCAAGTCCTCATCTCGTCTTACGCCAAGTATATCAGAATCGCTCGCGCAGCCCCCATCCCGGGGCTGTTTATATTTAAGGAGAATAATCCAGTGGCAAGAGCATCTTCGAAGGCTATCATGGGATACCTCAAAATCGACGAGAAACACCACGCGGCGATTACCTCGCTGGTGGCTCCCGCAACACCCGCTCATCGGATGCTCGATCCGTATGCCGGTGAGGGCGAATTTCTCGACGTGGCGGCGCAGGCATGGAATGTCACGCCCTACGCCAACGAACTGGACGGTGCCCGCGCCGAGCAGTGCATCGCCCGTTTCGGCCCCAAGC
>CAWUJQ010000429.1:0-4066 GCA_963922445.1 uncultured bacterium
AGAGGCCCGGCACAAGGAACAACTCCCGGTAGACCTCGCTATCGAGCCACGCTCGCACTTGCCATTCGATTTGCTCGCTGCTGTTGGCGGTTAGCCAGCGGCGCGCATCGGCCCGGCGTGGATACGCCCGCCCGTCCTGCACGTCAATGAGTTCGGCACTGACACCTACCGTCAGCATAAAGGCCACCCGCGCTTCACCCTTCGTTAGCAGGTGGGCTTGCAATGCCCGCACTGCATCGGGCGCGAGGTTGTCGCCGTCCACGGGGGAGCCGTGCAACTGCAAAAACGCCAGCAGCGCGGTCATGTCATCCACAATGGACGTATCGGCCCGGCGGGTTTCAGTGACGTTGCCCGGTTCAATCGGTGCCATTTCGACGTCCGGCGCTTCGATGTCGTCATAGGCGGTTTTGTGCGACGGCAGCACCAAGACCAAATCTTCGGGTATGTATGCGAACGCCTGTGAGCCTGCATCCCCCATTTGATACGCCTCGGCAATCAACCCGCGATAGAACAGAGCTTCCGCCACGTTAGCGGGGTTTTTATGAGGCTGTTCGCGTTCCACCGCCCCGCGCCCCATCCGGCGAATTTCCCCAAACAAACGACTGAACATGGGCCACGACATTTTGCCACTGCTACCCAGCAGGGTTTGCAGGGCCTGCCGCTGCGCGTCGTTGAGCGATGTCCATACCTTTTCCGCGTTGGTCGCGTCCAGCATGGTGTCGGTTAGCCGGTCGATGAGTTCGTCATTATCGGCTGGGATGGGCTTGAGGCCCCACGCAACAGCCATTGATGTAAGCACAGCTTCGTCGGCGTCTTGCAGCGTTTGGTGGACGGTTCGCATTGGGGGTGTAACTCCTTGTAGTTTCGGGTAACGCAGCTATTTTAGCGTGAACGTGGCGGGCCTGTGTGATGCGCATCGGCGTAAGCATTTGCCAACGGATATAACAAATAGGTTAGCCTGGTTTGATTCCATAGAACAAAACGTTGGTTATCCATTGGACAATTCACGAACGGTTGTGTTATATTAGGGCTAGAACGACTGTTCCGCGTGGACAGTTATCTGAAATTTGTTCGCTCTACCTGTGAACGAGCGTTCACAGCCGGGAAACAAAAGTAAAGTAAGGAAATAGGCGATGAAACCCTTTGATGAACTGTCTGCCCGTCAACGCAAGATTTTGCGCTTCATTGACGACTACACCGCAGAAAACAGTTACCCTCCTACCATCCGTGAGATTGGCGAAGCCACCGACACCAACTCTACATCAGTTGTCAACTACAACTTAAACAAGTTGGTAGACGAAGGCTACCTGGATCGGGAGCAGCGTGTGTCCCGTGGGGTACGCTTGCTAGTGGCCATTCCCAACAGCCGCAGCCACCGTATGTTCCGCCGCACCGGGCCTGTGAGGGCAGTCAACGTCGCAGGTGGGGTGCCCCTCATTGGGAACATTGCAGCAGGCGAACCCCTGCTGGTGCCAGAAGATGTAGGTCACCACATTGACGAAGACGACATGATCGAAGTCACGTCGATGATGCTGAACGGCCTTGACCCAAGCGAGGTGTTTGCACTGCGTGTGCAGGGCGACAGCATGATTGACGCGATGATTGGTGAGGGTGATATTGTGCTGTTCCGCAAGCAGTCCATCGCCTACCCTGGCGATATGGTTGCCGTGTGGCTGGAAGACAGGGGCGAAACCACGCTCAAGTACTTCTATCCAGAAAACAACCGCATTCGCCTGCAACCGGCCCACCCCCACATGGATCCGATTTATGCGGATGCAGCCGACTGCCAAATTCGCGGCAAGGTGCTGTCCGTATTGCGCCGCATGAAATAAGCCGGGCTGGGCGGGTAAACTGGCGACTTCTCACAACAGGTTGCGCAGGTAAGCTAGGACTTATGCCCTAACTTGCCCAATTGACACAACCAAACCCGCGATTTTGCGTTATAATTGACGTAAGACGAACGCAAAATGTGGAGGATTGTTAATTTTGAACCTGGATCGCTGGATTGTTTTCCCGCGTTTGTATGCCGGTCTACCTATTTCTCGGCAGCAAGCCCTTAACTTGATAGACAGCCTGGCCCTGGCCTGGATTTTTTTGACCGTATTGGCGATTGGTCTGCTCACCCTGAGCTTTAACTTGTATTCGATTCTTTTTGCTGTATTTAGCGGGATGCTTGGCGGCATCTGGTGGCTGCTGAGCCACTACAAGCAATAAACAAAAACGAAGCGGGCTTGGGTGCTACACCAACCCATCCCTTACCCCTGCCATAAACATTTCGTCACTCGTTGTTAGACGGCGACCTAACGTAGCGTGGTTGCGCCAATGCGTCCACGCTACAGCTTGCGTCAAATCTAACGACTATAGACTAAACGCTGCGCACTTTTTGTTTATATAACGCTGTAACGCCCCAACAAATCCTCCGCGTAGTACACACGCCAATTGCCCGATGGCGCATTCATCGGTTGCTCGTAGCTGAGCAACATCAGCAAATACACAATTTCACTTTTAGCCAGCGTCACGCCGATGTGATCGGGCAGCTTGTCATGCAGATAGTCTGCATACCAAATCGCCCAATCTTCGTCGGCCCCATCGGTTTCGATATACGCCTGATGATGGGCTTCGCCAGTTTCCATAAACAGGTTTGCCAGTGCTTGGATAGCTTCTTCCACAGTAATTGCCTCCGTGGTGAGGGGATGCGATGGTTTCATCATAACGCATGTGCTGCCCGTGGCCTACAATGCTAAACTAAAGGTGAACGCCCGTGCCAAAACCCGATCCCCTGTGAATCGCAACGACGGCATAGACAAATGGAGAGATGCGCCATGTCCCTGTTAAAGCGAATCCAACAAGAAAGCGGCGACTCAGAAAGCTATAAGCGGCGGCTGCTCGGCCAACTGCTGTTCGCCATCCTGCAAGATGACAATCTACGGCCCCAGGTCGAGGAACTGCTGCAACGCGAGATCAACGGCGACACGGTCGAAGCGCGGCGGCAGCAAGTGAGTGATACTGTCGCAAAGAAGTCGCTGCGTTATTTCCTTGAGGGCGATTTCCAGGGCACGTCAACGAGCCTGACGCCAACCACTGCCTCTAAGCGCCGACCTCGATCACCTGCGTCCAATGCTGAGACGGATGATCTCGCCTTGCGGCTGCAACAACGGCTGCTGGCCGAGTTCGACGACACAGGTATCAACTTTTCAGATCGCACACAGATTCATGAGGCATTTCGCCAACTGTACGAGGAGTTACTGCGCGAAGAGGACATCATGCTCACCCGCGTTGAGCGCGAGCAGACGTTCGAGACGATCATGGCTGAGATACTAGGCTTTGGCCCGCTTGAGTTCGCGCTGCGTGATGAAACCGTCACCGAGATCATGGTCGTGGCGGGGGGTCGCATCCTCGTCCGGCACGGGAACGGCCCGTTTGAAACGGCTGAGCGCACCTTCCAAGATGGTGAACACGTCCGCCGCGTGTTTGATCGCATTGTGGCCCCGCTTGGCAAAAGAGTCGAATGGACGTTCGTCAACGTCAAACTACCCGATGGGTCAGTCGTCCACGGCACGGGTGAAGGGCTGGGCAAAGACCCGATCATCCACATCCGCAAGCCACAGCCCAACCCCCTCACGCTGGACGACCCCATCACGCATGGGATGCTGACCGGCGCGGCTGGCAAGCTGCTCACGTTGGCTGTGGATGCCGGACTCAGCATTTTGGTGACGGGGGCTGGCAGTGTAAACAAGGCGGGTTTCATGAACGCGCTGGCCCGCCGCATTCCTGACGAAGCGGTTATCCTGGTGGCAACGGATGCTGTGGAAATGCAACTTGAACAGCCCAACGCGCTCTTCTTCCAGGCACGGGAGCCGAACGTGGAGGGCTATGGGCAGGTAACGGTACCAATGCTGGTGGCCCATTTGCAACAGATGCACCCCGACTACCTCATCGTTGAGGAGATCAAAGGCGGGGAGGCGTATGATTTGCTCACCGGGCCGTCGCCGGCGTGGTGGGGCACGCTCACCTGCTTTGACGCGCACGAGGCACTGCCGATACTCACTAGATCGGAAGAGCACAC
>CAWUJQ010000430.1:0-4053 GCA_963922445.1 uncultured bacterium
TCACGACGAACAGGCCGCCGCGCTGCGTCAGCACCGCCGCTACGAGGAACTACGCACCCAACTCTCCGTCGCGGAACAGTCGCTGCTGCCGCTGCAAGAAGCGCTGCAAGCGCAACAAGCCCGCGAGGAACGGCTCACAGGGGCGATCGACGATGTGGATGCAGAACTCATCGAGGTTGAAAAAGAGATTGCCCGCTTGAGCGTCCTCGAAGACGAATACCGCAAGCGCTTCACCGCCGTCAATGAACTGCGCACCGCCTGGAGCAGCGCCAACGAGAAGGTGGGCTACGCCAAGCAGGAACTCGCTTCACTGGCGCAGAAGCGTGAAAAGCGCGCTCTGGATGTGCAGCGGCGCGCAGACTTCGCGGAGCAGCAGGGCCTCTACGAGGAGCTGGTGACGGCGTTCGGCAAGAAGGGCGTGCCCGCCATGATTATCGAAACGGTGCTGCCCGAACTGCAAGCCATGACCAACGACATCCTGGGGCGCATGACCGATGGCCGGATGGCGGTGCAGTTCAGCACGCAAAAAGAGAAGGTCACGGGCGGCACCTCTGAGACGCTGGACATCAGCATTGCGGATGAACTGGGCACACGCGGCTACGAGATGTACAGCGGCGGGGAAGCGTTCCGCATTAACTTTGCGATCCGGGTGGCACTGAGCAAGCTGCTGGCCCGCCGCGCCGGAGCGCAGCTAGAGACGCTCTTCATTGATGAGGGCTTCGGCACCCAAGACGCTGACGGGCGCTCCCGGTTGGTGGAGGCGATTAACGCGATTAAGGACGACTTCGACCTGATCTTGGTGATCACACACATTGACGACCTGAAGGACGCCTTCCCCGTTCACATCTACGTGGAGAAGACGCCCAACGGCAGCACGATTGATGTGCAATGAGGCTATGCAGATATATTTCGTAGGGGTTTGATGCATCAAACCCCTACAGTCGCACATGAGCTGACGCTCACCGTCAGGAACGGAAATGATCTCGATTTCCGAGGAAGGTGTGTTACGATTGCCAGGGGGCGAATAATTGGGTTACAACCTATGCGTACCACACACAGGAACCGTCAATCCCAACGCCTGCGTGGCTACGACTACGCCGCCGAAGGTGCCTATTTCGTCACGATTTGTACGCACGAGCGAGCGCATGTATTCGGCGCGGTCGTCAATGACACCATGCGGCTGAATGCATACGGCCAAATCGCGGCACAGGAATGGAATCGAACGGCAACGCTACGGGAGAATGTAACGGTTCCCGCGTTTGTGGTGATGCCCAACCACGTTCATGCGATCATCATCATTGAAAATGACATATCGGCGAATGTAATTCGCAGGGGTTTGATGCATCAAACCCCTACACCAAAACCGCAATTTGCCCGGCCCATTGCTGGTTCTCTTGGCACAATTGTCGCAACATACAAAGCCGCCGTCACACGGCAGATCAACCGTTTACCCAACCCGCCCGATGGCCTCATCTGGCAGCGAAATTACCACGACCACATCATCCGGCACCAACGTGCTTATGATTACATCGTGTGGTACATCCAAACCAACCCCGAACGCTGGCTGTCAGACCAGCTTTACACTCGCATAGATAAATGAACACAACTTCGTCCAAGAGCAACATGACACCCACAACCGTAAACCTTGACGGCCAAACCCTCACCACTTTGCCCGAAGCGCCCGCCCATCAAACAGGCATCACCCACCTGAGCGCGTATAACAACCGCCTCACCGCGCTCCCGGACTGGCTGTGGACGCTCACCGACCTGGAAACGCTCAACGTCTCCGTCAATCAACTCACCGCCGTGTCCGAGTCGCTCGGCAACCTGGGTAAGCTGCGCATGCTTGACCTGGGCCACAACCGCATCGCTCACTTGCCGGATGCCATCGGCAGGCTGCCCAACCTGACGGACTTCCTTTACATCAGCGACAACGGCCTCGAACAACTCCCCGCCACGCTGACGAACCTCACCCGTCTACGCTACCTCAACATCACGGACAACCAACTCACCGCGCTGCCGGACGACATCGGGCGCATGACCGGGTTGGTCGAACTGCGCACCTATAACAATCCGCTGGCCGCCCTGCCGGACTCGGTCGGTGAACTCGCCAATTTGCGTGAGGCGTACTTCGATAACACGCCCCTTACCCACTTGCCGGATAGCATCAGCGGGTGGCGCGACCTGCGTGTGCTGTCGCTGCGTGGCTGTCGCCTGCACGTGCTACCCGCCGCGATTGGCGCGTTAGCACGGCTGCATCACCTTGATTTGCGTGCCAATCAACTGACCGCGCTGCCGGAGGAACTTGCTCATCTACCGAGCCTGGAAAAGCTCGACCTGCGCTGGAATCACACGCTCCCCCCGCCGGGATGGCTCACCGCGCTGCGTGAGCGGGGGTGCCTGGTTTACATTTGATGCAAGCCGCTGTGCTACAATCAACGCGTCAGCCAATGGAGGGCACCCGTTGTGGTCTCGCATAACCGCATCTACACCTCAAGCGAATATGAAGCCTATGCCAGCGCCCACCCGGAAAAGCGCTTTGAACTTATCCACGGGGAGATTGTCGAGACAATGCCCACGCAGTTGCATGGCTTTATTGTACAAATGCTCAGCGGATTCTTGTTTGTGTTTCTGCGTGCCAACCCAATAGGTTACGCTCTAATTGAAGCACGCTACCGCCTGCCCGGTGACGACCATAACGACCGCATCCCTGACCTGTCGTTCATCACGCTGGAACGCGGCCCCATCGTGGCGCAGGGCGCGGCCCTCTACATGCCTGACCTCGCCGTTGAGGTGCAATCCCCTGACCAATCCGACCGCTTCATCGCGGACAAAGCCGCCTACTATCTCGCCAACGGCTCGCGCATGGTGTGGCTCATCTATCCAGATCGCAAATTGGCTGAGGTGCTCACGCCAGATGACCGCAAGCTGCTCATAGCGGAGGGCACAATAGAAGGTGGCGACGTGTTGCCGGGGTTCAGTGTGAATGTTGGCGACCTCTTCCCACAGGACGGTTAGCGCGCCGTTTGCCCCGTGTGTTAAGTGGGATAGCCCGCCATTACCCACACGCTGCGCCCTACCACTTGCATCACCGCCTTCATATAATGCTCCTTTAGGTGGAAACACACACTCGGAGCCAACCGCATATCATGTCCATCACAGACGACATCAAAGCCCGTCTGGATATTGTGTCCTACATCAACCAGTTTGTGCCGCTGCGCAAGGCGGGCAAGTACTACAAAGCTAACTGTCCCTTCCACGGGGAAAACACGCCCTCGTTTGTCGTTAACGACGAGCGACAGTCGTGGCGCTGTTTTGGCGCGTGTGCCGAAGGCGGCGACATCTTTAGCTTTGCCCAAAAGTATCATGGCTGGGACTTCAAAGAAGCACTGCACGAACTCGGTCAGCTAGCTGGAGTGGAAGTTCGCCCGCAGTCGCCGCAGGATAAGCAAAAAGCCGAGCGCAACGACCTGCTGCGTGGCATGCTCAAAGAAGCCGCCGACGCCTACCACAAAAAACTGTATGATCCCAAAGATGCCGGGGCAGTGGCCGCCCTGGAATACGCCCGTGACAAGCGGGGCCTATCAGATGAGACGATTGCCGCGTTTGGCATCGGGTATGTGCCGCCCGGTTTCGATAACCTGCTGGGCTATCTGCTTGAACTCGGCTATGCGGAAGACGACATCGTCGCGTCGGGGTTGGCGTCACGCAGTGAGCGCAGTGGCAAATTGTACGACCGCTTTCGCAACCGGCTGATGGTGCCCATCCGGGATCGGCGCGGGCGTGTCGTCGGGTTCGGCGGGCGTGTGCTTGATCCCAACGACAACCCCAAGTACATGAACAGCCCGCAAACGCCCGTCTTTGACAAGAGCAAGCTGCTTTTCGGCCTCGACCTGGCAAAAGACGCCATCCGTGACAGTGAAACCGCCGTCATTGTAGAAGGCTACATGGACGCCATCACCGCGCATCAGGCCGGGTTCACCAACGTCGTCGCGCAAATGGGCACCGCCATGACCGAAACGCAGCTCGGCCTCATCGCGCCGAAGTGGGCCA
>CAWUJQ010000431.1:0-4048 GCA_963922445.1 uncultured bacterium
GCTGCCCACGCTCGGCTTTGTGGCGACCAACGGCAACCCCGACCTGCACACCGCCCTCGTGACCGCGCTCAAAACCGAACTCGGTGAGAAGTGGCCGCTGTAGGAGGTCATGTTGATAACATAACCGGGCGGAAGCCTGTGTCTTCTGTTCTGCTTGCAGGGTAGCCGAAGTTGCGGAAATCACAGCGAACATTCGCAGAGCCAGAGTAGTACCAACTTCCACCGCGAAACAGCCGTGTCTGCGGAGAGGCGAGCAGGCGAATTGGGGCAGTTGCAACCTCGTTACTTCTGTCAGGATGGTCGGTAAGGCACCATTCCCATACATTACCAACCATATCCACGACACCGAACGGGCTGTCCCCAAGGCCCTCGTAGGCCGTGACAGGTGTCGTTCGTCTGCCTTGCCACAGAGCGGTTGGCTTGACTACTTTGCTTCCAATCCCTAAGAATCCGCCGAACCGTTGCGCTTTCTGAGCGTTGTTGCACCGTAGAATATCCCACTCATTTCCCCAGGGATACTTCCGCTCATCATTACCCTGCGCGGCACGCTGCCACTGGTCTTCTGTTGGCAACATGATTTGTGTGTTGGTGATTTGGCTGAGCCAATAGCAAAATGCGAGCGCTTCGAACCATGATACACCGACGACCGGATGATCGGGAAAATGTGACAGCACATTGTCCCAATAGCGCGGCTCCGTCCATGCGAATCGTTCACGACGCCGCCATCCGGTTTCCGTCCACCACCACCGTGTATCATAGCCGCGTGCCTCAACGAACTTTGCGTACTGAGTGTTTGTGATTGGGTATTTCGCAATCTTGAACGCGCTCACAGCAAATCTGCCATGACGCTTGATTTTTACCCAACCGGGTGGGATGTCCACCCAGTTGAAGGGGGGTGGAAGTAGTTGCGCCGAAGATGGGGCGGTCATTCTGACGTTTCCTGATGCTTGGGCATAGATGCTACTATTGTCCACGAATGGGCAGCGGCACGCCAATCAAGAAGGCGAGTCTATTAGTTCACACCGGACGCGATATATCGCGTCCCTACAAAAACCGATGTGCGTAATGTAGAGACGGCATACATATCGTCCGCTGCCACTACACGCCTATTGACCCATCGCGGTGACCTATCGTTGTTGTCCATTATGCCCGCCGGACGTGCGTATCTATTCACCTTGCCGTAATTTTTTGCGGCGGACGCGCCGTTGCGCGTCCCTACACACCCCATGTGAACCGTAGGGACGCCATATATGGCGTCCGCTGTCCAGTGGTCTCTATTCACCTTGCCGTGAATTCATTGATTTGTATGGGATAGGGTTTGGCACGCCAACCCCCTACAACCCGTCATGACCTGTAGGGACTCGCTTCTGCGCGTCCGCTGCTACCCTGCCCCAACATCTCACGGATACGTGAATAAATACTCCGCCGGACACCCAAACACATTTCACGGGTACGTGAATAAATATCGTCCGCCAACTGGAACGCCGGCATTAACCATCGGATTCGGTCGGCCCCTCGTACCCCATCTCACGCTCTAGCCACACCCGCGTCTCTGGATGCAGTCTGATCCCGTCGCGGCGGGGCGTATACCAACTGAGCGTGTCCGCCTCCCCGTCAATGGCCAACCCCGCCCCGCGCCAGTCGGCCAGCATCTCTCGCCGGTAGCGGTCAGGCATCGCTATGGCGTCTTCCGTGCCATCGTCATTAATCCGCACCCAGTACTGCCAGTGATGCGGAGCGCGGTTTTGGTGTTTGAGCCACGCCACGCTAAAGCGTGCCCTCACCGCCGCGCTGTCGCCATCATCGCCGTAAAAGTAATCCAGGTACGGGAGCCACTCGTCGGGCAAGAACTTGTGCCAGTCATGGATGAGCGCCTGCCACAGCGGCACGCCGAGTTCCAGGCAGGCATGGAATACATACCACTTGTGGCGCGCCACATACTTCAGGTAAGCGAGGTGTTTACGCATTGTTGCCTCCGTAGCAATTCACTGGAACCTATCCGTCACGAACGGCGTCTATCCCGCAACAGTCCATTCAACCGGAGAGTCCTATCATGAAGCGTATATTACTCTTGTTCTCGTCCCTGGCCGCCATGGTCATCGCCGCCGGAGCCTCGTTCTCGGCATTCACGCAGCCCGCCCCCACACCCACCCCACCACCAACCACTCCTCCCCCCGCGATTGTGAGTCCGGTGCCCGGTGTGGCCACCAACCCCCAGTGGATGAGCATCGACTATCACCGTGTGACCATTGACGTGGAAAACCAGATCGCCACCACCAATGTCGATATGCAGTTCACCAACAACGGCGGCGGCATGGTCGAAGGCACGTTCCTGTTCCCGCTGCCGGACGAAGCCGCCGTCGATAACCTGACGATGTACGTCAACGGCCAGGCCATCGAAGCGAAAATCCTGCGCGCCGAGGAAGCCCGCGCCGTCTACAACGAGATTGTGCGCCAATACCGTGACCCCGCCCTGCTTGAATATGTGGGCGATAACGCTATCCAGGCGAACGTGTTCCCCATTCCGCCGGGTGAAAGCCGCCGCATCGAAATCGGTTACACCCAGGTGCTGGAAGCCGAAAGCGGCCTGCTCAAAATCACCTACCCGATGGAAACGCCCGCCACCCACGAGCGCATGGTCAATCAGGTGAACATCACGGTTAACGTGGCCGACGACGACGCTATCCGCAACATCTACTCGCCCACGCATCAGGTGGCCGTCACCCGCGATGGCGACGACGCCTTCGACGCCGGGTTTGAGGCGGTCAACTACACGCCCAACGGTGACTTCGTCCTCTACTACGGCCTGCGCAACGACACCGTCAGCACGAACCTTATCACCTTCCGTGAGGCCACGGACGAAGACGGCTTCTTCATGCTGCTGGTACAGCCGCCGCTCGAACTGCCCCGCGATCAGGTGGTGCCCAAAGACGTGATCCTCGTTCTCGATCAGTCCGGGAGCATGACGGGCGAGAAGTGGACGCAAACGCAGGAAGCCGCCGACTTTGTGCTGGATCGGCTGAACCCTGGTGACCGCTTCAACGTGATTGCGTTTAGCACAGGCTGGCGCGCCTATGATAATGACAGCGTCCTGCCTGTAGAAGAAGCGGCTGCCGCATCGGATTGGGTCTACAGCATGGATGCGGGCGGCGGCACGCAGATCAATTTGGCGCTGCAAGAAGCCTACCGCCGCGTGGATTCCGAGCGCCCGACGACGATTCTGTTCATGACGGACGGCCTGGGCGAGATGCGCTATCAGGATGTGCTGGCCAACGTGCAGGCGCAGCAGGCGGACAACGTGCGCATCTTCACGTTTGGCGTGGGCAGCGACGTGAACACCGTCTTCCTGGATCAGCTTTCCAGTGATAACCGGGGCGCGTCGCGCTATGTGCTGCCCGGTGAAAGCATCGAAGCCGAGGTGAGTGAGTTGTACAGCAAGGTCGCCGCCCCCGTGCTCACTGATGTGGAACTGGACATTGACGGCGTGCAAACCGATTTCGTCTACCCGTTTGGCCAACTGCCTGACTTGTTCGCAGGCGAACAGTTAACGATCACCGGGCGTTACCGCGCTGGTGCCGACGATGTATCCATCACGCTGACGGGTTCCGTTAACGGGGAATCACAGACATTCACATTTGATGAACTGGCCTTCCGTGACCGCGCAGGTGGTGAGCCGTTCATTGCGCGGCTGTGGGCGACGCGCCGCATCGGTGACCTGCTTGCCCAAATTCGCCTGAACGGTGAAGACCAGGAACTCGTAGACGCTGTGGTTGACCTCTCGCTGCGCTACGGGATTATTACGCCGTATACCAGCTTCCTTATCGAAGAAGATGACATTCTCTCCGAGCAGGGACGCCAGCAAGCCGCCGCCAACTTCCAACCGACCGCCCAAGCCCTCGCGCAAAATCAATCCGGTGGGCAAGCAGTGGCCGCTGCCGACGACAGCAATCGCTATGGTGCAGTGGACAACCTGCTCTCGCTGACGTCTACGCCCGCCGCGTTCTACAACCAGAATCCGTCCAGTGGCGGCGCAGGCAGCGGCAATGCG
>CAWUJQ010000432.1:0-4042 GCA_963922445.1 uncultured bacterium
ACGGGCACGCACCTGTTCCAGTTTGCAGGGCTGGTGAATGCCATGCGCGGCTGGGGCCGTTCGCTACGGCGCGGTGTGAGCGAGTGGTACACCGAGCAGGACGTTGAGCGCATCGCCTATCAGGTGGTGAAGTACCGTCAGCGTGACGGTTGGACGCACACCGACCTGATGCGCCTGTCGCACCCGAAGCCGAAGAACACCGAGCAAGACGCGGTGTTCAACTGGGTGACTCAGGACGAAACGCCGGAGTGGGCCACGTCTGAAGCCGTGCCAGCAAGTGAGGCGCTGCGCAAGATTTGGGCGTTTGAGCAGGCGCAGCGCGCCGAAGACGTGACAACCGTCGTCCGGCTGATTGAGGACTATGGCCTGGTACGTGAAGCGATTCCGACGCAGTTCCTCAACGACGTAGACGTGTGGGCCGCGCTGCTGGAAAAGATGCCGATGACGGCGATGATCCGTAACCTGGGCAACATGAGCAAGAACGGTTTGCTGGTGCCCCTGAGTGACGCGGAGAAGCGCGTTACATCGCGGCTGACTGACGCTGACCGCCTGCGTAAGGCGCGCGTGCATCCGCTGGCTGTGCTGAGCGCGATGAACGTGTACGGCAGTGGTCAGGGCTTCCGGGGGAGTGGTAAGTGGCAGCCCGTGCCCAAGGTCATGGATGCGCTGAACGCAGCGTTTGACCTGGCATTTGATGTCATCGAACCCGCGAACAAGCGCACAATGCTGGCCCTGGACGTGAGTGGCAGCATGGGCTGGGGGCTGATGGCGGGCCTGCCGAACATCACACCGCGCATGGGCAGCGCCGCAATGGCGATGGTCACAGCGCGCACGGAACCGCAGTACAGCTTTACCGCGTTTTCGCACGAGCTGGTACCTGTGGATATTTCCGCCAGTGAGCGCCTGGACGATGTGGTGCGCAAGGTATCTGGCATCCGTATGGGCGGCACGGACTGCGCCCTGCCGATGATCTATGCGCAGGCAAACAAGCTGGACGTAGACACGTTCATCGTCTACACGGACAGCGAAACGTGGTTCGGCAATGTGCATCCGGTGCAAGCGCTGCGCGAGTACCGCGAGGCACGCGGCATTGACGCCAAGCTGATTGTGGTGGGCATGGTATCCAATGGCTTTACCATTGCCGACCCGAACGACGCGGGCATGTTGGATGTGGTGGGGTTTGATACCGCCGCCCCCAACCTGATGAACAGCTTTGCACGCGGCGAGGTGTAATCAACGGGTGCTGGGTTCCATACATGGGCCGCCACGTTGGGCGGCCCCTACGGAATACGTGATATGTAGGGGGGGGGCTACGTCCCCGCCCACCGAGACACAACCACAACGCGATGTGAGCCGATAGCAGTACGGTTATCGCTTGAAGGGCCGGTGTCCGAAAGGACGTGCGGGTTCGAATCCCGCCGGGGGCTGTAAGGCCACCGTGGTGGAATTGGCAGACACACCGTAAAAACCCGTCTGCACTACCTTTGCTCACATCGCACTTTGGCACATTGACAAAACAGCAGCGGTCCGAAGCGGTTCAGGTTACCTTTTCAAGGCCGAAACGGAGTGTTCGAATCCTCCTGCGCCCACACGCGGGCGCATCGTCTAGGGGTCCAGGACGCGGTTCCTGCTGCGTGCGTTTGACCGCTGCTGTTCTAGCAATCCCGTGCGGCGGGTCGTAGATGCTGGGTTATCGCTGACACCGACCATTCCCACATCGGTTCCTTATCCGCTGCACTTTTGGCACCTTTTCATTGTTCATAATCAGATGCGAGCCGATATTGACATACTCCCCACGCCTAAAGGCGGGGGATTCTAGCTTCTAACAAGGCTGCGGGGACGAGTTGATCGTTCCCCCGTCTTACTGCCTCTCGGCGTAAAGGTCGATGTCCCAACCTTTTTGATATTCAGAGCCGCATTGTGGTCACGGTCAAGTACGTGACCGCAATATTCACACTCAAAGATACGCTCATGCAGCCCAAGTTTTTCTTTCTTGGTTCCGCAGGTATAGCAGGTCTTTGAAGTGGCTTCCCACTGATCGATTTGATACACGCGCTTTCCGCGTTGCTTTACGACCCACTGTAACTTTTTCAGGAAGTCGGCAAAGGCGAGGTCGCCTATTTTACGTCCCCACATGCGCTGCATTCCGCGCAGGTTCAGGGTTTCAAAGTACATCACATCATAGTGGTCACATAGGTCATGGGCGAGTTGCCAGTGATGGTTTTCTCGCAGGTTGGCCATGCGGCGATGCGTCCGCGCCAGATCAAGCCGTGCGCGTTCGCGGTTGTTGCTCCCCTTTTGCTTGCTGGATAGCGCCTTGCTGTTACGTTGTATCTCATGAATACCTTGCCGATAGAATTGGGGTGAAACAATGCACTCGCCTTCGTCGTTGGTTAGAAATGTCTTGAGTCCGAAATCAAAGCCGCCGCTTTTACCCGTGCTGACTGGATTCGGTATCTCTCGATATTCCTCGACGGTGAACGAAATCCATATATCGCCCGTCGCATCACGTTTTACCGTGACCGTTTTGATCTTTCCCCGAATAGGGCGCGTCCAAACAAATTTGTATGTCGTCCCCATGATTTCGATGCGCCCTGTGCGTCGAATATTTTTGTCTAGTGGATTGCCTGTGCGGGAACCCAATGTCACTTCATCGTGCAACTTCCAACTATCTGTTTTTAGCGTGAACGATGTGTACTTATGGGACTTTTTGAATCGAGGCAATCCGACCTTGCGGGGTTTCCCTGCTTTGAGGTTGTCGAAGAATCGCTCGTATCCCTTCTCGACTCGTTCGCAAATATCCTGCGCTGATTGTGCGGATACAGCTTGCCAGTACGTGCGCTTCTTTCCGTATGGCTTCGCTTCACGCCCCAATTTTTTATTCTTACTGATTCGCCCCATTCGCAGCTTGGCAATGTGCGCTTGCATCACTTTCACAGGGATGTGCTTTCCTGTCAGGCGATAATACCGCCGATGCAATGCAATGACATGGTTGCGAAGATTGCCAGCAATGGTGATTGCATGGTCTAGCTTTCGGTTTTTCTTGTTGCGATACAGCATATAATTGTACCGACTTATTACTTTCTCCACCTGATTTTCACCTGACATGCAACCACCTCCTTTCACACGCCTTTTTGGTTTTCTATGTACTGCTTAACGACTTCAACTGGCGCTCCGCCAACGGTTGCTACAAAGTATGAATTTGTCCACAATGTCGGGAGTTGACTTTTTAATTTAGGGAATTCGTTACGAAGCAATCTTGATGAGCGCCCCTTGATTTGCTTTACGAGTCGGTGGATACCATATTGCGGATCAATCCCAACCAGTACATGAACGTAATCTGTCATAACTTCGTACTCGATTAGTTCGGCATCGCGCTCATTGCAAACTTGTTCGATTATCTCGGCAAGGCGACTGCTGACCTTGCCAGTCAATACTTTACGCCTATATTTTGGTGTCCATACGACATGGAACTTGCAATCATAGGCTATGTTATTATTTGTGTTGTACGGCGTTTTGTTTGACATAAGTACATTATATAGCACAAAGCTGTATAATGAAAGTGTGCGCCTACACCCCCATAGCTAAAGCTAGGGGCACTGGCGCACTTATCGGTAGTTGGGTTATCGATCTTTAATCGCCGGGTCGGGGGTTCGAATCCTCCCACGCCCCCACACAATCATGGAGCGTGTAGCTCAGTGGCAGAGCAGGTTCAGCGCGCAAGCGCTGTTTCCCAATTGCGACCTCCTTTGCTCGCATCTGTTTTGAAATTATGTGATGCGAGCCGACTGCGGCTGGGTTATCTACAAGGGTTGGGGGTTCGAATCCCCCCGCGCTCCAATTGCGGGGCGTGTAGCTCAATGGTAGAGCGCATGTACGCGGGCCTCACGGCCATTTCCCACTGCGACCTCTTCGTTCGCATCACCTTTCACTCATGAGTGGGTAGCTCAGTTGATAGAGCGTCCCGTTGAAAGCTGGAAGGCCACAGGTTCGACCCCTGTCCCACTCACTCCCGGTGCGAGCCGTAGATTGTTGGGTTATC
>CAWUJQ010000433.1:0-4039 GCA_963922445.1 uncultured bacterium
GTGCGGGCGGTGCCGTCCAGGTTGACCAGATTCCCGGCCAGGTCATAGCCGTAGCTGATGAGCGTCCCGTCGTCGGCTCCGGAAAGCAGCCCGTTGGTGGGCATGGCAGAAACAGCGCTCAAGAGTGGGTTAAATGTGTGGGTTGGGGGGCGGCTGGCCCCGTCGCCGTCGGGCTGGCAGAACGTGGCCGCGCTGCCCCTGCTGTTGGAGACGGCAACGGTGTTTGCGTCGTTGTAGCGGGTACTATCAACCCAACAGGGGACGCGGGCGAACCAGCGTCCCCTGTTGGCAAAGGGAGGGAGAAGGTACTACGGAAGGTATCGGCGGGGGTTAGTCGCCGCTGGGTTCCTCAACAACGTCAGGGGCTTCTTCGCCCTGAGCCGGCTGATCCGGTACTTCCAGCGCAATCAACTGCTGGATGAGGTCACGCAGGGCCGGTTCTGGCAGGGCACCCGGCTGGTTGAACACGATGGTCTTGTTCTTGAGGGCCATCATGTTCGGGATGCTCATAATGCGGAAGGACTGCGACAGCGCCGGGTTCGCGTCGACATCCACCTTGGCGATCTTCACCTGACCGGCAAATTCCTCGGCCAGCTTGTCCAGGATGGGGGCGACCATGCGACACGGCCCACACCACTCTGCCCAAAAGTCCACCAGGACGGGCAGTTCGGAGTTGATGACCTCGGCTTCAAATGTTGCATCAGTGACGTTGACAGGTGCGTTAAACATAACAAGTTGCTCCTCAGGGTTAGCGTTCGTTGATTCGGATGCCTGAGCGTCCTCGCTGGGCTTGGCGTCGGCCCGGCTCATTTCGTAAGCGCGTGCTTTCAGCGCTTCGATAGCCGATGGCACATCGCTGCCCCAGGGGCGGCTGCGCCTCACTACAGACTCGCCGCAGTGCATGGCGACCATCACAGGCTTGCTGCCCACCTCAAAGAACTGGGCGGCTTTCGGGTTTTTTGCCGGGTTGATTTTGGCGAAAACGATGTCGTTGTTTTCACCAGCAGCTTTGCGGAAAGCGGTGTTGAAGTCACCCCGCAACCCCGCACCGTCCGTGACAATCAACAGGACGGGTTTGTCTGTGTTTAGCGTTTCATCGAGTGTTTCATCAGTTAGGTTGATCGGTTCCACAAGCTTTTCACCTCGTATAGTACATAGATACTGAAGTTGGCGGGCGCGTTAATCTTACCCGGTGTACCATAAAAAGGAGAGGCACTATGCCCTAACGGGCACGGCACCGTTTCGTAAATAAAAGCTTATGTTCTTAAGCTTGCCTTGATGGATGCGCTATACTAGCAGCGTCTAGTTCAGAAAGGTACGTCATCTTGGCCGATCAAACCCTGCCTTCGCGGGATTTACAACAACTGCGGCAAGCGCCCCACAACCTTACGCAGCGCTATGTGTTGGCGCTGTCGTTGGTGGGGTTGTTGGCCATTGTGGGCCAAATCCTCATCCAGCAAAGCCTGCAACTGCAAGCGGGTGACAGCCGCGTGATTAACCTGGCGGCGCGGCAGGTGGCCCTTAGCGAACGCATCACCAAATCGGTATTGGCTGCGCACGAAGACAGCGACCCCATTGCCAATGTCAACTACCTGGAGCAGTTAGATGAGGCTTTGGCCCTGTGGGAGCGCACACAAAACGGTTTGCGCTTTGGCGACCCGGCCCTCGGCCTGCCGGGTGACAACAGCGCCGATGTCACCCAACGCCTGGAGCAGGTCGAACTGCCGTATGAGACGATGCGAGCGGCTGCGGACTGTTTTTTGATCTTGAATGGGTTTGACGGCGACCCGGCCTGCCTGGATGGACTGCAACACTATGCCCCTACCTCCATCTTTAGCAGCATGGGCACACTGCCCGACGCCTGTGCGACGGACACAGGCATCAACCGCGATTTTAGCTGCGTGCGCCTGGACGAAGTGCTGCTTGGATTGATCCTGTTAAATGAAGACAGCTACAACCGCTTGATGGACGAGGTCGTGACCTTCTATGAGACGGAGTCTGAGGTGCGGTTGGCGCGCCTGCGCTACACGGAGTTGGCGCTGCTGCTTATCACGTTGATCGTGTTGGTGGTTGAGGCCGTGTTCGTGTTCCGGCCAGCCGTGCGCACGGTGAATAGCTATCTGCGACAGATGAACCTGACGCGCACGCAACTCCAGGATGTAAACGTGGCCCTGGAAGAACGTGTGCGGGAGCGCACCGCCGCGCTTGAAGCAACGAATAGGCGCTTAATGGCGGCCAACGAGGAAATGCGCAACTTTACCAGCATCGTCTCCCACGACCTGCGCAGCCCGGTGGCCAGCATGAAAGGCTTCTTGAAAGAACTTGACGCGGACTACGAACAGGTGCGCGGCGACCTGGCGACCGCCTCCACGAACGGCAGGGGCGACAAGCACACCAAGATTATCGACCGCTACATCCCGGAATCGATCGAGATGATGGGCAACTCTATCGCACAAATGGAACGCCTGACGGGTAGCATCCTGTCGCTTTCGCGTGAGCAGCGCCGCAGCCTGCACTTTGAGCGGTTGCAGCCCAGCACCATCATCCAACAGGTGATTCAGTCGCAGGCCGGGCAGATGCGTGCCGCCCACGCCCAGGTGATTGTGCCGCACCAACTGCCGCAGATCAAAGCGGATGCGGTTGCGCTGGAGCAGATTTTCGCCAACCTGATTGGCAACGCCGTCAAGTATGCCCACCCCAAGCGCATCCCGGTCATCCGTATTGGCGCGGAACCTACCAGCACGCACACGGTGTTCAGCGTCACGGACAACGGCATCGGCATACCCCCAGACGAGCAAGAACAGATATTCCAGCTTTTTCGGCGGGCAACTGCCGCCGACGGCCCCATTGCCGGGGAGGGCATTGGGCTGTATGCCGTGCGCCAACTCGTGATTCGTCACGGCGGGCAGATTGACCTCACCTCCCAACCGGGGGAAGGCAGCACCTTCCGCTTTTCAATTGCCAACAACTTATCCGCCCTACCACAGGAAGACACCGACGTATGAACGACACCCCCCGCCCACTCCTCTTGCTGGCCGAGGACGAACTGGCCCACCTGCGCCTGTTTGAACGCAGCCTGGATCGCTCTGAATTGCCCGTGGATTTCGTCGCGGCCAAAGACGGCCAGGAAGCGCTCGACTTTTTGCAGGCCGAGGTGGAAATGGCGCTCAAGCGCACGGTCGTCCTTATCCTGGATTTGAACATGCCCAGGCTCAACGGCATCAAAGTGCTGGAGCGGATGCGCGCCGATGACAGCCTGCGTCACTTCCCGGTGATTGTGTTGACCACGTCTGATGAGCCGGAGGAGGTGAAGCGCTGCCGCGAACTGGGCGTTGAGCGCTACCTCATCAAGCCGATTGACATTGAAGAGGTGGAAAAGCACGTTATGGAGATTTTGGGGACGGCATAACATACGCTTAACCTTGCCGGGGTACATTGCGCGTTTCATTACGCTAACCAAACCCAAACAGGACGCAACCCCATGCCAACACCCTGGCAAATTGTGCAATCCGATCACATGATTCAGACGCCGTACCTCAACCTGCGCAAAGACGTGTGCCGTTTGGCCGATGGCACGCTGCTGCCGGACTACTACGTGGTGGAAGAGGAAGACTACGGGATGGTGTTTGCCCTTACCGACGCCAACGAGGTGGTGCTGGTGCGCCAATACAAACACGGCATTGGTGAAGTGACGGTGGAACTGCCCGCAGGCTACTTCGACGGCAGGGACAGCGACCCCGCCACGGGCTGTATGCGTGAGTTTCGAGAAGAGACGGGCTACGGTGCGACGTGGTTCGAGATTATTGGCAAGCACATTCGGCACCCCACGCGCAACAATAACCGGGGCCACCTTGTTGTGGCGACGGGCGCGCACCCCGCCACGGAACAGGAACTCGACATTGCCGAGGACATCGAGGTGCTGCTCGTCCCTGTGGATGAGGTGTTCGAGCAGGTGCGCAGCGGGGCTATCTACGCGGTGGGCAGTGTGGCGTCGGTGTTTTTTGCGTGGGATTACCTCCAGCGGGCGGGACGGGTCTAG
>CAWUJQ010000434.1:0-4037 GCA_963922445.1 uncultured bacterium
CTACCGCACCAATACTGATAGCCAATTTATAGACGCCTCACATATTAGCGGTACACTAGGGCGCAATACGACGGCAAGTACAGGACGATCAGCAACCCGTGATGACCCCACCTTCTACCCCCCAGGTAATCGTGATTGGCGGCGGCCCCGCCGGACTCAACAGCGCCTACTACCTGAAAAAAGCCGGGATTCCCTTCAAGCTGTACGAGCGCTCCGATGAAATTGGCCACACCTGGAACAACCTGTACCCGTCGCTGCGGTTGAACACCTCACGCTGGTTTTCTCACATGGCCGATACGCCCTTCCCGCTGCACTACCCTATTTTCCCAACGGCGAAGCAGTATCACCGCCACCTGCTGGAATTCGTCACGCGCTATGACCTGCTGCCGCACATCCACATGGGTGTGACAGTTGAGCGGCTGTCCCGCACGGATAGCGGCCTGTGGCGCGTAGAAACAAGTGAGGGGGTGGATGTCGTCCCGGCGGTGATTTCGGCTACAGGTCGCTTCGATAACCCCATCACGCCAGCAATCGACGGCCTCCACGACGCCTACGAGGGCGAGGTTTTGCACGCACACGACTACCTCGGCCCAGAACCATTCGCGGGCAAGCGCGTGATGGTCGTCGGTAACGGCCCCAGCGGAGTAGACATCGCCCCGGAGTTAGGCCGCCAACCCGGTCAGCCGCCCGTACTGCTCTCTATGCGCACGGGCGTCGTGCTGCGTCCGCGTTACCCGTGGGGGCTGCCCAAGCACGCCTGGGAGATTATCGCTGAATATCTACCAGAGGCCGCTAGGAAGCCGCTGCTGCGCCACATCCGTGACCTGAAGTTTGAAAACGCTGCGGAAATCGGCATTCGCGTGCCGGAACCGGGTAACGCCAGCAGTGGCGCAGCGACCACCCGTGGCACCGAACTGCTGGAAGCGGTCAAGGCGGGGCAGGTGATGTGTGTGCCGGGGCCACGTCGCTTTTATGGCCGCTGCGCCGAACTCGACGATGGCACAGTGCATGAAATTGATGCTGTGATAATGGCAACGGGGTACGCGCCTGTGCTGTACCAATATTTAGACGAACCCGTGAGCGAAGTCGAATCGCCTGTGCCCTGGCCTGTGCGTGACCAATCCAGCTATGTGCCCCACGGACGTGAGGGCGAGGGCTACCCGTCGGACAGTGGGCGTGAGGTGAAAGGGCTGCCGGGGCTGTACTTGGTGGGCATTTTCTACCAGGGCAAAGGGGCTATGTACAACTTCGTGCTAGAAGCCGACACTGCCGTTCAGCAGATTCAAAAGCGGTTGACGCAGCTCCAAACGGCTAAACCGCTCTCGCAGGCAGGCCAGGGATGATTACGGTAGAACCCGACCACACCTTACCCAACACATTTTTGCTCACGATTTACCCCGGTTGGAACTGGCACGATGTAGACGCGGCGGTGCGCAGCGCCAGCCACAAGGCGGGCGACGGGCACGTCCATGTTATTGTGCAGGTAGACGGGCCGATTGCCATGCCCGGTGGCATTGATTTGCGGGCCAAGCCCTGGTTGGATGTGCACAAGCGCGATCACGGCGGCCTACTGATCTTCGTGACGCGCTGGGCGATGATTCGTTCGCTTTTGCACCTGATTCATAAAGAATTTGCCATCAACCTGGACTTCATCCACCTTGTACCGTCCCTGGACAAAGCCCGCGAGATTGTCGCGGCACACCTAGACTAATTGGCCCACGCCCGCCATCTTGCGCGCTCCACAACTGATGTTTGTCACGTTCCTCCCATATCCATAGCACTGCCATTTACCTTCACGCTCGCTGGATAATGAATGTAAGACACCTTAAGCCATTATTGAATGGAGCTAATTGCTATGGCAGTGTTACAAGAACAGCTAGGCGTAGAAGTATTACACGACCCCGAACTCAACAAAGGCACCGCATTTTCGGCTGACGAACGGCGCTATTTGGGCCTGGAAGGGCTGCTGCCGCCGCATGTTGCCACAATGGACGAACAGGTGGAGCGCGTGATGGCCGGGTTGCGCGGCAAGGCAAACGACCTGGAAAAGCATATCTTTTTGGTGAGCTTGCAGGAGCGCAACCGCACCCTGTTTTACCGCATTGTGCTTGACCACCTCGAAGAGATTATGCCGCTCATTTACACGCCCACGGTGGGCAAGGCCTGCGAAGAATACGCACACATCTTCCGCCGCCCGCAGGGGCTGTACATCAGCATTGACAACACCGGGCACATCCAGCAGCTATTGAGTAACTGTCAAGAAGACGATGTGCGCGTCATTGTGGTGACCGACGGTGAGCGCATTTTGGGGCTGGGTGACCTGGGCGCAAACGGCATGGGCATTCCAGTGGGCAAGCTGTCGTTATATACCGCGTGTGCGGGCATCGCCCCCAAGAACACGCTGCCCGTCACGTTAGATGTAGGCACGGACAACACCAATCACCTGCACGACCCGCTCTATTTGGGGCTACGCCAGCCGCGTGTGCGCGGCGACGCCTACGACGCCTTTATCCGTGAGTTTGTTGAGGCGGTGCAGGTGCGCTTCCCGGATGCGCTGCTGCAATTTGAGGACTTCGGCAATAAAAACGCCTTCCGCCTGCTCAAAACCTACCGCGACCAACTCGCCACCTTCAACGATGATATTCAGGGCACGGCGGCGGTAACCGTGGCTGGCATCTACTCTGCGCTGCGCCTGACGCGAAAGCCGCTGGCGGAACAGACGTTTTTGTTCCTGGGCGCGGGTGAAGCGGGCATCGGCATTGGTGAACTGCTGGTAACCGGGCTGGTGGTGGCTGGGTTGAGCGAAGACGCCGCGCGCCGCCGCTGTTGGTACGTGGACAGCAAGGGGTTGGTGGTGAGCAGCCGCGATGATTTGCAGGCGCACAAGCGGTTGTTCGCCCACGACTATGAACGCGTGCCAGACTTCGACTCGGCAATTGACGCGTTGGAACCCACAGCCATCATTGGGGTGAGCGGGCAGCCGCAGCGCTTTACCCGGCCCATCATCGAAAAGATGACGGACATCAACGAGCGCCCGATTATTTTTGCACTGTCTAACCCGACGGATAAGTCGGAATGTACCGCAGAGCAAGCCTATACCTGGTCAGACGGGCGGGCGGTGTTCGCCAGCGGCAGCCCGTTTGCCCCCCTCACACTGGATGGCCAGACGTTTGTGCCCGGTCAGGCCAACAACGCCTATGTGTTCCCTGGGATTGGCCTGGGTGTGCTGGTGAGCCGCGCCACCCGCGTCACCGATGAGATGTTCATTGCAGCGGCCAACACATTGGCGCAGCTTGTGGCACAAAGCGACCTTGACCAGGGGCGTATCTTCCCGCCGCTCAGCCAAATTCGCACCATCTCCGCGCACATTGCGGCGGCAGTTGCCCAAACCGCAGCGGATCAAGGCTTGGCACGGGCAGCCCTGCCGGATGACCTGGTTGACTCTATCCAGGCGCAGATGTGGGAGCCGGTCTATCGAAATTACGTCGATTAGTGCCCACTTGACCGAACGGCATCGGCACAGATTGCGCGTCTGTGCCGACCGTGACCGTGCATTAAAACAAATCGGGGCGGCGTTCGTAGTAGCTTTTCCCAGGGCCACTATCGCTGTTGCGCTTGCGGTTGCGCCCGTTGCGGTCGTTGATGTCATCCCGCAAGTTTTCCACCCGCATCAACGTTTGCCGGGCCGCTGACCGCGCTTCGTCATTGGGGTGCGACAGGAAGTGCCGCAGCACCGGAATGGCATCCTCACGCAGTTTTTTGACATCTTTCTCGTAGCCGATTTTTGTGTCCGGGTCGGGTGTGCGCAGCGCTTGC
Source organism: uncultured bacterium (assembly GCA_963922445.1). Classification (GTDB taxonomy): domain Bacteria; phylum Chloroflexota; class Anaerolineae; order Aggregatilineales; family Phototrophicaceae; genus DAOTTY01. The sequence goes on from CAWUJQ010000434.1 coordinate 3,817, forward strand.
ATCAGCTTCCAGATGCGCTGCTGGAGGGCGGCGTCCAGATTGCTGTCCATATCCGTCTGCTTGAGCGGCAGTTTGTACAGGGGAACGGCATCAGACGCGGTGGCCTGTGGTGTGGGTTTGCGGGGCTGTGGGGCCTTTTCACGGGCAGGCGGCGACGGGGGCGCGGGCTGCGGGATATACCGTTCGCGCCAGTGGTCAAAGTCCGTTAGATCGGAAGAGCA
>CAWUJQ010000435.1:0-4030 GCA_963922445.1 uncultured bacterium
GCCGCTCATCGTTTTCTCGGCTTCAAATGGAATAGAGGATTCTGAGATCTACACAATACGCATCGACGGATCCGGTTTATCGCAGTTGACAAACAATGACCGAAGTGACTTTGACCCAAGCTGGTCTCCAGATGGGGCAGAGATTGTTTATACTTCATTCATAGGCGGAAATACTCAATTGCACGTAATGGACAGCGATGGAAGTAATGCACGGCAGTTGACAGATGGGACTGCGGCCTTGGAACCTGCATGGTCTCCAGATGGGACACAGATTGCATTTACGCGCAGGGAGGGGCAATACGGTCAGGGAAGCGCTATTTACATTATAGAATCAGACGGGAATAGTCTTCAGAAATTAACCTCCTCAGACGGAAGTTGGACAGATGCTGTGCCAGTTTGGTCACCAAATGGATCACAGATTGCATTCGTAAGCAATCGGGCATATGAGCAGGACACTATCAGTCAACCATTCGATCTGTACTTCGTTGACACGGAGCACTTGCAAGAAGAATTCAAGATTGAACTTTACAGCAGACCAACTCGAATGAATTGGCTTTCTAACAGCCAAACTATGGTTCTAGATCAGAGTCGCATAGGGCAGACTATTTTTGAGTTAGACTTGTCCACATTTGACTTCGTGTCGCTAAGCGGCACTAATTATCTTGAGAATAGTGATTATTCGCCTGCCTTGAACCACGCAGAAACCACCATCATTTTTTCAAGCACGGGTAGTCTCTATCAAATGAATAGAAATGGATCGAATAGAGTCGAAATCGCAGACCTCTCACCTCTTAATGAAAGGTCGCTTGATCTTCAACCTATCTTGCCTGTTGAACCTCCTGTCACAGAAGAGCCAACGGAAGAAGCGACGGTGGAAGTTACCGAAGAAGCTACTGAGGAATCCATCACACGCTAACGCCATCGCACAGTGTAGCACGGGCGGTGGCGTGACGGGTAACGGTATGTGCGCACGTTTGTCTCTGTTTTGGGTGTGGGTCGGGGAAAAGGTCAATCGGTATTAAAGGCAGCGGACGAGGCAGGCCTCGTCAACGATTGGTGCAAACCTTAGACACCCCGCTCAGGATACGTACCAAAATTTGCCCCGTCAGTTATTGCTCTATCAAAATTTACTCCGTCAGTTTTAGCGCCATAGAAACTTGCACCAGTTAGGTTAGAATCGGAAAAATTGGCGAAACGAACATCTGCACCAGTTAAGGCAGTTCCAATCAGACTGGACTCACTCACATCGGCGTAAGTGAGGTTGACCAATTCCATCATACACCCATCTATGTGAGTACGCTTGAGTATAGCACCAACCAGATTTGCTCGGCTTAACACAGTGTTTTTGAAATAGGAACTTTCCAAATTGCATCGTGATAGATTAGCACCCATAAGATCAACGTTTGTCAAATTGACCCCATTCAAGTCATGTCCGCTTAGATTTGCAAACCGTAAATCTAAGTAGTCATAAGCTCCGTTAGCATATGGAAAGTCTTTGAGATACATGCTCCAAGTTTCATGATTACGAAGTTTTTGGATTATAGTGTTTAATCGCTGCTGACCCTCGTCCGTTAACCATCTCTCTGTTAGTTGTACATCTGTGGGAAGTTCAAACATACAGTTCGATCCTTGCATAGCACAATAAAACGTCATCCGTCTCGCCGAACACGCCGCGTCTCCACGTTGGCGTATCCATTTCTGTTACCGCCATTACTTGTGGAGGACAACGCAGGCGTTACCCCTACACACCCGTCGTGACCCGTAGCTGGACACCCACCTGAAACGTTATCACGGCATCACCCCTACACTTCGGAGGAACGCCGTGCGCGTGACCGCCGTCTGCGCGAACTGCTCGTCTGTGAGGGAGGCCCACAGGTCATCGGCGGTGGCGACCTGCCCCGCGTTGGCGTCGGCATAATCGCGCAGCCACGCATAAAAGGCGGCATCACCCAGGCCCGTTCGCATGTCATGGAGCATCAGCACGCCGCGCAGATACACGGCATTGATGTAGGGGCGAATGGCGTCAAACTCGTAGACGGTGCTGTCCACGCGGCCTTCGGGGTTGAGGCGGTTCACCCGGAACCACCACCACCAGTCGGTCAGGTCCGGGTAGTGGCGCTCAATGTAGATGTACTCGCTGTAAGTGCTCAGTGCTTCGTCCAGCCAGGGGGCCATTGCCTGATCGTTGCCGACAACGTCATACCACCACTGATGGGCCACCTCATGCACGGTAATCAGCATGAGGTAGCTTTGCGGGCTGCCCTCGTAGCTCACAAACCAGTCTGTGCTGACGAAGGCAAACCCGCTGAACTCCATGCCATCGGGGAAGTCTCCCTGCACGATGACCATGCGTGGGTGCGGGTACATGCCAAAGCGCTCGGAGAACAGTTCCAGGCTTTCGGCGGTGATCTGCGCGGCGTAGTCGCCGCCGTACACCCACTCCCCGGTTGCGTCGTCCAGGTAGGCCGCGTCCGGCAGGGAGTAGGCCACGACGTCTACGCCGGTGAACGTCTGCGCGGTGGATTCACGGAACAGCGGACTGATGCTGGCCGCGAACTCGCGGGCGTCCGTGTGGATGAACTGCCACGTCTGGTCGCCCAGGTCAGTGACGGTGCCGGGAGCGGCGATGACGGTTTCGGGGGGCGCGTTGTCTAGCGTGAGGGTGATGTCCCAGTCGGCCCAATCCAGCACGATTTGCTCACCGACAAATACCGTCTGATGGTGGAGCCACTCGCCGTCAACATACGGCACCACCGTCGGCAGCCAGTGGCCCAGGTTAATCTGGCGCTGCGTGAAGCCGAAATAGCCCCGGAACGCCTCCACGCCGCCGACAATGGGCGGCATCTTGAGTGAGAAGTCCAGGGAGAGGGTGACGGCGCATTCCGGGTCAAGCGGTTGCGGCAGCGTGACGGTCAGGCGGCGTCCGGTGAGATCATAGGTGGGCGGTGTGCCGTCTAGCGTCAGGCTGTTGAGCGTGAACACATCTAGCCAGCGGTTTGGCTCTACGTTGAGGACGAGTTGGGTAAGCGGGTCGGCTGTCCGGTTGGTGTAGGTGAGGGTGTGCTGGACGAACACGACTTTAGAGGTGTAGTCAACGGTGGCGGTTACCGTGTGTTGGGCCGGGTTCACATCAGCGGGAGCGCAGGCTGTAGCGGCTTCCGTCGTGGTGGCTGTCGGTGACTGTGTGGCAGCAGCCTGTGTTGGCATGTCCGTGGCGGTCGGTGAGGCGACCTGAACCGAGGCCATCACCCGTTCCGCAGTTGGGGCCAATGTCGCGGGTCGCGAACTAACGGTCGTTGCCGTCGAGAAAGGGGTAGGCGGCGCTGATCGCTGAACCATCGTGCAGCCTACTAATGCAACAGCCAACAAGTTGATCCACCACCTGCGCATAAGTTTGCCTCCGGGGAATGCCTCACATCGCGGCGCATCATAACGGTAGACAACACCGTGCGCCAGCGTCCCGCGCCTACGGGTCACCTACGAATAGGGTGGAAAATCGCCCCGTGTGGGCCATAATGTAACAATAAGCCAACATCCAGCGGCAAGGAACGCCATGCAATTTGTGACTGTCTTACACGATGTCTTCTTCAACGCGATATTGATCTTCTCTGGCATTATAGGCGCTTGGGCCATCGGCACAGGCGCACGCAACCGCGACATCAGCGGGGGCTTTTGGGGCGCGGTCGCTACTTTATCTGGCCTTTCTGCCGTGACGCTGCTTGTGGGCGTTATCCTCGCCTCACAGGGCTACACCCCCGCCGATGGCCGCACCAACATCTACTTCATCTACATGGGATGGCTGCTCGTCATTATACCGGGTATGTTCACGCAGTTGCGCGGTCGCGACGACAGCGCGGCGGCCATCGCCTTTGCGATGATTGCCCTGTTTAACCTGTTTGTTGGCCTCAGTATGCGCTCACGGGGGCTGGTTGGCCCGTGGGTGCTGCCTTCCTGACGGCTACGCGATGCGTGTGCTGTTGACGGGGATCGTGTTTGTGCTGACCGCGTGCGCCCCACCCACGCCCTTCCC
>CAWUJQ010000436.1:0-4026 GCA_963922445.1 uncultured bacterium
GCCGTGATGAACATCGACAACGTCGACGACCCGGACATCTCCCGTTTCATCTACACCGAATCTGAGCGCACCCCCGATGAAGAACTCGACCTGACAGTTGGTTTTGTACCGGGCGTAAACCCAGACCCGTTCTACATCAGCATGGCCGTTGGTGTTGACGACGCTGCTGCCGCTTTCGGCATCGAGACCGTGCGCCAAGACCCCGAAGAGTTCAACCCCACCGTTCAGACGCCCATCATCGAAGCGCTGGTTGCTGGCGGCGAAATCGACTACCTGATTACGGCTGCCACCGACAGTGAGCAGATGATCCCGGTATTGGAAAACGTGAACGATGCTGGCATCGGCGTGATCTCCGTAGACACCTTCATCGGTGATGGCGACTACGTCAACGGCGAAGTCACCTTCCCGCTTAGCTACATTGGTTCCGACAACACACAGGGCGGCGAAATCGCCTGCAACACCCTGGCGGATGCCCTGGGCGAAGGCGCTCAGATTTACATCCAGAACGTGCGCCCCGGCATTTCCACCACAGACCAGCGTGAGCAGGGTTGTGTGGCCGCTGCGGAAGCCCGTAGCCTGGAACTGGTTGGCGTTGACTACAACGAAAACGACGTAAACACTGCTCAGCAGCAAACCACGGCTGTCCTGGAATCCAACCCGGATGTTGTTGGCGTCTTCGGTGCCAACACGTTTAGCGCGCAGGGTGCTGGCGCGGCTGTTCAGAACGCGGGCCTGGGTGGTGCAGTTGAGGTTGTCGCCTTCGACGCTTCTGCTTTCGCCATCGAACTGCTGCGCGACGGCACGGTCACGCAGGTTATCGCGCAAAAGCCGGGGGACATGGGCTTCTTCGCCGTCATCAACGCGGTAGCCGACCATCGTGGCGTAAGCAGCTTCCCCAAGCGCCTGCCCACCGGCTATGCCGTCATGAACATCGACAATGTGGATGATCCGGAAATCTCCCGCTTCATCTATCGCGAAGAGTAAGCGCGTCCTGCGCTAAGCACAACCCATCAGGGGATGTTTGGTAAGGTCTGCGGGCCGGCACGTTCGTCGGCCCCTACAAATCACATTGATTGTAGGGACGCAGCCTGCTGCGTCCGCTGACTTTATCCTAAGTCGCTGCAAACAGCCCCCTGATGCCCGTTCATAAACACCTAGCTGGTTAATCCCTACAGAGATCGCACATGGCATCCGTAACTGCTGAAAAACAAAAACCCACGCAGCCCCGCGCCAACGCCCAGGAAACGCTGCTGCGCTTGCTCGTTCAATATTGGTCCTGGGTGTTTTTATTGATTCTGATCGGCATTATTACCGCCATCAATCCGGTTTTCCTCACACCCCGCAGCATCAGCAGTATGCTCGTCTCGTCCACGCTTATTCTACTGATGGCATTGGGGCAAACCTACGTCATCATCACCGCCGGGATTGACCTGTCCATTGGCTGGACGGTGGGGTTGGCGTCCGTGATTGCGGCGACCGTGATGCGTGACCTGGGCGATGCGGGCATGGGGTCTGGCGTGGCCATTTCGTTTGGCGTAATCGCGGGCTTGCTCGTCTCCATCGTGCCCGGCGTGATTAACGGCCTGCTGGTGGCCCGCCTTCGGATTCCGCCATTTATCGCCACCATCGGCATGTTCGGCATCGTTCGCGGCGCAGCGTTCCTGCTCACAGACGGCAAGAACGTCGTTGGTGATATTCCGTCCGTTGTGCGCGAATCGCTGCGGGCGGTGGGTAACGGCAGCCTGTTATATCGCATTCCCGGCTTTGGCATTACGTGGTTCAACCAACCTGCTGACCTCACGCGTGAGCAACTGCGCGGCCTGGAACGGCTTTTGCCCTATCCGGTTGTGATTACAGCGGTTGTGGTGTTGGTCTTTGCGTTTGTGCTTGCCCGAACCAAGTTTGGCCGTCACACTTACGCCATTGGCGATAACGCCGAGGCCAGCCGCCGCGCGGGTATCAATGTAGACCGTCACCTCATGTGGATTTACGTGCTGGCCTCGTTCACGGCAGGTGTTGCGGGCGTGCTGCATGTGTTCCGGTTTACGGCGGGGGCACCCAACAGCGGCGAAGCCGCCCTGCTGGACTCGGTTGCAGCCGTCGTTATCGGCGGAACGAGCCTATTTGGTGGTGAAGGCAAGATTATGGGCACAGTCGTGGGTGCTTTGATTATCGGCGTGCTAGAAACTGGCCTGACGATTTTGAATGTGCCGTCCCTGTGGAAGTTCATCGTCGTCGGCATGATTATTATCATCGCGGTGCTGGTCAATCAGCTACAAGAATGGCTGGAAGCGCGTCAAGTGAAGCGGGAGGCACACTAGTTATGGACAAATCAACCCACCCCGTCCTGCAAATCCAGGGCGTGTCAAAGTTCTTTGGTGGCCTCACCGCCCTGGATAACGTCTCGCTAGACGTGCATCCGGGCGAAGTCGTTGCCCTGCTTGGCGACAACGGTGCGGGCAAGTCCACGCTGATTAAGTGTGTTAGCGGCGTGTACAAATCCGACCAGGGCCAAATTCTGTACAAAGGCGAAGCTATCCAGGATGCGCCACCCGCCAAAATCCGTGAGATGGGCATCGAAACGATTTACCAGGACTTAGCGTTGGCCGAAAAGCTGGACGTGGGCGCGAACGTGTTCCTGGGCAAAGAGAAGATGAAGAACCTGCTTGGCTTCATTCCCGTCACAGATGATGCCTACATGCGCCAAGAAGCATCCAAAGTGCTTGACCGCCTGGACATTCACCTGCCAAACCTGTCACAAAAGCTGCTGCGCCTTTCCGGTGGGCAGCGGCAGGCCGTTGCCATTGCCCGCGCCATCTACTGGGACGCCGGACTGGTCATCATGGACGAGCCAACCGCCGCGCTCGGCGTGCCCGAACAGCGTAAGGTACTTTCACTGGTTCACTCACTGCGCGAAGAAGGCATCCCCGTGGTGATTATCAGCCACAACATGCAAGACGTACTCGGCGTGGCCGACCGCATGGTGATTATGCTGCGCGGGCGCAAAGTGGCCGATATGCCACGTGCCGATGCGACAGAAGACCTCATTGTGAAGTACATCATGGGGTCACCAGATGTTATCGGAACTGAGGCATGACGCTGGATTTGCTCACCGTTGGCGAAGCCCTGGTCGAAATCATGCGGACGGATGTTGGCCAGCCGCTTGACCAGCCGGGGCCGTTCACTGGCCCCTATCCCAGCGGTGCGCCGTTTATTTTTGCGGCACAGGCTGCCCGCATGGGGGCAAAGGTCGGTGCTGTTGGCACCGTGGGCAACGACGCCTTCGGGCGCTGCCAGTTGAACCAGCTACACGCAGACGGTATTGACACACGCGGCGTCCACATTGCCGACACTGGCGCAACCGGGGCTGCCTTCATTGCCTACAACGCGGACGGCAGCCGCAATTTTGTGTTTAGCCTGGGCGTAGGCGGTGACCTCTCACCAGAGCGACTTGACCCGACGCTTTTCGAGGGGCTGCGCTGCCTACATCTGATGGGGTCTACCCTGTCCATGAGTAAGCAAGCACTCGCAACCGGGCAGGCGGCGCTCGATATGGCAATCGCAAGCGGTGCGCGCTTCAGCTTTGACCCTAACCTGCGCCCCGAACTGCTGCCGCCAGAACAAGCCAGGGTCGCGTTTGCACCGTTCGTCGCGGCTGCGGATGTATTCATCCCCACAGCAGAGGAACTGCTGCTGCTCACAGGTGCAGCGGACGCCGATAGTACCGTGCGCCAACTCACCGACGCCAAACCAGATCGTATTATCATCGTCACGCAGGGCGCAGATGGCTGTACCGTCTACGCGGGCGGGGAAAAAACCCACGTCCCCGGCTTTGTCGTCAGCGAAGTTGACCCCACAGGCGCAGGCGACTGCTTTGACGCGGGCTTTCTCGTCCGTTGGCTGGCCGGGGACTCCCCGCACCTTGCTGCCCGGTGGGCCAATGCCTGCGGCGCACTCGCCGTCACCAAACAAGGCCCGATGACAGGCGCACTTGGCTACGATGACGTTGCCGCGTTTATCCAGGCC
>CAWUJQ010000437.1:0-4025 GCA_963922445.1 uncultured bacterium
ATGTGTCTGATGCATCGGAGGTTCATGAAGAACCCAGTTCAGCAACGGATACCGCGAATCAGTAGTTGGTGGAGAGCAACAGTCTAGCATGTATCAGGGCACCCTCGCGAAGGTTGCCTTTTCTGCTTCCCTCGCTTCGGTGTTACAATCCCGAACGAAGGCTATACAGCTACGGGACACCACACCTTTCATGAGTGCAACCATCATTCTCTTAGCCATCGTTTTTGTGGCTGTGTTCACGCAAACCGTCTCTGGTTTTGGCATGGGGCTGATTATGATGCCCGTTGTAAGCGCCGTTTTCGGTCTTGCTGAGGCGCGCCCCCTGGTCACCCTTCTGGGAACCACTGTACAGATGATTATTTTGTTCCGCCTGCGTCATTCGCTGGCGATTCGCACGCTTGGGCTGATGGCATTGCTGGGTTTGTTTGGCATCCCTGCCGGAAACTGGTTGGCAGAATCCAAAGCCATTTCCGAGTCTACGATGCTAACCCTATTGGCATTCATCGTCATCACCTACGCCCTTTACGCACTCATTGCACCCACGTTGCCGCATCTGGCCACCGACCGTTGGAGCGGCGTTGCTGGCTTCCTGAGTGGCCTGATGACAGGGGCCTATAATGTGGGAGGGCCACCCATTGTGATCTATGCAGATGTGCGCCGTTGGACGCCGGATGTCACACGCAGCAATTTGCAGGGTTTCTTCCTCTTGAAGGGTATCGTATTGGTGTTCACGCACATGCTCAGCCGCAATTTTACACAACCCGTCATGAGTAACTACCTGATGGCCTTGCCTGTTGCCCTAGTGGGTATGGTGTTGGGACTATACACCTATAAGTACATTGATGTTGACCGCTTCCGGCAGATTGTGCTGATTATGCTGCTCATCACCGGGCTAAACATCTTGCGATCCATCTACTTGACGGGGTAGAACCGTACTTGTGGCTCCACAGTCTCTGCGCTAGGATTGCGCTCCGGTGGATAGCACCCTAGTCTAGTTCATAACCTGTGAGGCGCTTGATGCAGCCACAACAGCCATCCGACGCAGCCAATAACGACGAGCAGTTTTCCGAACCTATTGACCTGAACCAGGAACCACCCATTGCGCCAGACGATACGAATCCGTCGAAGTCGCAATTGATGCGGGCCGTACAGATTGACGAACCCCCTGTAACCCTTGATGACACGAATCCATCCAAGTCGCAGGTCATGACCGCTGTGCAGATCAACGAGCCGCCCATTAGTGAGGATGACACCAGTCCGTCCCTCATGCGGCGTGATGTTGGTCAGCTTAAGCGTGCAGATGCACTCCCCGCGTGGCGGCGCATCGTTGGTGTGTTTGCACTGCTAGGCGCAATGGTGCTAACCGCCCTGGCGGTAATCCTGATCTTTTTGCCGCCTGCCGAAACCGACACGCCCGCACCAATCCCCACAAATGAAGCTGAAGTGGTGGCACAGGAACCGACTTCAACGCCTGAACCGACCTCCGCCGCTTTGATTCCGACCAGCACGCTGTCTAGTGCTGGGGATGCAACACAGCGTGACGGGGAATCTGTGGCCCAACCGACGATCAGCCCGGCTCAGGCGCAGTCGATCTTAGAGCTGCCGCTAGTTCAGCAGGCTGTGGACAGTGTGCGGGTCGTGCGCAATCCCTATGCACCATTTACGATTATCCCCGACCGGCCCCGCGGTGAAGTCATCCAATATACGGTTGAAAACGGCGACACCATCAACTCCATTGCGACCAAGTTTGGTGTAGCGGCGGAGTCCGTCGTGTGGGCGAACCCGCGTGACATCGCACAGGTGTTGGCCGTCGGTCGCACCATCAACATTCCGCCTGTGGATGGTGTGTATATCAACCAGCACGTGGGTAGCCGCACCCTGGCTGACTATGCCCAGGAGTACGAAGTTGATAATGCGTTTGTCATTATCGACTCTGAGTACAACCCACAGCTACGCGGCCTGGAACCCAACAGCGTTCCCGCAAGCGGCACCCCTATTATGATCCCTGGTGGCAAGGCTGAGCCGTTCGATCCATTTGCGGGCAACATCACCGTAGAGGCAGCGGGCAGCGGCGGTGCTGATCCCAACGGGGGCGGTTTTGTGACCTTCGACGGCGGTGGCGGCTCCTGCGGGCGCGTTGCAGTACCGCCCGGCGACGGCACATGGGTATCCCCCATCAACAACTACAGTTGGATGCGTGGCTTTACCGGCTATCACACAGGTGTTGACCTGGCGTCTTCGGTGGGAACGCCCGTCTATGCAGCCCAAAACGGACGGGTGGTGTTTGCAGGCTGGAACAGCTATGGCTACGGCTATGCAGTCGTCGTTGCCCAGGGACCTTATATGACGTTGTACGGCCACTTGAGCAGCGTGAACGTCGGCTGTCAACAGGATGTGGGAGCCGGACAGGTGATTGGCGCTGTGGGCAACACGGGCAACTCGTCCGGGCCGCACCTGCACTTTGAAATCCGCTTTAACAATATCCCGCAAGACCCGACCCTGACATTGCCCTTCTAGGGCGCGGTCGTATGCGCCGCCTCTGCTTAATTGGAAGCCTGTTGTGGCTCATCACCGCACAGGCTTCTACAGCGCAATCACAACATGCTGCGGGGCGTTGGCTGGACGATGCAGCAACGCCCATTCGCACAATTGTCCCTCAAGATGATGACTACAGCGACCTTGAACCGCTGCGCATTGCCATTGGCGATGCGCGGGTGGTCATGTTGGGGGAGCAAACCCACGGCGATGGTGCAACTTTTTTGCTGAAGTCGCGGCTCGTGCGATTTTTACACGAGCAGATGGGCTTCAATGTGCTTGTATTTGAGAGCGGCCTATATGACTGTGAGAAGCACTGGCAGCAGCGCCTCCCGGCAGCCGAATGCATCCTGCCTGTTTGGGGCGAAACTCACCAGATGCGACCACTGCTGGCTTACTTGGATGCCCATCGAGATTCACTCATCTTGACAGGTATGGACATCCAACTGACTGATGTTGCCTATCAATACATTGCCGATGATTTAGTTGCTTATACCACAGCGCTGAATATCACTACGCTGGAAGCATTAGAAGGCAGGGTGTTTTTACGCTGGTTGCGCGATCTAGCGGAGCGTATTCCGTCCAAGCCGCCCGCAGACGAGGAAACGGTTTTCTTTGGTGTGCTTGGCCGCTTGCAAGGCGCAATCGCTGCAAGTGGTGACCCCAACGCCGATTATTGGTTGCAAGTGCTGGCGAGTACGGCGGTCTACGCCAATGAGATGTGGCACTTTGAGGCGATACCTGACGGCTACATTGCGCGCGATGTGCAAATGGGGGAGAACTTGCTATGGCTTGCAAACGAGCGTTACCCGCACGAAAAGCTAATCGTTTGGACGGCGGGCTATCACAGTGTGCGCAACCTGCACACCGCCCGCAGTCTACAGGATGTCCCCCTTGTCTATCCGAGTCACACAACAGCCGGTGATGTCGCCCGCTATGGGCTAGGCGAGGCGCTCTACACAATCAACTTTACGTCGGCGGCTGGCACTTACCTGGACTTGCGCACACAGCGCGTGCTGCCCGTGCCAACGCCTATTCCTGGCTCATTTGAGGCGACGATGACCGGGTTGGGTTACGAAATCGCTTTTCTCGATTTGAAAGCGAATGAAGGTAATGACGAGTGGGTTGGCACGCCGCACTGGAACTACGAAGCCATGCAAGCAGATTGGTCGCTGTTGATGGACGGTGTTGTATTCATCCACGAGATGACGCCGAGCGAACCAATCCGCTAATTGGGCCTACTGATAGTCAAGCGTGGGGTCGAACGCGTCGCGAATGCCGTCACCGATGACATAAAGGCATAACACCGAGATCGTAATCATCAGGCCGGGGAACACGACGAGGTGCCAACCGTTAGTTGAACGGATAAATTCTCGTGAGTTGCTGAGCATGTTGCCCCAGGTGGGTGTTGGCGGCTGCACACCCAGCCCCAAAAAGCTGAGCGCAGCTTCGGCAAGCATCAATGAACCAATGTCAATAGCAAGCGTGAC
>CAWUJQ010000438.1:0-4008 GCA_963922445.1 uncultured bacterium
CTAAGTCGAACAGGCCGCTGATGGCAATCCCACCTTTGATGACGTTTGCGTTTACCCCACGCGCCGCCCAGTCCGTGGCCAGCATCATCGCGGTGAGGTGCCCTCCCGCCGAGTGCCCGCTGATGACCAGTTCGTCGCAGCCGCTGCTGTAATCGGCTGCGTGCTTACACAACCATGAAAATCCCTGGCGGCACTGCTCTGTGATGGTGGCCAGTGTGACGGCGGGGCACAGATCGTATTCGAGCATGGCCACGTTCCAGCCCCCAGCGACCAGCGGCGGCGCTAAATAGGAAAAATGGCCTGCCGTCATCCGACGCCAGTAGCCACCGTGAATGAATATGACCCAGCGTGAACTCCCCTGAGCGATAAACAGGTCAACCGTCTCACGGTTGGCCGTGCCATAGGGTACGCCAACATGACACGTCAACGCATTTCGTGCCGCTTCACTATCGCGCAGCCAGCCCTCGAACAGTGCGGGCACGTTCACGATGCCGCCTGTGGTGGTATAGGCCCGCTCATAATAGGCATTGACGGCCACGCTACACCCCCAGGTACTGCTGCCAGATGTCCGGCTGCGCGTCGAGTTCAACGGAACTGCCCTGCCACACCACGCGCCCGCGCTCAATGACGGTGTGGTGGTCTGCCAGTGGAATGAGCTTATCCAGGTATTTGTCGATGATGAGGATCGTTTGCCCGCCCGCTTTGATCGTGCGCAGCACCTCCCAGATTTGTTCACGCAGCATGGGGGCCAGTCCCTCTGTCGCTTCATCTAAGATGAGTAGGCGCGGGTTGGTCATCAGGGCGCGGCCAATGGCCAGCATTTGCTGCTGCCCCCCGGATAAGCGATTGCCCAGGTTACGTTCACGGGCGCGCAGTTCCGGGAACAGGCCGTAGACCTTATCCAGCGTCCAGGGGTTGGTATAATCGCTGCGGTTGGCCGCAAACGCAATCAAGTTCTCGCGCACGGTCAGGTTAGGGAAGATTTGCCGTCCTTCCGGCACGATGCCCACACCCATTCGGGCAATCGTCTGTGGGGAAAGGCTGTGAATGGGTGTGCCAGCAAATGCAATGCTGCCTGTCACCCGCTCTTGCAGGCCCAGGATAGACCGGACGGTGGTGGTTTTGCCCATCCCGTTGCGACCGAGCAGCGTTGCAACTTCGCCCTCGTGTACGGTCAGGTCAATGCCGAACAGCACCTGACTTGCACCGTAACCCGTCTCTAACTCACGGACGCTAAGCAGTGGCGTTGTCATAGCTTTCCTCACCCAGGTAAGCCCGCTGCACATCTGCGTTTGCACGGATCGCCTCTGGCGCGCCCGTTGCGATGATGTTGCCGTAAACCAGCACGGAAATCCGGTGCGCCAACTGGAACACCGCATCCATGTCGTGCTCTACGAGTAGAATCGTTACGTCTTGGTTGACCTTGCGAATTAACTCAATCATTCGCCCGGACTCGTCCATGCCCATGCCTGCCATTGGCTCGTCTAGCAGCAGCAGCTTGGCATCCGACGCCAGCGCCAACCCCAACTCAAGCTGACGCTGCTCCCCGTGCGACAGGTTCCCGGCAAGGACATCCTTGCGGCTGCCCAGCCCGATTTGTTCGGCAATTGCCGCTGCTTCATTAAATAGGGTGGCCTCACTGCGGACAGGTTGCCAAAAGCGAAAGCTGCTGCCCGAACGCGCTTGCACACTTAGCGCGAGGTTATCTAACACGGAATAGCCGTCAAAGATGTTGGTGATCTGGTAGGTGCGGGCCAATCCCAGCCGCACCCGCCGCGCCATCGACAGCCGCGTAATGTCCCGGCCCGCGAAGGTGATGTGCCCGCTATCGGGAGCCAGCGCCCCGGATACCTGTGCGATGAGGGTGGTTTTGCCTGCGCCGTTGGGGCCAATCAGTGCATGAATTTCACCCGGCTGCACTTCAAAGTCGCAGTGATCGGTGACAGTGAGGCCGCCGAAGTGCTTGTACAACTGCTTGAGTTCGAGCAGCGCTGTCATGATGTGACCTGATCGGGTGTGGTGGCAGGCGCTCCCGGTGAGGGTTGCAGGCGCGTGAACGCGCTTTGTACTAGCCCGCTAATGCCGCCGGGGGCAATCAACACAATGAGCAGCAGAACAATCCCCAGCCCAAACTGCCAATAGATGGTATAGCTTTCCAAGACCGTTTCAATCAGGATGAAGGCAAACGCGCCAATCGTGCCGCCCCAAAACCGACCGACTCCCCCAAGAATGACCATCATCATCATTTGGCCGCTCAGCGTCCATGCGAGTGAATTGGGACTCACAAATGTGTTCAGGTTGGCATTCAGCACCCCGGCTAACCCGGCCAGCGCACTACCAATCACAAAGCCGACCAGCTTGTAACGGTAAACGGGGTAGCCAATCGCGGCCATGCGGCTTTCATTCGCTTTGATGCTTTGCAGCACGTGGCCAAAGCGCGAGTGAATCACGCGGTAAATCAGGTAAAGTGACCCCAGCATCAACACGAGCACCACATAATAGAAAATCGTGCCGTCCGTCAGGTCAATGCCGGGGCCAACCACAGAGCGATCAAACGACATACCGTCCTGGCCGCCATAGGCGCGCAGCGAGTTGAACAGGAAGAACAACATCTGCGCGAAGGCCAGCGTAATCATAATAAAGTAGACGCTGCGCGTGCGCAGGCTAATTGCCCCGATGACAAGTCCGAGCAGTGCGGACACAACGACCGCCAGCGGCCAGCCCACCCACACAGAAAAGACGCCGTTCTGGGCGAGTATGCCAATCACATAGCCACCGACGCCAAAAAACGCCGCGTGTCCAAAACTGACCATCCCACCGTAGCCCAAAATCAGGTTCAAGCTGCTGGCCGCCAACGCAAATATCAGCAGGCGTGTGAGCAGTGTTATATAGAAGGGTTCGTCAATAGCAAGCGCTAACGGCGGGAACGCAAACAGCACCCCGACCAGCGCTA
The DNA here is from genome assembly GCA_963922445.1 of uncultured bacterium. Taxonomy (GTDB): domain Bacteria; phylum Chloroflexota; class Anaerolineae; order Aggregatilineales; family Phototrophicaceae; genus DAOTTY01. The sequence continues at coordinate 2,954 of CAWUJQ010000438.1, forward strand.
CGATGCCAAGTTGATTGAGTCGCATACGTTAATTCCTGGCAGGGAACAAGCCCTCAGGCTTCCAGAACAGAATGAGCGCCATCATAAGGTAAATCAGCACAGATGCCAGTGTGCCGCCCACACTCGTGCCGAAATCACCCAGGTTGGCCTGCCGTATCATCACTGGAATCAGCACGCGCCCGGCGGTATCGACAATGCCGACGAGCAGCGACGCTACCAGCGCCCCGCGTATGGAACCGATGCCGCCAATCACGATCACAAGGAAGGTCAGAATGAGGATGTTTTCGCCCATGCCAATCTGCACGGATAGCAGCGGGCCAGTGAGTCCGCCAGCTAGCGCGCTGAGTGCCGCACCAAGTGCGAAAATCGCGGTGAACAGCACGCGGATGGGTACACCCATCGCCATTGCCATCTCGCGGTTAGACGCACCAGCCCGCACCCACATACCTACTTTCGTCCGGTTGACCACGACGAACAGCAGCACTGCAATCGCAATCCCTACGCCGATCAGTACCAGCCGATACGCCGGGTAGCGGATGTCCAGCAGGGGTAGCGTAATCGGCCCGCGCAGCGCTTCCGGTGAGTTCAACTGCACGGGCTGCGCTCCCCAGATGAAGCGTACCACCTCGTTGCTAATCAGGATCATGGCGAACGTGGCCAGCACTTGCGATAGATGGTCACGGCGGTACAGGCGGCGCATAATGGCCACCTCAATCACGACAGCGACTATCGCCGTGCCAACGGCCCCGGCCAACACGCCTGTCCAAAAGGAGCCGCTAACGGTGGTCACGGTGGCGGTGAAGTACGCACCGAACATATACAGCGACCCGTGCGCGAGGTTAATCATATCCATGATGCCGAAGATCAGGGTGAGGCCGGACGCCAACAAAAACAGCATCAGGCCAAGCTGCACCCCGTTGAGCATCTGCGCGATTACAAGGGTAGGGGACATAAGCGATTATTTCTCGATAGGGTAACAAATTATATTCACCTCACCCCAAACCCCTTGTATGTTAGAGATACGGTAAAATACGACCTGTGGTGGAGCCTGGTAA
>CAWUJQ010000439.1:0-3972 GCA_963922445.1 uncultured bacterium
AGGGTAATCTAGTTTTTGGGTCGTCTCTCCGATGGGTAATCCAACGCGGTACTCACCCAGATATTATTGTGGAACGATTCAGAAGTAATAGCATCTTATATTTCGATAGACATCGGCCACCGTTGAATGACAGCATCACCTTCTTTGTAATGGCTATCGTCTTCATGTCGCATCATGAAGCTTATGATGTCCTGTCGAAATGCTACGAGGGCATCGTTACAAGGTGAGCCTTCATCAAAGAAGAGATTGCTATCAACACCTTCAGCCGAGATGAGCGGTTCTACCGGTGTTGAAAATGAGAACAAAAACAAGAATTCAAGCATCCGGCCTATGGTCCCAGTCTTGGGAAGGTATTGCAGCAATGCTTTGGTGTCAAAATTACTGCTTGGACTGGGGATTACATCTTGCTGTAGACAGGGAGGGAAATTGGCAACAAAGGAGAGAGCTGGCTGAGACGTTTTATTCAAGCGACCAACACCATGTATGGTGAGGCGGTAAATCAAGCTGGTGAGCACCTGCTTCAACGCTTGCTTATTCGTCATCTCTGGCAGTCCCCTAAGGTTTCCACCACCCGGATTGCCAGATGCCGTTATCCAATCTTGCAGTGCCTGATCAGCAACAATAGCCGCATCATCACTGTAGGTCTCTTCAACAAAAGCACTAATATACTTCGCCGTCGCCTGCCAAACCTCTAGATAGTCTTTGACAATGGGGTACTTATCCCAAGGCTCTTTTTCTGTGAAATCAGCTTCCCGAATATTGTGTCGTTCTAAAGTGGCAATTGGGTCATCATCCCCAAATTCCCGTCCCGTAGCGAATGTGTTGGATAGCTCTAAAAACTGCGATGCGGACGCAATTGATGCTGGAGGGGCTATAGCTTTCCAGATAAGAAGTAGTAGCGTGTTGAATTCAATCACATGTTTTGACTGTGGATCGATGAGCTTACGCAGAGGATGACCATCCGGCACGTTTTCCGCCAATGTCATAAGCATAGCAGCGGACACGATATGATAATGATAAACGTGTCCAAGCCAAATGCCATAAACGGTTATCGAGACTTTGGCTGCTTGCAATGCGTACAGCCAAGCGGATGGTGTGGTAGAACCCTTTGAGGGGTCAGTGTAGATCTGATGATTTTTATCCTCATATCCAGAAACCCGCACAGCAATAGGTGTTAGCGCTTTGGTTGTTAGGTGTTGCTGTAACAAGGTAATGGTCGCTGGGGTAAAGCGCGTAGATCCATCCACCTTCTGAGGCTTAACCGTTGTGAAGATGCTAAAATCGATGAAATACAACAACCCGTTTTCCGCCAGATCATCCATTTCAGAAGTCCATGCTGTCTGGAATTTCGATTTGAGCATAGAGATGTCTGCGGATGTTGCTTTTTGTAATACAAGCAGGTTAAATGCATGACCATATGTAGCAATGGTCGGCCAAAACTGTTCCGTAGCGGCTTCGTGGTCGACAAGGCTGCTCGCCCAGCGGTCTAGATGAGCCTTACCCGTATCATAAATGTCTCGCATGGGAGACCAGGACATCGCCCACTGTTTGGGATCATCTAAAGATAGTTTGGTAATGTCGTGGCTGGTATCGCCTGATTGGGCTTGACCGTTATTATCCATAACTTCACGTAGTTGTTTGATCAGGTCTTTGTCACCGTCCAAAGTCTCCTGTAGTGCTTTGACAGCCGCAGAAATTTGCGCCTTCATATCGTAGCCATATAGAAACTCGTGCCCCATCGCTGACCTGCCATTGATCGTATAAGTTCTGATCAAGCTAAGTTTTATCGGCTTGGTTTCAGCCTCTTGTGCTGACAATCGCTTGAAAGTGACCGCTAAACTCCTTAAGTCCGCGATTGGAATGGTCGGCAGTGCCTCATATCTTGAATGGATTTCCTTCTGAACTGCACCTTGGGCTAGCTTACCTACATCACTCGTGATTTTTGCTATGATATTCATAGTCTTCTCTCCTCTTGACTGTGTCTCACGATTAACTGATGGCAATAATCCCGTTGCGGCGTAACCCGCGTAGAAACATACAATGATGGTTATTGGGTGTAGGGTTGTGGTTGTCCCTAACGGAATTATGGGTTTATGTGAGATAAGGTTATGGAAAGACGAGGATCAACTCAATTACCTCTGAGGTAATATTCGGGCACAAATTGTGACTTGCACCAATATTCTGGCCGGGCATTTTACTGCCGAGTTCCAAAGTTTACTGGGATTGCATGATCTAGAGAAAACTTTTGAGGGAAAACATGGCTGTAAATCGCAATTTCACCATCCACTAAATACAGAAACGACGTATCAGATCGGTGTTGATAGACTTGGTGCGTGAAACAAATCCGGAAGAGTTATTGGCGCTACAGAATTTCATTGAGTGCAATATTGGCTTCGACCTGCCCCTGATCTATATCACCCAATAAGACATCTTTTATCCACATACGGCAAAAATCTCCTCGTTTGCGATACCAATAGCCATCGCGTTGAGTGATGGTCAAACGGGCATATACGGTCATCCAAACCTGACATTCCACTACTTCCGATACCTGCGAAAAACCGCTACCGCACGACAGTGCCAACCGCCGCATCGAGCGGCGGGCATCGGACGAGTACAGGAAACCGGAACGGGTTCGGGTACGCGGACGTCTCCAAGTGCTGCCGCTTTGCCAGTTGCCCCCAACGACCACTCTAGGTGGACGACGGTACGGGGGCGGGGTGTTGCTGGTTGCAGCGGGGAGTATGGCCTCACAACAGGCACGCAACTGGATCGTCGGGGTGATGACCGTGATGTACGGCTTACCGGCAGCAGGTAATCTGGCGCTTAGTGGGGGTCGCCCAGCCTTTGGCTGGATGGCGCTGGTGGTGGTGCTCGCAGCACTTGGGCGACAGGTACCGATTGAACAGGCGGTGTCCGCATGATGACAATCATTCCAGCCGTCATACTCACGTTCATCTTCCTCAGTCTGAGCGGATTGTACGTCTACTGGGCAATGGGGGCCGTTGGGGGAGCGATAAGGCCATCCCCTTCATTTTTCGCCTAATGGGCATCGTTCCAGCGAGCCAGTGGATCGTTATGTGCAACGTGCGGGAACATCCATGTCATCCCCCTACATTGCGGGTGCCTGGGCCATGATGCGCCATGCTTACCCGGAGAAGACTATCGAGCAAATTCAGGATAGATTGGCATCTTCGGAGACGCCCGTTCAGCACCTGCGGAATGGCGTGGTCAAGACACGCCTACAGCTTGATGCCGCGCTCTCGGAGCTGGTATCCCCAACCTGCCCGGCGGATGTCAACAAGGACCCGGCTGACGCTTTAGCTGCACTTAACCAAATCGAGCAAAGTGCAGCTATCTTCGACCTCGACCAATCCGGGCAGGTTGACGAAGCCGACGTGCAATTTGTGCTGGATCAGCTCGGGGAATTTTGCGACGCATCAGGCAGCGACACATTGTCGCCACAATTCAGCCATACCCCTGCCGTGTGCCCATACCATCCTGTAAGCATTGGGGATCAGTTGAAAAGGAAGGTTTGTATGTTAACCATGAGTTACAGATGGCTGCTTGTGCTGGTCGCTATCGGAGCGATGGCGACTGTGCTACCTGGGGCCATGGCGCAGCCTCCAGCCTGTGGCTTCATGCCCACCAGAACCATTCGCGGGACAGACACGCTCATGCCCGGCCCACAGAGTACGGTTGCTATTCTACAACCGGGGCAGGTGTACCCGGTCGTGGCGGTACGCGGCAACCGGGTCAATGTTGCCATAGATGACGCCTTCGGCGTATGGGTTCCCGCTATTGCCGGGACGCTCCGAGGCGACTGTAACAGCGTCGCGGCCCCCACCGCCCTTGCACTTAACGGTGCCCGGTTGTGGAGCGAACCCGATGTCAGGACGGGCCAGGTCATCGCTGCTGTTCCGGCGCAGACAGCCCTCATCGTCATCAACGGCCCGGTCAACGGGCCGATACGCC
>CAWUJQ010000440.1:0-3955 GCA_963922445.1 uncultured bacterium
AAGCGCGTAGGGAGTCCGGTCGCCTGGGCTTTACGGGTGACCTGAACTGGCGTCAGTCCGAGGCCGGGGGCGACGGGGATGATGAGCGTCCGCCCGGTGACGATGACCGCTTCGACTGGGAGCAAGCGGGCGACGAAGACGGCGACAACCTGGGCGGTGACCCGTCTAAGTTGGGCTTCACGGGGATGCTTTCCTGGCGGCAGGATGCTGACGCGGACGGTGAGAGCGACATCGACGGCGAAGACCCGATTGACTTCAGCTTTTTAGATGAGGTTGAAGACGACGACGAGGCGTTTGATCTCGCTGGGGATGCCGACCAGCAGCCCTATGACCCCTTCGCGCAGATGAGCGACGAGGAGATTCTGCGGCAGTCGCGCACCGGGCTGACGGACGCGATGGGCGGCGACGATGAGGACGACGAAGACGATGTTGATCTGAGCTTTTTGGATGACATTGGCGACGACGGCATTGAAACCGACCGCGTGAGTACCGGGTTCACGGGTGCCCTGGGCGCGGACGACGACGACGCGCTTGACTTCGGCTTTTTGGACGATGTTGGCGACGAGAACGACGACCCACAGGTGTACGACCCGTTTGCGCAGATGAGCGACGAAGAGATTCTGCAGCAGTCGCGCACCGGGCTGACGGACGCGATGGGCGGCGACGATGAAGACGACGAAGACGATGTTGATCTGAGCTTTTTGGACGATGTTGGCGACGACAGCGACGATGAGCGCGTCAGCACGGGCTTTACCGGCATGTTGGACGAGAGCGATGCCGAGGACGACGACTTCGGCTTTTTAGACGATGTTGGCGACGCCGACGAGGGCCAACAGGCATACGACCCGTTTGCGCAGATGAGCGACGAAGAAATTTTGCAGCAGTCGCGCACCGGGCTGACGGACGCGATGGGCGACGAAGACGACGATGATGATCTGAGCTTTTTGGACGACTTTGGGGGCCAGGACGACGGAGGGCGCGCCAGCACAGGCTTCACCGGGGAACTGGGCGAAGGCGAGGTGGACTTCGGCTTTTTGGAAGACCTTGACCCTGACGCCGTTGATGATTCAGTTCAGCCGTATGACGCGTTTGCGCAGATGAGCGACGAAGAAATCTTGCAGCAGTCGCGCACCGGGCTGACGGACGCCATGAGCGAAGACGAAGATGACGACGACTTCAGCTTTTTGGATGACGTGGGCGATGCGGACGATGAACGGGCTAGCACCGGCTTCACGGGGGAACTGGGCGGCCTTGAGGATGATGACTTCGGCTTTATTGACGAGGTTGAAGACAACGCCGACATAGAACCCGCCGCCCCATATGATGAATTTGGCGGGATGAGCGACGAGGAAATGCTGCGGCTCACGCGCACGGGCCTTACCGGGGCGGTGAACGAGGCGGAATCCGAAGAAGATGAACCAGAAGACGACGCGGCGGCGGTTGATGCCTTCTTGGCTGGGTTAATGAGCGGTGACCTTGACCAGGACGACGAGGCCGACCCGTTTGCATTCGATCAGGCACAGGTGGGGGCAACCCTGGCCGATGACGACCTGTTCGCAGACCTCAGCGATGCCGACTTGTTCGAGGAGGAGCCGGAGCTTGACCTTGAGCCGGAACCTGACCCCGAACCCGAACCAGCGCAGCAGTATCAAGACTTGGATGAGTTGCTTTCTACGTTTGACGACGAAGAACTTGACCTGCCCGACCAGCAGGTTTCCGCAGAGAGTGGGGCGTTAGCCTTTGAGGATGCGTTTGCGGAAGACGAAGACGACTTCCCGGCAATGCCACAGGATAATGAGCCGCAACGCCCGGACTTCCTGACAGGCGTGTCCATCGGTGATGCGGAGACATCGGCCACGGCGTATGTGCGGCGCATGGAAAACCGTCCAGAAGATGACCTGGACGAGCGCCTGTACGAGTTCCGGCAGCGCGGGCAGCGGTTAAGCCGCAGCACCAGCGCCGACCCGGACATGGAGAACATCCTGCCGGGTGTGGTCGATACCCTGGGCGCGCCGGAAATTCGGGTCGAAGCTGAGCGCGTTAGTGAGGGCGTGGAACTGAGCGATGAGCAGGCCCGCGAACTGGAACTGCTGCAAGGGCTGGTTGCCTCCGATGAGCGAGCCTTGCAGCGTGCGTCTATTGGGGACGACGAACTGCTCAACGATGACCTGCTCGGCACGCAGGCTATCCCTGACCAGCCGCGTCAATCACGCGGGCAACGCCTGCGCCGCCGTGAAATTCCGCTGGGGCGCATTTTGGCAGCAGTGTTGATATTGGCGGCGGTGATTGCGCCGTTCTTTGGCTTCTTCCTGTTTGGCGATGAACCCCCGGCCCAGTTTGCGGGCGGCGGGCAAGCGGCGGTGTTTGAAAACATCGGCACCATTGCCCCGCGTGACTATGTGCTGTTCGCGGTGGAGTACGGCCCGACGAACGCGGCTGAACTTGACCCCATCCTAGAAGCCACGGTCAAACACACGATTGCGCAGGGCGGCTTTCCGGTATTGGTGGGGCGTAACCCGGTTGGCATCAGCCGGGCAGAAGACCTGATGACGGACATCACGACCGACCCAGAATTTGTCCAGGCGATTGGTGGGCGTGACCTCACGTTTAATGAGGACTATTACATCATCGGCTTTTTGCCGGGGGGTGAGGCGGCGCTGCGTGATTTGGCCGTGAATACAGAAACGGTGCTGGCTGGCAATGTGCGGGGCGGCCCCACCCTGCTTGATCTGGAATCGCTAGACGAGTTTGCCGTCATTGCGCTGCTGGCAGGCACGCCAGAAGATGTACGCGCCTATGCGGAGCAAGTCGCGCCAGAGACGACAACGCCGCTGGTGGCCGGGGTGGGCGAAGTGAGCGCAGATGTTGCTCGTCAGTACCTCAACGCGCCCGGTGGCCTGGATGGGTTACTCGTCAGCTTGCCTGATGCAGCCACCTACGAACAACTGCTTAACGATCAGGTGTTGGTAAGCGCGGTTGACCTGGACGCGGTACCCACAGCGACCAATACCTTTACGCCATCCCCCACACTGACGGTCACGCCGTCCACCACGCCCACACTGACGCCCATCGGGTTTGTGGCCAGCACCACGCCTGAAGGCTTTGTGGCCACGGATGTGCCCGTCGGCTTTGAACCGTACCGTCAGTTTGGTGTGGGGGGTTTTGTCGTGACAAACGGGCAAGCGCTGAACGCCCGCAGCGGCCCCGGCACGCAGTTTGAGCCAGTCGGCAGCCTCAACCCAGGGGAAGCGGTTATTGTGCAGGGGGAGGTCGTCAATGAGGTGGGCGACGCCTGGACGCTGGTGCTGCTGCCGACTGGCACCGAAGGCTGGATATTGGCTGAGCTGCTGGCCCCGGCTGACGAAAGCCTCATCCCGGCGGCGCAAACGCAAATCGCCGGGCTGGACTCCATTCAGCGGGTGGATGGCCAGTCGGTAGCGCCCACGCCCACGTCAACAATAGAACCGACGCCGCCCATCGGTACGATTGACGCCGTTGCTGTGCTGGCTGCATTGGGGCAGGTGGATACCGTGACGGTGATTGGGGATGGGCCGGTGGATGTCTACTCATCGCCCGTAGACACCAACGAAGCCGAGGCGACGGTGCTGCCCGGTGATGTGCTGCCTGTACTGGCGGAGGCGTCTACAACGGGTGAGATTGACGGCATCTTCGTAGAAGTGGATGTGGACGGGCGACCGCTGTTCATCTCTGTATTGGATGTGGAACTGCCCGGTTTTGGCCGGGTTGATCTGAGTTCCGGGGTGCCGTCAATGGTGCAGGACGACCCGGACACGGTCGAGTCGATGGTGCAGGATGTGACAGACACGCCCATGCCATCGGACACGCCAACCGAAGCCGCTACCGCCACCGAAGCGCCTACTGAAACCGAGGCTCCAACGGAAGCCGCTACCGAAACCGAAGCGGCCACCGAAACCGAAGCGCCCACCGCGACCGA